>JAOAFQ010000067.1 GCA_026416195.1 Candidatus Aminicenantota bacterium | reverse complement strand
ATAAGAGACAGATCGAGGCCGGGGCTATTGAGGTAGAAGAAGAGAAAATTGTTGAAGCTCTCGAATTTGCCCGAGAGCCCATAAAAGAAATAATTTACCGGCAAAAAGAACTTTTTTCGTCTCTAAATATAAAAAAAAGAGATTTTACTCCCCTTACGTTGAATGAAGATAAACTCCGAGAGTTAGAAGACAAGCTAGGTGGCCAACTTCTCGAGGCAATGCAAGGTAAAACCAAAAAAGAAAGAGAGACCCAAGTGGATGCTCTGTTAAAAAAGCTTCTTGAGCCTATTCCCGCTGAAAACGAGGCCGAAATCGAAGAAATTAAAAATCTCTTTTATGAGCTCCAACGACGGTTGGTCAGGCGAATGATTCTTGAAGAAGGCAAAAGAATTGATGGCCGAAATTTTGATGACATCCGACCCATAAGTATTGAAGTTGGACTTTTACCGCGTACCCACGGCTCGGCTCTCTTTACTCGGGGAGAAACGCAATGCTTAGCTACTGTAACCTTAGGAACCTTTGAAGATGTTCAAATTCTCGACGGCATTGGGGAAGAAGCTGAAAAGAGATTTATGCTCCATTATAATTTTCCACCCTTTTCTGTAGGTGAAGTGGCCTTCTTGAGAGCCCCTGGCCGGAGAGAAATCGGCCACGGCGCTTTGGCTGAAAGAGCTATCCTACCAGCTATTCCTGATGAAGATACCTTCCCTTATACTATTCGCATAGTTTCCGATATCCTTGAATCTAATGGGTCCTCCTCCATGGCTACGGTCTGTGGAGGCATTCTTTCTCTTATGGATGCCGGGGTTCCCCTAACCATGATGGTGGCTGGAATCGCCATTGGTTTGGTTAAAGAAAGCGAACGCTATATTCTTCTGACTGACATTGCTGGCTATGAAGACCATTTTGGCGATATGGATTTCAAGGTTGCTGGCACTGAAAAGGGAATAACCGCTATTCAAATGGATTTGAAAATACCCAGTATTTCAACGCAAATAATTCGAGAAGCCTTAACAAAGGCAAAGCAAGCTCGGATTCTAGTTCTGGAAAAAATGAGAGAAATTCTTCCCGCTCCTCGCCCAGATCTTTCCCCCTATGCTCCACGAATTATTACTCTCTTTATAAATCCCGAAAAAGTTAGCGAGGTTATTGGCCCGGCTGGCAAAGTCATTAAGAAAATAATTGCCGCCACTAATACGAAAATTGATATTGAGGAAACAGGCAAAATAACTATTGCTGCGCCCAATATGGAAGGAGCTGAGAAAGCCAAACAGATGATTCGAGAAATAACGGTGGAGGCGGAAGTTGGTAAAGTTTATACGGGAAAAATAGTCCGCCTTGAAGACTATGGTGCCTTCGTGGAAATTCTACCTAACATTGTTGGCCTTCTCCATATCTCTGAGGTGGCTCACCATCGAATAAGAAACATTAGAGACATTTTTAAAGTTGGTCAGACCATAACCGTCAAAGTTTTAAGTATCGATGAAGATCACAAAATTAGGCTAAGTAAGAAAGCTTTAGAAACACCACCATCCCCACCTTCTGGGACAAAGCCTTGGGGACAAAAAGAAGCTAAAAGACGAGGCTTTTACCAGCAACCCTTCAAGAATCTCCGTAAATATTGAATGCTTAATTTAAAAAGAAAAAAGGGGTTTACACTTGTTGAACTGTTAGTGACAGTTGCTATTTTAGCTATTTTAGCTGGGGCTATTCTTCCCATGGCTCAAGTGGCGGTCAAAAGAGAAAAAGAAATTGAGCTACGACGAGCCTTAAGAACAATTAGAGAAGCGATTGATGCTTATAAGAAACTGGCTGATGAAAAAAAAATAGAAGTCAAAGAAGGCACTGATGGCTATCCTCCTGACCTTGAAACTCTCGTTAAAGGAGTTGAAATCTTAGAAACCGGAGAAAAAGGGACTAAGAAAAAAGTCCTGGTTCGTTTCTTGAGAAAAATTCCTTTAGACCCCATGACTAATTCCTATGATTGGGGCTTATTATCTACCCGGGATAAACCTGAGGCCACAACTTGGGGAGGGGAAAATGTATATGATGTTTATACGAAGAGCCCGGGCCGAGCCCTCGATGGGACAAAGTATCGTGATTGGTAGGAAAAAGAGCCATGGCTTCACCTTAATTGAACTTATCATTGTCTTTGCTTTAATTGGTATTTTGGTTAGCCTAGCTCTTCCTCAATATAAATACGCTACAAAAAAAGCACGAGAAGCTGTCTTGAAAGAAGACCTCTATATTTTACGAAAATTAATTGACCAATATTTTTCTGACAAAGGGAAGTACCCCCCTTCTTTGCAAGCCTTAGTTGACGAAGGTTATTTGAGGCGATTGCCTATTGATCCTTTTACTGGTTCAGATAAAACGTGGGAAGAAATCAAGGAAGAGCTTTCCCCTGAAGATATTCTCTCTGGCCGTGAGGCTGGAGTCATTGACGTCAGATCAGGCTCAAAAGAAATTGCCATTGACGGGACTCCTTATAATACATGGTAACAATAAGACGAGAAGCTCAAGGCGTGATGCTAATTATGCTTCTTATTCTAATTGCCTGTTTGAACATTGGCCTAATGGTGGCTGTTCCAGTTTGGCAAACTCAAATTCAGCGAGAAAAAGAAGAAGAGCTCATTTTTCGAGGCAAACAATATGTCGAAGCTATTCGACTTTATCAACTGAAGCATCCTGGACAATTCCCCAATTCTTTAGAAATTCTGCTGAAAGAAAGATTTCTGCGACGGCCTTTTAAGGATCCTATGACCGAAGAAGGTGAATGGGATTTGATTTTAGCCATAAGTGGGCCAGCCACCCAGAAGGGAATGATTCAGCGGGTGATGATAGCACCTCCTGAGGCTCTGAAATCCATAGTTAATCCGCAAATTATTGGCGTGGTCAGCCGATCTAAGAAAAAATCGATTAAGATTTATAATAATCAAGATACATACGACCAATGGCTTTTTTATTATGGCCAGGATCCTCAGAAAATGCCCGAAATTGTGCGCTGGGGACAAAAAAATAAACCGTGAAATTTATCCTCATTGTGGCCGGCGAAAATTCAGGAGAAAAATATGGGGCTGATCTCATTCAGGCATATCAAGAAATTGATCCTCAAACCTCCTTTTTTGGTCTTGGTGGCCCGGAAATGGCAGCCAGGGGAGCTGATATTCTTTACTCCATTAATGAATTAAATATAGTTGGCCTGGGCGAAGCCGTCCGAAGATATCCTCGAATTCGCCGAATGATTATCTCTTTAAAAGAAGAAGCCAAAAAAAGGAAGGCAAGAGCGGCTGTTCTTATCGACTCCCCTGACTTTAACTTGAGGTTAGCTCGTTATCTTCATCGAGAAGGAATTCCGATTCTTTATTACATCAGCCCGACAGTTTGGGCTTGGCGACCTGGCCGGCTCAAAACAATTCGCCGTTTCATAAACAAAATGCTATTAATCTTTCCCTTTGAAATTGAAATCTATGAAAAAGCTGGGCTTCCGGCAACATATGTAGGCCATCCTCTTCTCAGCCGCCTTAAAGTAAATTTGGATCGAGCTCAATTTCGGCAAAAATACAATCTCCCTCTTGATATCCCACTAATTACCCTTCTTCCTGGCAGTCGTCCAAGCGAAGTTACTCGCCATTCGCCAATATTGAGTAAATCGATAGATTTAATAAGAAATGAAATTACGGTTAATTTTCTTATTATTCAAGCGAAGACAATTGAGCGTTCTCAAATCGAAAAATTTTTTGACCGTCATGATAATTTATTGATTATTAATGAAGATATGGATAAATATGAAGCTATGGCTGCCTCAGATCTCCTGTTAGCTGCTTGTGGCACCGCTAATATGGAAGCTTGCCTGCTCGAAGTTCCTTTTATTGCCTTTTACCGAATCTCGCCCATTATTTATTTATTCGGCCGAAAATTAGTTAGAATCAAAAATTACAGCATTGTTAACATAATAGCGGGGAAAAGATTTGTCCCCGAGTTAATTCAACAACAATTTACTCCTAAAAAATTGGCTCAAGAAGCTTTATCGCTCCTCTTTGCCCAAGATAAAAGAGAAGCCATGAAACAAGAATTTAGGCGAATTAAGGAACTTCTTGGAGAACAAAAAGCCTCAGTTCAAGCAGCCTTGGAACTTAAACAACTTATTGAAAACTATCCTTGAACCATTCTGGCCATTTCCCCCAGACCATATCAGATAAAAAATTATTCATCTTTTTCCTGTGTCTTTAAACTGACCTTTTTGTTAATTGGCTAAATTTTAATTAACCAAAGGCTTTTTAAAGAGCTTCAAGCACCTGTAAAGCTGCTTCATATCTACCTAGAGGTGGTGAAATTTGAATTCCCTGAACTAAATTCTTAATCTGACTTACGATTTCCTGCGCAATAGCAATTCCTTCCTCTCTCGCCCTCTCTGGGCTAACCTCTTGAGCCCGCCGCATCCGGCCCATTATTTCTTCAGGTACTCTAGCTCCAGGAACTTCGTTATGCATAAATTCAGCATTCCGAAGGCTAGCTAAAGGCCACACCCCAGCGATAATCGGCAGCTTATAAGGTTCGGCCCGACGTAAAAAATTTTCCAAAAGTTGGATATCAAAAACTGGCTGAGTGATCGCAAATTCAGCCCCAGCTTCTACTTTCCAGTGAAAACGTGACATTTCGTAATCTATATTTATTGCTCCTGGATTAACTCCGACTCCAATCAGAAAGCTTGTTGGTTGGGGCAGGCGACGTCGGCCAATGTCTAAACCTCGATTTAGAGAATTAACGACTTTAGTCAACCCAATTGAATCAACATCAAAAACCGCAGTAGCATCGGGATAATCTCCAAGTTTAGGTGGATCGCCGGTAATTAGGAGGAGATTGCGAATTCCATGGGCGTGGATTCCTAAAAGATCGGATTGAATACCTAAAAGGTTGCGATCTCGGCAAGTATAATGAAGAATTACCTCCAGGCCAGCTTGAGCCTGAATAAGAAAGGCCAAAGCCATAGAGCTCATGCGCGCACTAGCTCGAGGACCATCAGGAATATTTACACAATCAACTCCCTTGTCTTTTAATTGGCGGGCAATCTCGAGGGCTGAAGTTGGATCGCAACCCCGCGGCGGAACAATTTCCACACTAACGACAAACTTGCCTTCACTAAGCTTTTGGCCGAGGGCTGATTTTTCAGCCATTGGTTTGGGCATAGTCTCTTTCGCCTCTTCTACTTCTTCTTTAATAAAGATTATTGGCCGGTGAGCTGGCTGTAAGGAGCGAATAGCCCCTCTAATTGCCCTGATATGAGCTGGGGTAGTTCCACAACAACCACCCAACAAACGAACTCCATTGAGGATAAATCGGCGGGCATATTCAGCTAAATAATCAGGCGAACAAAGATAAATATTTCTTCCTTCCACATTTCTGGGAATCCCAGCATTGGGCATAGCTGAAAGAGGTTTAGCTGTCACCCTGGCCATTCTTTCAATACATTGAAGCATGGCGGCTGGACCAACAGAACAATTAACCCCAATAATATGAGCGCCCCATTCCTCTAATTTTCGAGTAAAAACTTCAGGTGTAGTTCCATATAAGCTATTACCATCCTCTTCAATCGTCATTTGAGCAATAATCAAAACCTCCGGGGCTTCTTTCTGAATTGCTTTAATGGCCTGATGAATTTCGTTTATGTCCGAAAAAGTTTCCAGAATAAAAAGATCAACGCCGCCAGCAAGAAGGGCTGCTGCCTGTTCTCTAAAGGCCTCTTCGGCTTCCTCAATTGAGGTTGAGCCCCAAGGCTCAATTTTTACCCCAAGCGGCCCAATTGAACCAGCTACCCAAACCTTGGAACCGGCTTCTTGCCTAGCTATAGCAACCCCAGCTAAATTTATTTCTCTAACCTTATCTTCAAGCCCATACTTTTTTAATTTAAATCTATTAGCTCCAAAAGTATTAGTCTCAATAATCTCGGCGCCAGCTTGAATATATTCACGGTGAATGGAACGAACCAAATCGGGATTAGTCAAATTTACCTCATCAAAGCAGAGGTTAAGGTAAATTCCCTTGTTATAGAGCATTGTGCCCATAGCTCCATCAGCTAGAATAACTCTTTCTTGGAAAAGGTTCAGCCACTCCTCAATCTTCATCGATACTCGCCTCTCTTGCGAAATTTTTTATCCTTCTTATTTGAATCAATTCAAATAATTAATAAATGGCAAGATAAAATCCAGACGATCGCCCAATTTGAGCTTATGCTTTTTCACCGACCCGCTAACGAGTTCAAGAACATAGCGCGCTGGCAAAGCTGGTCCATAAGAGGGACAGTCCTCACTGGAGCAAGGTGGAACGTTTTCCTCAATATGGACTATTCGCCGCTGAGAATCGAGCCAAAGCATATCTAAAGAAAACCGCATATTTTTCATCCAGAAAGAGTAATAGTCTTCTTCTTCAAAAATAAAAAGCATTCCCTGATCTTCCCTCATCTTTTCTCTAAACATTAATCCCAGTTGTCGCTGGTCTTCAGTGATAGCTAATTCGGCCATAACCTTAAAACCATTAGGCAGGGTAATCTGAATAAATTTGGTTTCACTGAAAGTAGTTGACATAAAAAAAACAAATAGACCATAAATAATGAAGCCAATGTTCTTTGTCTTCATTTTTTCCCCTTAAAAAGCTCTCCTTTAAATCTTTAGTGGGTTGTAATTAAAGGAACGAAACGAACTGGCAACAATTTCTTTCTTTTAAATCCTTCTTTTTCTCGAGTGATTAAATAAAGCTCTTGAAAGGTCGAACCGACAGGAATAATCAAGCGACCACCAATTTGAAGCTGTTCTTCCAGAGGTCGAGGAACTCGAGCCGGTGCGGCTGTAACAATAATGGCATCATAAGGAGCATTCTCTGACCAGCCGAAAGAACCATCGCCAATTTTAAAATGAATATTATTATAACCAAGTTTCCTTAGTAACTCCTGGGCTCTTAAAGAAAGATTGGCAATTATTTCAACCGTAAATACCTCGTTAACTATTTCTGCTAGAATGGCTGTTTGGTAGCCTGAACCAGTTCCCACTTCCAAAACCTTGTCTTCTTTTTTCAAATTTAAGGCTTCTGTCATGTAAGCGACTATATAAGGCTGAGATATGGTTTGTCCCTCACCAATAGGAACAGGTTCATCATTGTAAGCATAATCGATCATTTCAACCGGGACAAAAAGATGGCGAGGCACTTTTTTCATCGCCGCTATAACCCTTTCATCTTTGATTCCCCGGCTGACAATCTGGGTCTCCACCATTTTTTCTCGGCTCTCGACCCAAGGATCTTCCATTTTGGCCAATTCCTATTTTATTTTAAATTTTAATGTTTCCCAGAATCTTTAATAAGCTCGAGCAAAATAGACATAGTCAGTGGCTTTCTTCTTACAGTAGAGACAACAACCTTCACCTTCTCTAATTTTTTCGAGGGGAATCACTCGAATAGTGGCTGAGGTTTCCTCCTTGATCGCTTCTTCGCAACTCACCTCACCACACCACCAAGCACGAATAAACCCCCGTCGTTCTTCAATTATTTTTTTGAAATCCTCATAACTGTCTACATCGTGGGTATTCTCTTTTTGAAAATTAAGGGCCAAAGTAAATAAATTTTTCTGGATAGCCTCAAGACAATCAATTATTCTTTCTACCAGATTATCTTGGCTCGTGGCCAATTTCTCGCCATTATCTCGCCGGACAAGAATAACCTGATTTTCTTTAATATCTCTAGGTCCAACCTCTACTCGGAGGGGAACTCCTCTTAATTCATACTCCGCAAATTTCCACCCTGGAGTATATTCTTCCCTGGCATCAAGTTTGACTCTAATTCCTGCAGCGGCTAATTTTTTTTCAAGGTCAAGAGCAACTGGCAAGACCTTTTCTTTCCAATTACCAATGGAAATCGGCACAATTATAACTTGAATCGGAGCTATTCTGGGAGGCAGTTTGAGTCCTGAATCATCTCCATGACTCATAATTACGGCACCGATTAGGCGGGTTGAAACCCCCCAAGAAGTTTGCCAAACATACTGTAAATTTTGATTCCGGTCTTCAAAGCGAATATTAAAAACCCGAGAAAAATGCTGTCCAAGATGATGGGAAGTACCCATTTGTAAGGCTCGGCCATCGGACATTAAAGCTTCCACCGAATAAGTTTCCAAAGCCCCAGCAAATTTCTCCTTCGAGGTCTTCTTGCCAGCAATGACTGGAATAGCCAGTTCTGTCTCGATAAACTCCTGATAAAGCCTAAGGATTTTTAAGGTCTCTTCTCGGGCCTCTTCTTCTGTTTCATGAGCCGTGTGGCCTTCTTGCCACAAAAATTCTGTGGTCCGAAGAAAAGGCCTTGTCACTTTTTCCCATCGAACGACATTGGCCCATTGATTAATTAAGACCGGCAGATCCCGCCACGACTGAATCCATTTTGCGTACATGGCGCCAATTATAGCTTCTGAGGTAGGCCGAACCGCCAATCTTTCTTCTAGTTCTTCTTGGCCGCCATGGGTTACCCAGGCAACTTCAGGAGCAAATCCCTTGAGGTGGTCCATCTCCTTCCGTAAAAAACTTTCGGGAATAAAAAGCGGGAAATAAGCATTTACATGACCAGTCGCTTTAATTCTTCGATCGAGGTGGGCCTGAATATTCTCCCAGATAGCATAACCATAAGGACGAATAACCATCATCCCTTTCATCGGCGCATAATCAGCTAACTCAGCTCGGCGAATGACATCTACATACCAGCGAGAAAAATCCTCGCTTTTCGGCGTAATTTGAGTGACTAGTCTTTCTTCCCTTTTCACCGCAACTCCTCTCGTTTAAAACTCTGTCATTCTAACGAGCTCAAGGGAATTTTGTCAAGAAACCGACTCTAATAAACAAATATTCAATTTAGGCATAGATTTATAAGATTAATTTTGGAGGGTGAAAGTAAGCGAATTGGTTTCTCCTACTTTTTCACCCCTGATTTCATCGACAGAGGTGATTGATCAGCCGATCTAAAGACATCATGATAAAGAAGGTAAACCAAAAAAAGGAAGAAGACCAATGACCTTCAATAGAGATTTTAACGAGCTGACAAGAACCCTCGGTGGCGACAAAGTTTTCAATCTCCCCTTGCCGACTCTAGTGGAAGGAGAAACCCCGGCAGGTGAAGCTTTTCAAGAAAAAACCATTCTAAATTATATTAGCCATCAAGGGGCCATATTTGAATTAAAAAACCCAGTGACTATTGGGAGCCGTTTACGGCTAGCCATTGATTTGCCAAAAGCTCTGGCTGAAGACAAAAATCTTAAGCTCATTATTCGAGGTCAGGTAATTCTCGTCGAAAGGTTATCTAATCGAAAAAATAAGCAAAGAATAACTATTAAATTCGAAAATAAATATTTCATTCGAGAAAAAATTTAATTTTTACTTGAGAAAGAGCCTTAAAAATTACGTCTTATTTATAAAACTCATCCAAGGCGGGCCAGCTGAAGTATGAGGTTCTTACCTTTTGCCTCGGCTGGCCTAAATGAACCAAAGCCAATTAAAAAATAAAATATTTATTATTTCAGTCATTGAAAGGTTGCTTCATTTTTTCAGGTCGATTGCTTGACAAGCCATCATTATCTTAATAAAATCGCTTAGAAAGAAGTAAAGTTGAATGGCGAAGGGAGAAAAAAGGAGATGACAAGAAAGGGCCATCGAGCTCCAGAAATTTCAAAAATAAAACTTTTAATTTTTTGTCCATCAGAATTAGTTTTAGCGGGTATTCTCAAGTCCCTAGAACCGGCTGAAGATATTTCAATAGTTCACATTGAAAAAGGCCCGATCGAAAATTTAATTGAAGCTATGAAAAAGTTGAAACCCCAAGTTCTCCTCTTCGCCAATACTGAAATGCTGCCCAATCTGAAAGAAATCTGCAAAGCCATAAGAGAACTAAGTAAAATTCAGGGACAGGGACATCTTCTCCTTCTAGGCAGTATTTCTTCCCATGAAGAAATTGTCGGTTTGATGAATGCTGGGGCCAGGGGATATTTCGATCTTAATAATCCTTCCCGAGAACTCCCTGAAGCAGTTCGAGTTGTTCAGCGGGGAGAAATTTGGTTACCCCGAGACAAAATGAGCTCCATTATGGACAGAATTATTTCTGTGGTCGGTCGAGATTTCAAGGAAAAAACTCTAGAACAACTGACCCCAATGGAGTTTCAGGTGCTTAAGCTCATTGGACAGGGCCGATCAAACGATGAAATAGCTAAAATTCTTTTTATAAGTAAAAACACTGTTCGGTCTCACATCAAAAGCATTTACGCTAAATTGAACACCCACAGTCGACTCCAACTGGCACTCTACGCTATCAACTCAGCTCTTTTTTAAGCTAAGGGAATTATCAAGGGAGAAGGCCAATGAAAGAAATCCAGGAAAAGAAAAAAACTAGTCAGAAGATAAAAAAGAAAAAAAAATTACCTAAAAAAATAGGCACCTTACCCATAGTCATCAGTAATCGACGACGAGAATGGCGATTCGAATTGCCTCTGGAAGCTATCGTTGAAGGTCGGTTGCCTCAGGGGGAATCTTTCCAAGAAAAAACTACTATTGAAAATATTAGCTCCGGAGGAGCTTACTTCGGTCTTGACGCCAAAGTAGTTATTGGTTCAAAGTTAAACCTAAGCCTCAACCTTCCGGAAAAATTAACTGAAGGCAGAAAAATGCAACTCCATCTAACTGGAACGGCTGTCCGCTTAGAAAAAGCGGAAAAGAAAGATAAAAAGCAAGGAGTTGCTGTTAAATTTAGTCGAAATTATCGATTTGTGGCTTTGGAAAAAGAAAAAACTTAATCCATAAAAATTTTTGTTTTCTCTTCCATGCCTTTTCTAAAAGTTGCTCTTACTGGCGGGATTGCGTGTGGCAAATCGATAGTGGCTGATTATTTAGAAAAAAAAGGATGTTATATCCATCGAGCCGATGAAGTCGCCCACCAGCTAATGCTTCCTGGGAAGAAGGTCTGGAAAATGATTGTCGCCCATTTCGGAGAGAGTATCCTCAATCCAGATGGAACTATTAACCGACGCCAGCTTGGGGAAATTGTCTTTGGCAATCAGCAGGCAAGAGAATTTCTTAACCATCTGATCCATCCTCTCGTTTTGAAAAAAAAGAAACAAATCCTTCGGCGCCTTGAGAAAACAAATAAAGAAGGCATTTTTATTTCTGAAGCTGCCTTAACAATCGAAGCTGGCTTTATTTCTTTTTTTGATAAAATCATTGTCGTCTGGTGCCCGGAAGAGATTCAGATTGAACGTCTTATGTCCAGAAATCAGCTTACCCGCGAAGAAGCTGAAAGAAGAATAAGAGCTCAGTTACCTGTAAAGGAAAAATTAAAATATGCTGATTATGTTATTGATACCTCTGGAACAATCGAAGAAACTTTAGCTCAGACTGAAAAAGTTTTTCAATCTCTACTAAAAGATCTTGAAGTTAAAAAATTAGCCAATTAACTTTTTAAACATGCGGCGAGCAGCGGAATCATTATTTCGTGATGACCAAGAAAGTAATATCCTTTGCCTTTCTCACCCACTATTCTTTTAATTACGTTTTGCTCTGGTCGATAATGCCGGAAAAAATCAAAAACTGCTGTCGTTAAATTTTCAAGTTTAGAGCCTCGGTTACGAACATAGCTGACAGCTTTTAGAAAAACTTCCGGAAGGATAACTGCTGAGCCAACATTAAGATAAACTCCACCCCCTTCAAGCTTTTCTACTAGAGAACAAAATAGATAAAAGTCCCGTAAAGAAGTCTTACCAATCGCTTCACCGCTTGCTTGAGGATGCATATGAATAACATCTGTTCCTATAGCTACATGAACAGTAGCTGGCACCTTCAAACGGAAAGCGGTGGCCAAAAGGCTGCAATTCTTGTAGGGAAAATCAGAGGTAGCTATCATTTCGGCCACAGCCTCGCCTAACCCTTGATCTTTCTCAGCTCCTTTCTTTATCGCCTGGTTAAGAAATTCAGCTGTTTCCCAAGCCATACCAAAACTACCTGTTTCAATCTGAGTAGCTACATCTTCGGAAGTTTGACCGCAAT
Organism: Candidatus Aminicenantota bacterium; assembly: GCA_026416195.1. Lineage (GTDB taxonomy): Bacteria > Acidobacteriota > Aminicenantia > Aminicenantales > CALLJL01 > CALLJL01. Next base: position 12,300 of record JAOAFQ010000067.1, on the reverse strand, counting down.
AAGCAATCTCAAAATCATGGATAATACCAGCGCCATTCAGAGCAAGAGCAGTAATTAAACCCCTTTCCATTAAATCAATAATAATAGGATTCAGACCAACTTTAATTACATGAGCGCCCATACCTAAGATAATCGGTTTTTGAGAAAAAGAGGCTTGCTTAATTGACTCCACCAATTCTTTGAATTGCTTGGCGGCTAGAATATCAGGCCAGCTATGGACAAAAAAGTTAAAGGAATTCTCAGGCGAAAAGGGCGAGCCAAACTGATCAACTTTGACTTTGCTCAGCCTTTCTTTAATTGAATATGTTTTTATTTTGACAGGCATAATCTTTTTATTGAAGCAAATCAAACCTCATCATCTTCGAGAATCAATCCTTTAAGTTCCTGACCACAACAGAATTTGACCCTCTTTCCCTTGGGAATCGCCAATCGACTTTTGCGCCAAATATCGCGGCCAATTCCTGTTTTTTTATTCATCAGCCGGAAACTACCAAAACCTCTAATTTCAACCTCCCCATCTTCGATCAAACCTTGTTTTAAAAATTTCAAGATTGCCTCAACCAAAGTAATTGCTTTGGAATGACTAAGATTCGTGTTTTTCTCAATGGCTAAGACAAGATCGTTTTTAATCATCTGACTTCCTCCACTTGGGCAAGTTAACGATATGATTATTTAATTTCTCGTCTTCTGTCAAGGGAAAGCTCTTCTATATTTCATTTTTCATTGACTTAAAATAAAAGACAACTTATAATTTTATCATCGTGATTAAAAGGTTTTTCCCCTATCTAATTTTTTTCCTCTTTATATTTAGTCTAAGAGAGGCGCAGGGGACAGTTTTGATGATTAATGTGGACGCGCCTATCCATCCCATTACGTCGGAATATATTCGACAGGCTATTGACCGAGCTGAAAGAGAAAAGGCTAACCTCTTGATTATTCAGCTTAACACTCCTGGTGGCCTCGAAAGCTCGATGAGGGAAATTATTTCTCGCCTTTTAAGTTCAAAGGTTCCAGTAGCTACCTATGTCAGTCCAAGTGGGGCAAGAGCAGCTTCAGCCGGCTTTTTTATAGGTATTGCCAGCGACCTCTTTATTATGGCCCCAGGAACGAACACAGGAGCAGCCCATCCTGTCGGCATTTCAATAACTGGACAGCAGATTGATAAAACGATGGAGGAAAAAATCCTGCAGGATTCTATTTCCTATATCAAAACAATTGCTGAAAAAAGGGGCCGAAATGTAAAAGCAGCTGAGGCCGCGGTTAGACTTAGTGCATCTTACACCGAAAAAGAAGCTTTTGAAAATAAACTCATCGATTATATTGCTAGAGATGTGAATGATCTCCTTAATTATTTCGATGGCCAAAAAATTAAGCGTTTTGATGGAGAAGAAATCCTTTTATCTTTAAAGGAAAAACCGCTTGTTTTTCTTCCCATGTCGCGGCGACAGAAATTCCTCATTACCATTTCCAATCCCAATCTAGCCTATCTTCTTTTGATGCTTGGCCTACTTGGACTTTATTTTGAATTTTCTAACCCTGGCGCTATCCTTCCTGGAGTTTTAGGAGGTATTTCTCTTTTACTAGCCATTTTTGCTTTTCAGATTTTACCGATTAATTATGTTGGTCTCCTCTTGATTCTTCTGGCTATTGCGTTATTGATTCTTGAAGTTAAAGTTCATAGCTATGGTGTTCTGACGGTGGGAGGGATTATTGCCATGATTATTGGCTCAATGATGTTGGTTAATTCGCCTTTACCTGAACTACGACCTAGTTTTCAAATTATTCTGCCCGTAGCCATTAGCTTTTCTTTAATTTTTGTTTTTTTGGTTTATTTGGTGGTGAAAGCTCACATGAGACGAGCCATTACGGGTCCCGAAGGCTTAATTGGCGAGATTGGGACAGCTCAGACAGATCTTAACTTGACAGGCAAAGTCTTTGTTCACGGTGAAATCTGGAATGCTGAGGCTGACGAATTCATACCTAAAGGGGCAAAAGTTCAGGTCGAGGCTCTGCTGGAAGGCCTTAAAATCAAAGTAAAAAAGGTCCAAGTCAATCGATAAATTAAATAGCTAAAGGAGGCTAAAGTGATTACTTTCCCAACTATAATTGTGGCTTTAATCATTCTTTACATCCTCAATTCCATTAAGATTCTTCGCGAATACGAACGAGGGGTAATTTTCCGCCTTGGCCGAGCTCTGCCTAGGCCAAAGGGGCCAGGAATAATTCTGGTATTTGCTCCGATCGACCGCATGGTTAGAGTTAGCTTGAGATTGGTCACTCTCGATATTCCGCCTCAAGATGTCATCACTCGAGATAACGTCTCAGTCAAAGTGAATGCAGTCGTTTATTTCCGGGTAATGGACCCTTTGAAAGCCATCATTGAAGTCCAAGATTATCTTTATGCCACTTCGCAATTAGCTCAAACAACTCTTCGTAGTGTTCTTGGTGAAGTCGAACTAGATGAACTTTTAGCTGAAAGAGAAAAGCTCAATACTAAACTTCAGGAAATAATTGATCGTCAAACCGATCCTTGGGGAATAAAAGTCCAACTGGTAGAGATTAAACATGTCGACTTGCCTGAAACCATGATTAGAGCGATTGCCCGTCAGGCTGAAGCTGAAAGAGAGCGAAGGGCCAAAATTATTCACGCTGATGGTGAGTTTCAGGCTGCAGAAAAGCTAACGCAAGCCGCGACTATCCTGTCTCAAACCCCAACAGCTCTTCAGTTACGCTTTCTTGGAACTTTAACTGAAATTGCTAGCGAGAAAAATTCAACCATCATTTTCCCCTTACCTATTGAGCTTTTGAGGGCCTTTACTTGGAGGGAAGAAAAGCCCAAGAGCTAAGATGAAGACCAAACAAGTAAGAGAACTACAAGTCTCAAGCTCACAGCTGGCGTTAATTTTCTTAGCTATTTTGGGGGTCGCAATCATTATTTTCCTCTTAGGAGTTTCAATTGGGAAAAAATATGTTGAAACTCAGCCAAAAGCTGTGTCTGAAAACAAAATTTTGTTTTCTGAAAATCTTGCTGAGAAAAAAGGTGAAGCTAGCCTCCTAATTCCTGAAAAAAAATTAACTAGCGAACCGACCTCCAAGGAAATTTTCGAGCCTAAAAAAGTTACTGAAATTGTTCCCCTCGAAAAGTCAACAAAAGAAGAAAAAAAGGCTCTAGAACCGGAACAAAAAGTTACGCCAGTCCCTTATACCAAAAAGCTAACAAGTCGAGCTTATTTCGTTCAAGTGGGAGCTTTCGCTCGAAAAGAGGCAACAACAAAATTAGTTCACGATTTAAAAAAAGTTGGCTATCAATCAATTATTCTTAATCCCTTACCGACAGATAGGACACCTTTATATCGAGTTCGAATAGGTCCATTTTCTTCCCAAACAGAAGCTGAGGCCGCTAAAAATCGGGTCAGATCACTTATCCCCGCAGCCGCCAAAGCTTTTATTGTTTACTAATAAACTGACTGGCCCGAAAATCGAAATAAATTAAAAATAAACCCTAGTAGCTATCTTAGTTTCTAATTTTCTTCATATTTTTTAATTTTAATTTAGCCGATTTAGCTTTTACCTAAATTTTAAAATTAATTTGCAATCAAAAAATAAAGGTCGCAAAATATAAAATTCCATGAGAAGAAAAATCATTTGGCTTGGATCAGCCTTTTGCTCCGGGCTTTTAGCTGCCTTAGCCTTTCCCAAATTCAACCTTAGCTTTTTTATTTGGATATCGCTTATTCCCCTTTTAATGATTGTCTTTCAATCGAACCAGAAAAGGGCCTTTTTAGCTGGCTGGTTAGCTGGTCTTGGTTTTTATGGGCTTCTTCTTTACTGGATTCCCTATGTACCAGCTCACTACGGTAATCTTCCCCTTTCTTTAAGCCTTCTCATCTATTTTCTTTTAATTTCCTTTTTAGCTCTCTTTTGGGCTTTATATGCCTGGCTCCAGGCAAGAATAATTCACTTTTTTCCAACTTACGGCTTTGTGGCAGCCGGTTTTCTTTGGGTTTCTTTTGAGTATATTCTAACTTTCTTCCTGACTGGATTCCCGTGGGGCCTGCTAGGTTATGCCCAAGCTCAAAATCTTCCTCTTATCCAAATAGCCTCGATTACCGGAATATATGGCGTCTCTTTTATTATTATTTTTTTTTCAGCTTCTTTTGTTCAATCACTCCTGAAAAGAAAAAAGTTTCCCTTCTTCTTCAGCCTAGGTCTTGTCCTCTTACTTCACCTTAGCGGTCTAATTCAATTAAAAAAACCCCTTGATTCGCCACTTTCCTTTCAATTTAAAGCGGCCGTTATTCAGGGTAATGTTTCTTCGCAAATTTATTGGGACTTTACGCCGGAAGCAGAAATAGAAAAGCTCTTTGACCATCATCTCCACCTTACCAACGAAGCTATTGCGAGAGGGGCTCGCCTGGTTATCTGGCCTGAATTTTCAGTCCCTCTCTGTTTCAGTTGCCCTGAACAACGTTATCTTAATTTCAAAAAAAGATTGGAAAAATTAGTTAAAGAAACTGGCGTGACTCTCCTTCTGGGAACCAATGAAAGATCTTCTGGACTTGACCACCCTGAATTTTATAACACCGCTCTTTGCTTAAGCCCGGATCTTTCTATTACAACCTATTACAAGATGCATCTAGTGCCATTTGGCGAATATACTCCCTATAAAAAAATTTTTTCTTTTATCGAAAAGGTAACTCATGCTATTGGAGATGTTACCCCGGGCAAAGAGCACCGACTTCACTCCTTTCAAGGATTAGCCTTTGGTTCACCAATTTGCTATGAAATTATTTTCCCTGACCTTGTTAGAAAATTTGTTAAGCGAGGGGCTACTTTCTTGGTCACCATTACCAATGATGGCTGGTATGGAAAATCATCGGCTCCTTATCAACACTTTCAGATCGCTCTGGTTAGGGCGATTGAAAATCGCCGTTATCTACTTCGGTCGGCCACGACTGGAATCAGCGGCATAATCGATCCCTTTGGTCGGGTAATTAAGCGCTCCTCTTTGATGACTGTAGAAGTCTTGGAAGCTCCCATTAATCCTATTCAAAAAATGACTTTCTATACTCGCTTTGGCGACGTTTGGAGTTGGCTTTGCTTGACTTTAAGCTTGCTGTTCGTTATTCTTACCCTGGTAAGAAAAAGAAATGAATAAGAAAAGCCCTCTTAAGCTTCAGTTACCAGAGTTTCTAACCAGATTTAAAGAAGCTATGTCCAAATTTGAGGATTTAAGAGGTTTTCTTTGACCCAGAAGACAAAGAAAGACAAATTGCCTCTATAGATCAGGAACTCAATCAGCCTGATACTTGGAAAGACCAGAAGAAATTTCAATCTCTTCAACAAGTCAAAAAGCGTTTAGAAAAAGATTTGAATACTTATCTTCGCCTTAAAGAAAAAAAAGAGGAACTTGAAGTCTTGATTGAACTGGCCGAAGAAGGAGAAAACGTTGAGGCTGAAATAGAAAAGGCCTTGCTTGTTTTTGAAAAAGAAATTGAAGAAGCTGAATTGAGAGCCCTCTTCTTTGAACCTGATGATAGTCGTAACGCTATTTTAACTATTCATCCAGGTGCTGGCGGAACAGAATCGCAAGATTGGGCTCAGATGCTGCTGCGAATGTATCTCCGTTACGCTGAAAGGAAGGGTTACAAGGCAGAAATCCTGGATCTTATGGCTGGGGAGGAAGCTGGAATCAAAAGTGCTACTGTCAGGATTGAAGGTGATTATGCTTTTGGCCGATTAAGCCAAGAAAGCGGAGTACATCGTTTGGTCCGTATCTCTCCTTTTGATGCTAACAAACGTCGTCATACCTCCTTTGCTGCGATTTTTGTCTACCCAGAAGTTGAAGAAGATATAGAAATTGAAATCAATCCTGAGGATTTAAGAATAGAAACTTTCCGCGCCTCTGGCCATGGTGGACAACACGTTAATGTCACTGACTCGGCTGTTCGTATCACCCATATACCTACTGGCATTGTCGTCCAATGTCAGAATGAACGGTCCCAGCATAAAAATAAGGCCATGGCCATGAAAATTCTAAGAGCTCGGCTGTACGAACACGAAAAGAAAAAGCAACTGGAAAAATGGGAAAAAATTGAGGAAAGTAAGACGGACATTGCCTGGGGCAACCAGATTCGCTCTTATGTGCTTCATCCTTATAAATTAATTAAGGATCTTCGAACTAAAGTTGAAACTTCTGATGTAGATCGCATTCTTGACGGCGACCTCGATGATTTTATTAAAGCAAGCCTCCTTTGGCGAAAGAAGAATTTTCTTTCTTCCAACCAAAAAAACAAATAATTTATCTTTTTTATTCTTCTTTTTCTTTCTGTTTAATCTCTTCCCAAATTTCATCCATTTCTTCGAGATTCGCTTGACTTGGTTCTTTTCCTCTTGCTTTTAGAATCTGCCAAAGAAGCTGGAAACGACGCCTGAATTTTTTATTAGCTTGTTTTAAAATTAACTCAGGATTTATTCTTTTTAATCGGCAAACGTTAACCAGAGAAAAAAGGAGATCGCCTAGCTCTTCCTCCAACACTAAATCATTGGCTGACGCCAGCTCGGCTTTAAACTCAGTTAGTTCTTCCTCTGCTTTTTTTAAGGCGGCTTCAGCAGAAGGCCAATCGAACCCATATTGAGAAGCCCGCCGGCCGAGCATGAAAGCTTCGAGGAGAGCAGGCATTCTTGGAGATACACCGGCCAGAGGATCATCATTGACCTTTTCTTTTGTCTTTAACTTGGCCCATTCTTTTTTTACTTCCTGAGGACTTGAAATTTTAGCTGAGCCAAAAACATGGGGGTGACGGTTAATCATTTTTTGATTGATTTTTTCCAAGACATGGCCTAAATCAAAATAACCTTTTTCTTCGTAAATTCTCGCTAAAAAAACGATTTCCATCATCACATCGCCCAATTCTTCAGCCACCTCTTCTGGTCTTCCTTTTCCAATAGCCTCAGCCAACTCGTAAGCTTCTTCCAGGAAAAAATTAAGAAGAGACTTCTCATCCTGGCTTTTATCCCAAGGGCAGCCCTCTTCGCTCCTTAAAATGGCCATGATTTTTACCAATTTCACAAATTTTTCACCAATAGCTTCTAAAGTGGTCATCTTCGCCTCCTTGAATTAAAAGCCAGAAAGTCTTATTATATCTTTCTTAAGATTCAAGCTAAAATACTTTGATTTCAATCCTTAGATAAATCTCAACAACAAAAGGAGAATAAAGGTGGCTTCTGAGGAAAGAGGAAAAAAGGAAGATTTCTTACCTCCTCTTGACTTTAGCTCCATCGTTCTCCCCCTTTATACCCAGGCGCTAGTTTGCTTAGGACTACTTGAAGACCCTTCATCTGGCACTAAAAAGGAGAATCTTCCCCTTGCGCAACGCCTCATTGATCTTCTTGATTTATTGAAAGAAAGAACTGAGGGCCGTCTTAGACCTGAGGAAGAATCTTTTCTGACTTCTTGTCTCCATCAACTTAAATGGCATTATTTGGAAAAAATTGAGTATTTGAAAACTTAAAAAATTATGAAAATCTTTAACTCTTTTAAGGAAGAGGGACTGTCGTTAGGGCCGGTAGCTGTTGCCATTGGAAACTTTGATGGCCTCCATTTGGGGCATAAAAAAATCATTGAAGTTCTCACCGAGCAAGCTCGAAAGCTAAAATTGACCTCCCTAGTTCTGACGTTTTCGCCCCATCCAGAAAAAATTTTAGGACAGAAGCCCATTAAAATGATTCAAACTCTTAATCAGCGCTTACAAGGCCTGAAAGAGATGGGGGTCGAGTCTACCTTAGTTGTTCCTTTTAATGACCATTTTTTTCGCCTTAGGGCTTCACAATTTATTGAGGACATTTTAATCAAAAAGCTACAAGCTAAGCTAGTAGTTGTTGGCCAGGACTTCCGTTTCGGTTATGGCCGCCGAGGCGATCCAACCGACTTGGCCACTTTAGGAGCTAAATTTGGATTGAAGGTGGAAATAGTCGATCCAGTTATTATCAATGGAAAGGTAGTGAGTAGTAGTTTAATTCGGCAACTCTTGGAAAAAGGACAGGTTGACTTAGCGGCCGTTTATCTTGGGCGAGCCTATGAAATCGAAGGGAGAGTGATTAAAGGCGATTCTAGAGGTAAACTCCTCGGGTTACCTACCGCTAACATTGAATCTAATAATGAAATTCTTCCTCCGGGGGTTTTTATTAGCCAAAGCCAAGTCGAAAAAGAAATTTTTCCTTCTGTGACCAATATTGGCCAGCGACCAACTTTCGGATCATTTACTCAAATAATAGAATCACACCTTCTGGATTACCAAGGCAATCTTTATGACCGATTTATAAAAACTCGATTGTTTAAGAAAATTAGAGATGAAAAAAAATTTCCCGATGTTGAGTCGTTGCGACAACAAATTCTTAAAGATATTGAACATGCCCGTCTCTTTTGGGAAAAAACTTAATCCTCTTAATCTAAAAATCTCATTTTCCTTGACTTTTTAACCTAGATGTAGCATGTTATCGGCGGTAATTGACGAGGGTAAAGTTCGGTCGCCCTCTCTAGGAGCCCACAATGGGAGGAAAAGTAAAAGAAAAAATAAAAGCTAAAATAATGGATGCCAACAAAATTAGGCGTGTCCTTCAAAGATTAACCACTGAAATTCTTGAAAGAAATCGAAATTTAAAAAATCTGGTTATTGTTGGCATCAGAACCAGAGGAATTTATTTAGGCAAGAGAATTGCCGCCTTAATTAAAGAAATGGAAAAAATTGATGTCCCGGTCGGCGTCTTAGATATAACCCTTTATCGTGATGATTTTTCGGAGCTTGAAACTCAGCATATGGTTCAAAAAACTGAAATTCCTTTTTCCATTGCTAAAAAAGACGTCCTTCTAGTCGATGACGTCCTCTTTACAGGTCGAACGATTAGGGCCGCTATGGATGGCCTTTTTGATTTAGGACGACCTAAGACCATTCAGCTCCTAGTTTTAATTGATCGCGGCCATCGAGAATTGCCCATCCGGGCTGACTATGTGGGTAAATTTCTCCCTACTTCTCGCAAGGAACTCGTCCAAGTTAAACTGAAAGAAGTTGACGGCATCGATGAGGTTCTAATTACCGAACCTGTAGACAAATGAATCCTGAAACCCCATTAACCTTTCGCCATTATCATCTTCTCGGGATAGAGGATCTTGAAACCTCAGAAATTTTAACCATTCTAGAAACAGCCGATTCAATGGCTGAAATTTCCCGACGCGATATCAAAAAGGTCCCTACTTTGAGAGGAAAGACGGTCGTCAACCTCTTTTTTGAGCCTAGTACGAGGACACGAAGCTCCTTTGAACTAGCCGCCAAAAGATTGAGTGCTGACATTATCAATTTCAGTTTGTCAGCCAGTAGTGTCGTCAAAGGAGAAACACTAAAAGACACGGTCCGCAATTTAGAAGCAATGGCTATCGATGCTCTTGTGGTTCGTCACTCTTCTTCCGGTGCCCCCCATTATATTGCCTCTTTTTGTCGTTCCCATGTGATCAATGCAGGCGACGGTACTCATGAACATCCTACCCAGGCTCTCCTTGATGCTTACACGATAAAACAGTATAAAAAAAGAATTAAAGGCTTAAAGGTAGTCATTGTCGGCGATATTTTGCATAGTCGAGTAGCCAGATCAAATCTCTTTCTTTTAAGGAAACTAGGAGCGGAAGTCGTTCTTTGTGGACCACCAACCCTTCTCCCCCTTGAATTCAGCAAATTAGGAGCCAAAATTGAATTTAATTTAGACAAGGCGCTTGTCGGGGCAGATGTGGTCATGATGCTTCGCCTTCAAAGGGAAAGGCAAAAGGCTAATTATTTTCCTTCTATCCGAGAATATCGCCAGCTTTATTGTCTTACTCAAGAAAGATTTAAACTGGCTAAGAAAGATGCCATCATCATGCATCCCGGTCCTATTAATCGGGGTATTGAAATCGATTCCGCCTTGGCTGATTCGGTCCAATCGGTTATTCTCCGACAAGTCGAAAATGGGGTGGCCATAAGGATGGCCGTCCTTTATCTTCTCCTTGGAGGTAAAGAACGTGAATCTTCTGATTAAAAATGGCCGGGTAATTGACCCTATTTCCCGAACTGACGAAACCTTAGATATCTTAATAGAGAATGGCCAAATAAAAGCAATTAGTCCCCGCCTTGAGGCTAATGAAGCGGAAATAATCGATGCCTCCCGTTTGGTTGTCGCTCCAGGCTTTATCGATATGCATGTTCATTTACGAGAACCAGGTCAAGAACACAAAGAAGATCTAATAACTGGCTCAAGAGCCGCCGCTCGGGGAGGCTTTACGTCTATTTGTTGTATGCCAAACACAAAGCCTCCCAACGATAATTCTGGCATAACCGAATACCTTGTGGTAGAGGCTAAAAAAAAAGCCGTGGTTAACATTTTTCCTATCGCCGCCATCACTCGGGAATTAGCCGGAGAGGAACTAACCGATATGGTCGATTTGAGCCAAGCTGGGGCGGTAGCCTTTTCAGATGATGGTCATCCTATAACCAACAGCTTAATTATGCGCCGGGCCCTAGAATACAGTCTCCTTCTAAACAAGCTGATTATTGACCATTGTGAGGATAAGAATCTTTCCGCTGGCGGGGTCATGCATGAAGGAGAAATTTCCTGTCGTCTTGGTCTTCCAGGGATGCCAGCGGCAGCTGAAGAAATTATGATCGCTCGAGATCTGATTTTAGCGGAATTAACTCGAGCCCGAATTCACATTGCCCATATCAGCACTCGTGGCGGAATTGAATTTGTTCGCTTGGCTAAGAAAAAAGGGCTGGCAGTATCGGCTGAAGTCACTCCGCATCACCTAATTCTTACAGATGAATGTTTAGCAAACTACGATCCTAATTTTAAAGTTAACCCGCCTCTACGAAGTGCCGACCATCGCCAAGCTTTAATTGATGGCCTAAAGGATGGAACAATTGACGTTATCGCCACTGATCATGCGCCCCACACTCCTGAAGAAAAGGACGTAGAATTTGATCAAGCTCCCTTTGGCCTTATTGGCCTTGAGACAGCCGTTTCTTTGATGCTTGATCGCTTTGTTCACAAAAATATTATTTCTTTAGAAAGGCTAATTCAGTTAATGGCTAGCAATCCAGCTCAGCTTCTAGGCCTAAAAAATAAAGGGCGGATAGCCGTGGGAGCTGACGCTGATTTGACCCTTCTCAATCTCCGTAAAGAAGTAATCATTGATGTCAATCGGTTTGCGTCTAAAAGCCGCAACTCGCCTTTTCATGGTTGGAAATTAAGAGGAGCTGTAGCCATGACAATTGTAGGCGGTAAAATCGTTTATTCCAGCTGAGGCTATAATCTATGCCTGCTTCCAACAAAGATAAACTTAAAAAGTTGCAAAAGAGACTTGGTTTATTCTTCCTTGAACCAACATTACTTCGGCAAGCCCTTACTCATAGCTCCTACGCCTATGAACATCCTGAGGACAGTCCTAAAGACAATGAAGTTTTAGAATTTCTTGGAGATTCGGTTCTAGGTCTGATTATCGCTGATTATTTCTATCATCTTTATCCTGATTCTTCAGAAGGCGATTTATCTAAATTTAAATCGCTAGCGGCTAGCACGGAATTTTTGGCCAATTTAGCTCGTAAGATTGGCCTTAACAATTATCTCTTACTGGGAAAGGGGGAAGAAAAAAGCGGCGGGCGAAAAAAAAAGACTATTTTAGCGGGTGCTTTTGAAGCTCTCATTGGAGCAATTTATCTTGATCGAGGCTTTGAAGAAGTTCGAGCCTTCCTCTTCCGCTTATTACATCTCTTCTTTAGACAAAAAACATCATGGCCAAAGCTAATCAACAATTATAAATCAGCTCTTCAAGAATACTTCCAAAAAGCAAACCTTCCTCCGCCCCGCTACCGGACGATAAGAGAAACCGGGCCTAATCATGATAAGAGTTTCCTGGTAGAGGTCTGTTTGGAAGACCTACCTCTAGCTAGAGCCACTGGCTCTTCAAAAAAGGAAGCTGAGCAAAAAGCTGCTGAGAAAGCCCTTGAGGGTCTTTTGGGCAAGAAATTACAATCTTTATTAGGAAAAAATTTTGCCCTTGAAGATGAGAATTGATTTTTACGAATTTGGCCGGATTATAGTTAATGGTCAAGAATACCATCATGACCTTATCCTTCTTCCTGATCGGATTATTTATCCTTGGTGGCGAATCGAAGGCCACAACCTGGCCTTAATCGACTTAGAAGATATTTGGTCCCAAGAGGCTAATTTCTTTATCATTGGGACAGGCGCATATGGAGCTGTCTCTTATACACA
>JAOAFQ010000058.1 GCA_026416195.1 Candidatus Aminicenantota bacterium | reverse complement strand
CCCCGAAGCAGGGGAGGGGGTTATAAAAAGAAGTTTTATTCTTTAGAACTGGAAGCGGATGCCAAAACGAACCACTCTTGGATTGAGGACCTCGTTGGGTTTGCCGGAGGTAGGATCAGGGGGAGTATAGCGGCCATCATTGACATAATAAGTGCCATAATCAAGAGCGTATTGACGAAGGAGGGTATCTTGGTTGAGAGCATTGAAGACATCAGCTGAGAAATAGATCATCTGGCCTCGATCGCCATAACGGATAGCCTTTTCCAGCCGCAAATTGAGAATCCAGACATTGGGAGTGGTTTTCCTCTGATCCCAGTAGGTCATGTAAATGGTAGCGCTTTGGCTTCTGGGGTTAGGAAGTCTTGTGTCGTAGATAGTGAAGGATTCGGTGATGAAGTGACCTTCTCTTCCGGTGAAAGTGAAAGAGGCATTAATTCCGAGGGGTAGCTGATAGAGGCCAGAGAGTTTCACCAGCCAGCGAGAGAACATAGGCACACTGACTTTTCCAGACCCGCCGCCCATATCAAAGCCATACATCCTTCCTTCCAGGGCCCACATATTGTTAGGGTTAGTGTAACCTTTGTCTCCGTAATATCTTCTAACCATTTGCCAGGTGAAGGAGCCATTGAGCATCCAGCGATTGGAAAGACGTTTATTGAAGACTAAGTCTGTGCCGTAATAAATGTTATAACGGCAAAGAGGGGTGGTCGTGACATAGGTGTAGTTAGTGCTTTCGCCAGTTGGTCCGGGTTTAAGGACATACCATTCTCGGCCAGCCGCGTCTTTGGTGCTGATGACTTTGCCGGTAGATGGATCGGTAAAGGTGGCGGGAACAGTGCCTGCGACCATGTAGTCATCTTTGCTGCGGACATGGTTGATGGCCGGATAATAGGATAACTCCCAGTTGAAACGATCATAACGACGGAAGGTAAACTGCCAAGAGACCCCAAAATTCGGGAAAAGTTCCCTTTCTATCGCAGCAAAGATTTCGAAATTGCGCTGATACTTCCAGTTTTCATCGACCTTGTAATAGGGGTCAGTCAATTTATCTGGTTTAGTCCATTCAAAGCCGCTCCACATTAAACCAAATTCGCGAGTGTAGTTGCCGATAAAGTTACCATTATCGTCAAAGCAACGATAGGCCGTGCGAGCTGCTGTATAGGCAGCCCAGTAAAGTTCATCCCAATGAATGAGGTTATCGCCATTTTTATCCCACCAATAGAAATTGATGGAGCCACCAAGACCACCTGGAGCCCAGTAACTGGCGCCCAAAGCCCCACCAGGATAAAGAGCCGCCGCCAATTTGGCTATCGTCTTGCCATCGCCAAAAACATCAAAGGTAACCCCAATCCGAGGTGAAAAAGACAGGAAGCGAATAGGTCGCTCAACCCTGGGACAGTAATTATCAGGCAAAAGAGCCCCAATTTTCTGGGCTGTTTCCCAAGTCATCGTCTTCTTGACAATTTCATGATAATTGTCATACCAGTAAAGATCAGTATCTTCAAGATAAAGGGAACGGGATTTTCTTTCGTTGATGTAGCTGTCAACTTTATCCCAACGAAAGCCTAAATTGAAATTAAAGCGCTTCCAAGTGATGACATCGCTGAAATACCAAGCATAACGGTCAGCGCCGCTGACAGACCGAATTCGAGAGCGAGTAACATAAAGGCGTCTTAAATCAATGCCAAAATCCTGTTTGACAATATCACGGCGGCCATCGCCATTCCAGTCAACGGTCACTGTGTTGTAATTGTAATAAATGTACATGTTGCCTGGATAACCACCCACGGCATCTGTTTGGCTATTGTCGATTTCAAAACCCACTTTGATTTCGTGGGAGGTACCAAAGATATCATCATTGAAATATTGAGCTTGCAAAACCGCATTCAAATGAGGGCGGCCAGAGAAGAACCAAGTGTTGGTGTTTTCATAGAGATTCTTTTCGACGTTGTACCACATGACCTTGGTGATATCTTCATCGTTGGCTGGCCACATGCCAAAGCCTTGGTCGGTATAACCAAACTTGGCGGAGACAAAGAGCTTATCACCAAACATATGGTCATCTTGGAATTTGTAGATCGGGCTACCGAAATGATATTTACCATGCTGATTCCAGCCAGGTGGGAAGGTCAGCGAGGAGCTTCGACCGAATTTCTCTTTGTCGCTGGCATGAATCATGAACTCAGCCCGATTATTGGGCAGCAGTTGAAAATTAAGTTTAAAAGCTAACTGATTAAGGAAGGTATCGTCTCTAGTTCCAGTGATTACTGTTGTCTTAATCTCTTGATTAGCCCAGCCGCCCCACCACCAGATTTTATCCCGGATAAGAGGTCCACCTATATTGAAACCATAGTCCTTAATTTCAATTATCCGGTTATAGCCAGGAACTCCCAGTTCAGCGATTCTTTGAGGGGTTAATTTGTTCTGAAATTTTTCATCGGTTAGGTAATAACGACCAGCTAAAGTAATACGGTTACCGCCACGACGAGTAACTAGGTTAATCGAAGTGCCAACATAACGAGATTCAACGTCAATTAAGCCAGTGCTAATGCTGATTTCTTCGAACATATCCACGTCCCAGTAACCAGGCGAGGACCCAGAACTAAGGTCAGTTATATTAACACCATCTAAATTCCATTCTTGAGTGGTCGTGCCGCGAACAACCCAGGCTGATTGTTGACCTGACTCTGAACCACCAACATTTTCCCGATCAACTTGAATGCCTGGTTGCAGTTGAAGGATAACCCAAGGGTCACGGGCTGTGGGTAATTGCTGAATCTGAGCCATGTCCACGGTGCTGGTAACTGTGACCTTCTTGGGCTGAACAACCGGGGCTGAGGCCACTACCGTTACCTCTTCTTCTAATCGGCCTACCTCCATAACTATTTTCACATCAGTATTAAGTCCTGCATTAACAATTACATTTCGGACGATCGATGTTTTAAAACCTTGGAGCTCAGCCTTAATTTCATATTTTTCCCCAGGCTCTAAGTTGAGAAAGCGAAATCGCCCTTCCTCATTGCTGATCATGGTTATAGGAGCAATGGTTGGACCAGTTAAGGTTACTGTAACGCCTGGAAGATGATTACCTTCTGCATCGATTATCAGGCCATAAATATTCCCCCTTCCTTTTTGAGCAGCTAAAGGAAGGGAAAGGAGGATAAATAAACTAACTAGGCAAATTAATTTTTTCATTTAGCCTCCCTTCATTGATTTTATCCCTTTTTTAATAACCCTGTTGCCATTTTTTATTGTTTCTCTCCCCTTTAATCACCTCCTTTTTTCTTTTTATTGAGTCATTGCTGCAAATTACATGCCAATTTATTGGAATTTTGGAAGAAAAATATCATCTCATAACTTATTGATAACAAAGGAATTAATCGATATTGGACTATCTAAAAAATAACCCAATTTAGTTCAATTTAAAAAAAAATGCAAAATATTGAATTTAAAGGCGCACAATTTGCTTAAAAGAAGGATTCTCAGGGAAAATAAGACAAATTAAAGGTTGGATGAAATTCAAAAAATTGAATTTCATTTCAAAAAATTGAAATTCCGGATCCAAAAAAAATAGGAAATAAAAAGTCTCAGGAAAAATTGACCTTCTCGGTTATGTTTTTTATTATGACAAAAGGATGAGTCTGGAGAAAGAAGAATGCTTGATCAACTAGCTGAAAAATTACAAAAGGTAGTGAGATATCTTAAAGGGGAAGCCAAAATTACAGAAAGAAATATGGCCGAAGCCCTTCGCCAAATAAAGTTGGCTCTTCTTGAGGCTGATGTTAATTACCAAGTAGTTAAAGATTTCATTGAAAAGGTGAGAGAAAAGGCCCTAAACCAGGCAGTCATGGAAAGTCTTACGCCAGCTCAGCAAACCATCAAAATTGTCCGCGATGAATTAACGGCTCTTCTTGGCGGACAGGCACGAAGCCTTATTTTCCGTTCTTTGCCGCCGACGATATTCATCCTCGTTGGCCTCCAAGGGAGCGGCAAAACTACAACTTGTGGCAAATTAGCTTTTTATTTAAAGAAAAGGGGAAAAAGGCCACTTCTCGCTTCCTTTGATTTAAAAAGGCCAGCAGCTCAAGAACAACTTAAGATGATTGCCTCTCAGCTTAATCTTCCTTTTTATGGAATTAAGATTGATCAGATGAAAGAACCAGAAAAGGCCTTAAAGGATCTTTTAGCTTTCACTAGACAAAATGCCTTTGATGTTTTAATTGTTGACACAGCTGGACGTCTCCACATTGACGAAGAACTAATGAATGAATTAAAGCTAATTAAAGAAATTCTCCAGCCTGACGAGGTAATTTTTATCGGTGATGCCCTGACTGGTCAGGATGCTGTTCGCAGTGCCCGAGCTTTTGAAGAAAAAGTGGGTTTGACAGCAGTGATTTTAACTAAGATGGATGGAGATGCTCGCGGAGGTGCGGCTCTATCGATTGTCAGAGTAACTGGTAAGCCCATAGTTTTTATAGGAGTTGGGGAGAAATATGATCAGCTTGAAATTTTTCACCCTGACCGAATGGCCTCCCGCCTACTAGGTATGGGCGATGTCTTAAGTTTGATTGAAAAGGTTGAAAGAGAAACTGATTTAAAGGAGGCTGAAGAGTTAGCCCGTCGCTTGCAAGAGGAGGAATTTACCTTAGAAGATTTTCGGAAACAATTAATTCAGTTGAGAAAAATGGGATCACTTTCTCAGCTTCTGGCCATGCTCCCGCAGATTGGGCCATTTAAAAATATTTCGAAACTCCCTTTAGATGAGCGGCAGATAATTCATTTTGAAGCAATCATAAATTCAATGACCATTGAGGAAAGAAGTAAACCCTGGATAATTGATGGCCGTCGTCGGGCCAGAATTGCTAAAGGTAGTGGCCGGCCCGTTCATGAGGTCAATCAATTATTGAGACAGTTTAACGAAATGAAAAAAATGATGAAAAGCCCTCTCTTTAAAAAAATGATTAATTCAGAAAAATTCAGGTCAGTCCATAAATCTTAAAAATTTTTAAAATTTTTAATTCAATCCATCTTATTTTTTGATTCCTTAAAAATCTTAAAACTTTTAAAAGAATTAAAAAATCATCTTAGGTCGCGTCTTTTATAAAATTAGCTGAGGTTAATAAGTCGTGTTTTGATCTCCTATTAGCCTTAAATTTTCTTTTCCGAGATTGTTTTGATTGTTTTTTATAGATGAAAATTTAATAAAAAACCCCCTCCCCGAAGCAGGGGAGGGGGTTATAAAAAGAAGTTTTATTCTTTAGAACTGGAAGCGGATGCCAAAACGAACCACTCTTGGATTGAGGACCTCGTTGGGTTTGCCGGAGGTAGGATCAGGGGGAGTATAGCGGCCATCATT
>JAOAFQ010000010.1 GCA_026416195.1 Candidatus Aminicenantota bacterium | reverse complement strand
CTTTGTTGGTCACTATTTAACCGCCTGTGCCTTAATGTATGCTCTTACGGAAGACTTGGAATTAAAGAAAAGAGCAGATTATCTTATTAGTGAACTGGCCCGATGCCAACAAGCTTTAGGAAAAAGTGGTTATCTCAGTGCCTTCCCTGAAGACTTCATTGATCGAGTAATAGCTCGGCAAAGGGTCTGGGCTCCCTGGTATACGTTGCATAAAATCATGGCTGGCCTTCTTGATATGTATCGCTATGCTGGCAATAAACAAGCTATGAAAATCCTGGAAAAGATGGCCAGCTGGGTTAAATTTCGATTGGATAAATTAACGCCTGAACAAATTCAAGCGATGCTTCAAACTGAATTTGGCGGAATGAATGAAGTCTTGACCAATCTATATGCTTATACTGGTCATCCAGATCATCTCGCTTTAGCTCGAAAATTCGATCATCACGCTTTCTTTGAACCTTTGGCTGCTCGGCGAGATGAACTCAAAGGGCTTCATGTCAATACTCAAATACCTAAAGTCATTGGAGCCGTCAGAGAATATTTATACACGGGCGAAAAGAAATATTATGATTTGGCCACGTTCTTCTGGCGCCAAGTGGTTGATCATCGTTGTTATGTTACTGGCGGTACAAGCAATTATGAAGCTTGGCGAACTGAGCCTGGACAAATGTCTACCGAACTGAGTAATGCCACCCATGAAACCTGTTGCACTTATAATTTGCTAAAACTAACCAAAGAACTTTTTTGTCTCCAACCAGATCCTTATTACGCTGATTATTACGAACGAGCTCTTTTTAACGGAATTTTGCCTACTCAGGATCCAGCTACTGGAATGACAATGTATTACGTTCCCATGGAATCGGGTTGGTATAAAACTTTTAGCACTCCTTATGATTCTTTTTGGTGCTGCACGGGAACAGGGATTGAAAATCCGCCTAGAGCAGCTGAGGCTATTTATTTCCGTGATGACGATGGAATTTATATAAATTTATTTATCGCCTCCGAGGTTATCTGGCCTGAAAAGGGTCTTCGTCTTCGACAAGAAACCAAATTTCCGGAAGAAGAAAAAACAACCTTAACTTTAAACTTAAAAAAGCCGACTAAATTGGCTTTTCGCCTTCGTGTTCCCTATTGGGCAACCAAAGGGGCTGAACTTTTTATCAATGGCGAAAAGAAAATGATTGTGGCCATCCCTGGAACTTATATTCGAGTTGAGGAAACTTGGCGTGATGGCGATCGTCTTGAATTTCGTCTCCCTATGTCGCTTCATCTTTGGCCGATCCAAGATGACCCTCATCTGGCGGCTATTCTTTATGGTCCAATAGTTCTAGCTGGTCAATTACCCTCTGAGCCGCTGAAGGAAAAAGAAATTTATGGGCCCTATCATGCTCGAGGGAAAAAGGTCAGAGCGCCTGATTTAGTGGCTAATATGAGCCGACCTGAAGACTGGCTTGTCCCAGTCGATAATCAACCCTTAACTTTTAAGACAGACAAGGTTGGTCGACCTGAGGATGTCACACTCATTCCCTTTTATAAGCTTTTTAATCAGCGTTATGCCATCTATTGGCATTTCTATGATGAAGCGGGCTGGAAACGAGCTGAAGAGACACGTCTTAAAAAGGAAAAAGAAAGAGAAATCAGGGAGAAAGAAATAGCCCGCCGATTGGTTGACAAAGTTGAAATTGGGGATGAAACTTCGGAAAAAGCCCATAACTTGCGAGGTGAAAGAACTCGAACCGGAGAAAACGAGGGGCGGATATATCGAGAAGCCAGAGATGAAGGCTGGTTTAGTTATGACCTAAAAGTTCTTCCTGACCAACCCCTTGTCCTGGTTTGCACCTATTGGGGAAGCGATCTCAATCGTGAATTCGATATTTTCGTCGATGGCGAAAAAATTGCCAGCCAACGGGTCAATGTCAACTTTCCTGGTGATTTCTTTGAGGTGGAATATCCCGTTCCTTTCGAGTTAACTAAAGGCAAAACTAAAATCACGGTCAAATTTCAACCACATCCAGGGAGCATAGCTGGCGGCGTTTATGCTTGTCTTTTAATAAAAAAATAACAGCTTAAGCCATTCTTAATTTCGGTTAAGTTAATTTTATTTCCCTAATTAAGAAGTGTTAGCTTAAAATTAATTCCTTTTAAAGGTTTTGAAAAATCATGTTTTAAGCTAAAGCTAAGATTTAAGCCATAAAATATAGAAAATAAGCTCGATATTCACTCAGTTGGATGGTAGCGGCGCCATTCCTCAAGGAGACTAGTCGCCACTTCAATAAAGCGGGGCGCATTTTCAACACAAATGACAATCCCAGCTCTTCTCTTCCTTTCAATAAGAATCGCATTTTTTTTAGAAGTATACCATTTAAAAGCTAGGCGATAGATGATCCCTCTTTTTTCTCTAACTGCTTTGATCTGATTGAAAGGAATTTTCCAACTAAAGGCTGGAAACTTAATAACCAATTCTTCCCGAGTTAAAAGAACCGACTTGGGTAAAAAGAGGTAATAAATAAATGCGACCAGGGCCATGATGAAGGAAAAAAGATAAAAATCATTTTCGGTACGAAAAGCTTGCCCCGGAAGGAGATCTTTAATTTTCAAATCAATGTAAAAAATAATAAATAACGAAACAAAAATTAAGGGAACCAAATTGATAAAGACTTTTACTAATCGATCATACTTAATTTTTTCTTCAAAAATAACTAGATCCATCTAACTTATTTAACCTATTATAACTTTTAGATAGCCTAATTTTAATATTTTTTAGGGATACGAGGCAAAACCAAATACTCTTAAAATTAAGCTTCTTTTTGTTCTTTGCCTTGCCTCTAGCTATGATTACCGCTAACAAGCTTGGTCTCAGTGAGTTAAGAAAAATCTTCAAAAAACTGAACCTAATGAATAATCGCAATGCGCGGTGTTTTTTCATGAATCAAGCCAGCCTCTGAAAGAAGATTGTCCTCGCGATCGTCGTAGCCGGCTCCTTTGCCAAGACGATTCCCCTTCTTATCACAGGCGACAGCCCCGCTAAGAAAGAGAGCATTTTCGGTAAGGTTGAATTAATTTTAACCTCTAGACCAAACTGGGAGAAACCTTTAAAGCTAGCAGCTAAATTGGCTTCTCTAACTCGAACATCCTTAATTAATTAAAAACCAGTTAATCTAGGCGCGGCCACCAACAGAACTTTCCCTGCTTTTAAAGCCTTATATCGGGCTAGGCGAAGAACTGAATCTGGAAAAGAAAAGATGACCTTGGCTCTTTTCCACTTTTGGAGTTGAATTAGATTTTTTATAGCCTTTCCTACCCCGATAAAAATTGGGAATGCGGCCAAAACGCTAGGTAAAAAGCGTTGTTTAAAATTTCAATTATGCCTTTTATCTTCTTTCAAAAAAGATTATGATTAAACTACCATTAAACTTTCAAATGATTGACTGTAATTTAATCAAACAGGGCTTCAACCAAGGCAGTTGTTTAACTTTTTATAAGCCCGCCAAATTCTACACCGAAGAATACTTGCAAGGGAGAGCTTGTCAAATCACTTTAAAATGGGAAAGCGCAACCCCTTTGAGGCTAATTAAGTCTATTCTTCTCTCAAGGCCTGAAGATTATCTTTCTATTTACCAGTCCGGTTGTAATCTTTCTTGTCTCAAGTGTCATTCGTGGGAATTCAGTCAATACCAAAATGGCACTTGGATGTCACCTGAACAAATAGCTACCCTGGCTAAAGACTACGCTAAATTGGTTACCGTAATCGAACCGAAAAAAAGAGCCACTGCCTTTCACGCTATGGACTTATGTTTCCATTGTGGCCAATGCCTTTTAAAAGGACAGAGATCTGAACTATGCCCTGGAAAATTAGAGCCTAATCAAATTCTTCTCTCACCGCAAGGTTTTGGTCCAGCTCGAAACATCATTGCCTTCACTGGGGGCGATTTGGCCTGCCAACCAGATTGGTACTGTCAAGTGGCCAGGAAAATAAAAGAAATTACTCCCCAATTATGGATATTATTCGAAACCAATGGCTATGCTTTGACTCCTCGACATCTTGATCTTTATAAAGATTCAGGCATAGATGCTTTTTGGCTTGATATTAAAGCCTTTGATAAAGAGATTCATCAAAAGTTAACTGGGGTAAGCAATGACTGGCTCTTACAATTGCCCGAAGAAATTTTAAAAAGAAATTTTACCTTAGAAGTGCTTTCGCTTTATATTCCAGGTTGGGTGGAAACCGATCAAATTAAAAAGATCGCTCAATTATTGGCCAAAGTTGATAATTCTATTCCTTTTACTATTCTTGCTTTCTTTGGCGAATATAAATTGAAAGATCTACCAACTCCAACTCTCGATCAAATGCTCGAGGCCTACCGCGCCGTTAAAGAGGTGGGCTTAAAGAAAGTCAGGTTGGGCAATATCGGCCTCTTTGCTCGGACTCAAAAAGATTACGATGTTCTTCTTCGCGAAGCTAAAGAAGCTATTTGATTATCATTTCCCTTTTATTTTCTAATTTCAATTTCTCCGAGTTGGATAAAAGACCAAAGGTTTTTAAAAGGCTTTAAATTTTTAAGCCTTTTTCTAATGAAAGGAAATTTGATAAATTAAGTAAGTAAATAAGAGGGAAATGGAATTAATAAGCCATCAGAATAACAAGAAATGAAAGCAGCTAAATTAGTCAATCGAGGCAAGCTGGCTCTTCTTGAAGAAGATCCACCATCTATAAATTCCTCTGATGAGGTCTTACTTCGAATGGTTGAAGTAGGAATTTGCGGCTCTGATCTCCATTACTTTCGTCTAGGAGCAATTGGTCATCAAATCGTAAAATATCCTTTTACTATTGGTCATGAAGGGCTGGCTATTGTTCAGGAAATAGGCCAAAAGGTAATGACTCTTAAACCTGGTGACAAAGTTGTTTTTAATCCTGCCATCTCCTGCCTTCAATGCGATCAATGCTTTGCTGGTCGGCCTCATACCTGTCGCTACCTAAAATTTTTAGGCTGCCCTGGTGAGCTCGAAGGCTGCCTTAAAGAGTTAATAGTTATGCCTGCTCAAAATTGTTTTCCCGTTAAAGAAGATATTTGGCCGCTAGCAGTTTTAGTTGAACCCTTAGCCATAGCCTTGTATGCGGCTCAAATGGCCGGCGAGATTAAAAACAAAAAAGTGGCCATTTTCGGCTGTGGGCCAATTGGCCTCTGTTCCCTTTTTCATTGTTATTTGGCTGGAGCAAGCTTAATTATCGCCATTGACAAAGTTGAGGCCCGACTTGAGGCCGCTCGCCGTTTGGGGGCACACTGGGTAGACAATCCTGAACTTAAAAAAGAGGTAAATGAAATTTGGGCAGCTCAATTCGATTTAGCTTTTGATTGCTGTGGTGACCAACAAGCTCTTAATCAAGCTGTTTCTATCCTGAAGCCTGGTGGTAAGCTAATCATTATTGGCATCCCGGAAATCGACCAAATTTCCTTCGATCCCCATCTTCTTCGTCGAAAAGAAATTACCATTTATAATGTCCGTCGCCAAAATAATTTTTTCCTTCAAGCCATTGAGTTTCTCCAGAAAAATAAAGAAGCTTTAAAATCATTAATCACCCACCACTTCCCTTTGACTGATATTCAAAAAGCTTTCGACTTAGCCTCAAATTATGAAGATGGAGCGATTAAAGTTACCATAAAAATATAACCTTTGAGGCTATTCTTTTATGTTAGGCCCTCTTTTGATCAAACTTTATACTTCTCGGCCTCTAGTTAAAGAAAAGGCTAAGCCTTAAGGAGCTTGAGCCGAAGAAATCGCATCTGGATAAGCCGCCTACGGGTTTTCTCATCACGAGCTTTTCTGTCAGTATGGACTTGATCCTTAGATTCTGATTAATTTTGAATGCTTACCGAAAAAAGTTGGGTCAGAATTTACCTGAGAAGCAAGCGTCAATCACCTCGATCGTGTGTTTAGCTTTAATCGGCAAATTCCGCCTTTCTAGACCGCCGCGAATTTGAAGCAAGCATCCCGGACAATCCATGGCGACCAGCTCAGCTCCTGACCGCTCAAGAAAGTCAAGCTTGTCCTGAAGGAGGGAGGCTGAAATTTCAGGCTGAACCACGAAAAAAATTCCCCCAAAGCCGCAACAAGCGTCTGACCTGTCCATAGCTTGAATTTTCTTTCCAAGAGCGAGTTCTAGGACTAGCCGGGATGCCTCGCTGGCCTTGAGCTTATACTTGTGATGGCAGGAATCGTGATAGGTAGCCTTTATCGATTTCAAAGGGGAAGCAAAAAAAGTTTCCAGTTGGTTGCTGTGAAATTCAAAGAGAAAAGGGCAAAGGGGGGAAACGCGCTCAGCCACTCTTTTAGCCATCTCAATGGCCAAAATTTTTGGGCCGTAATGCTTAAGCATCGATGTGCAGGTAGGGCAGAGAGTCAAGACTCGTTCCGCCTTTTCAAGATCAGCTAGAACAGCCTTTAAAGCGTTAGTTGCCGCTGCCTTAAAACCGCTATTAAAAGCGGGGAAACCGCAACAACCTGATTTACTCAATCGAGCTTTATGGCCAAGTCGAGCTAAAACCCGGAGCGCGGCTTCGCCGATTTGGGGATAAAAATATTCAATTAGACAGCCTGGGAAGACGACAGTTTGACTTGGCAACTCTATCTCAGTTAAGCGGGTCTCCTTATCTGGAATGCGCTTCGACAAAGATAGCCGAGCTGGGGCCGGGAGCGCCCGATGCTGGTCGTACTTGCGAAAAATCGTCGGCAGCTGACGGAGAAACCCATTAGCTTGGGCCACTAAAGGCCGCGCGGCGCCCAGAGCAGACAATATTTTTCGCCAACGTGAAGGCTTGGCCATGGCCCCATCAAATAGAACTCGTTTCCAAAAAGGCTTACCCAATTGACGGATGAGTCTCTCTTTAAGGGCGATGATCAAATCGGCAATCGGAATTTTAGCCGCACAGACAGCTTCACAGTGGTGGCAGCCGAGGCATTTCTCAGCAAGCTCCCGCGATTGGCTCAGTCCTTGGAGCCAGGCAGTAAGAAGCGTGCCGATGCCACCCTGGTAAATAGCTCCAAAATTCTTGCCACCAAGAACTTGATAAACTGGACACACGTTCAAACAAGCTGAACATTTGAGACAACGGAGAATTACTCGAAAAAGGCGATCAGCTAAGATTTCTGTCCGATGGTTATCCAGAAGAATGATATGGAGAGGCCGGGCGAAAGAAGGCGTCAAAAAGGAAACATAGCTAGTAATAGTTTGGCCTGTGGCATTGGGCGGGAGAAGCTTGAGGATCGCGAAAGCATCTTGAAGCGTGGGCAAAATTTTTTCCACGCTGGCCAAAATGATCCGGGTGGGCGGAAAGAGGGAAACAAGGCGGCCATTTCCTTCATTAGTTAAAATCATCACTGAGCCAGTCTCAGCGATCAGGGCGTTAGCCCCCAGAAGCCCAACTTCGGCCCTCAAGACATCCTGACGGAGCTCCTGGCGAGCAACCTCAACCAAATCTTTAATTTCGGGATGAACCTTTTTCTTTAAATATTGAGAAAAAGTATCGGCCACCTCTTTTCGGGTGAGATGAATCGCCGGCATGACCATGTGCGTTGGCTTCTCTTGACGTAGCTGAATGATCCACTCGCCCAAATCAGTTTCCCTGACCTTAATTCCATGGCTCTCAAGAAAAGCATTAAGACCAATTTCCTCGCTGACCATAGATTTGCTTTTAATAAGATAATTAGCCCCGCTCTCTTTCATGATTTGGAAGACGATTCGGTTAGCTTCAATCCCATCTGAAGCTCGATAAACCCTTCCACCCCGTTTCAGACATTGAGCTTCAAAAACCGCCAACCATCGGTCAAGATTTTCAAGCGCTCGATCCTTGATTCGAGCCACTTCTTCCCGGCAGACCTCAAAATCCAGGTCGGCTAAGGCCGCTTCCCTTTTTCGAAGGTAATTTTGTGAGAAATTGGTTAAAACAAATTTCAAATGAGGATCAATCTTTTTCATCGGCCTATTCTGTCGAAGCCTCAAGAAGAAGAACGATTAAACGCTTAGGACCATGAACACCAAGGACAAGCTCACCCTCAATATCGGCGGTGCGACTAGGCC
>JAOAFQ010000008.1 GCA_026416195.1 Candidatus Aminicenantota bacterium | reverse complement strand
ATAGTGCTCTTACCACCCCGCAAGGGACATTTATTGATGATTTACTTGTTTATTGCCTTGACCTGAAAAGGTATATGCTAGTTGTCAATGCGTCCAATATAGAAAAAGATTATAATTGGATATTAAAAAACAAGAATCAATTCATGGTTACAGTGGATAATGCCAGCGACCGGATAAGCCAGCTTGCTCTCCAAGGGCCAAAAGCTCAAGAAATTCTTCAACCTTTAACTGATATTAATCTTGATCAACTCAGGCCTTTCTGGTGGCAACAAGGCAAAGTAGCTGGCCTAGATTGTCTAGTTAGCCGGACCGGTTATACCGGTGAAGATGGTTTTGAGATTTATACGGAAGAGCCAGAACCCACTATTATTTGGGATGCCATTATGGAAGAAGGCAAACAATACGGTCTTTTACCAGCCGGCCTTGGTGCCAGGGATAATCTCCGTTTGGAAGCTAAAATGATGCTTTACGGGAACGATATTGATGAAACTACCACCGTTCTTGAAGCTGATCTTAAATGGATTATAAAATTTAATAAAGGTGATTTTATTGGCCGCGAAGCTCTGATCAAACAACAGGAAGTAGGTCTAAGACGAAAAATCGTTGGCTTTGAAATTATCGAGAAAGGAATAGCTCGAAGACATTATCCCGTTTTTTATCAAGGAGAAAAAGTAGGAGAAGTCACCTCAGGTTCTTATTCTCCGTTTTTAAAAAAGAGTATCGGTTTGACCTATTTACCAATCGAAGCTACTCAGATTGGAACAGAGATAGAGATTGGGATCAGGGAGAAAAGAGTTAAAGCTCGAGTTGTCTCTACGCCTTTTTATAAGCGGCCGAAATAAAATAATGATAAGGAAGCGCCCTAATGGGCCTGATATGAAGATTAGTTTTAAATAAGGAGGCAAATTAATGTATCCAGACAACTTATATTACACCAAGGATCACGAATGGGTTAAAGTTGAAGACGATCTAGCGATCATCGGCATTACCGAATTTGCTCAGAAACAGTTGGGAGACATTGTTTATATTGAGCTTCCCGAAATCGGGACAAATTTGGAGGTCCATCAGACGATCGGGGCTATTGAATCAGTTAAAGCTGTTTCTGATGTTTTTTCCCCCATTGCTGGCGAAGTTATTGAAGTCAATGAGAAACTTAACGAATCACCTGAATTAATTAATCAAGATCCATATGGGCAGGGATGGATCATCAAATTAAGAATCAAAAATAAAACAGATTTGAATCAATTAATGAGCGCTTCTGAATATGAAAAATATGTCGAGAGTTTAGAAGCTTAAAAAACATTTCTTCTCAAAAAGGAAAAGACCATGAGCTATATTCCTTTGAGCCAAAGAGATATTGAGGAAATGCTTCGGCGAATAGGTGTCTCTAGTTTGGATGAGCTCTTTCAAAGCATCCCTGAAGAAATAAGATGGAAAGGCAGCTTGAATTTGCCTTCTCCTTTAAGCGAGAGTGAGTTGCTAGAATATTTTGAGAAATTAGGTCAGAAAAACACCTATCCTCAATTTCTTTCATTTCTTGGGGCTGGGGCTTACCCTCATCTTATTCCAGCTGTCGTTGATTATTTAAGTTCAAGAGGAGAGTTTGTTACTCCCTATACCCCTTACCAACCTGAAGTAAGTCAGGGAACCCTGCAAATAATCTTTGAATATCAAACTCTTATCTGTCAGCTTACTGCCTTGGAAATTGCCAACGCTTCTCTTTATGAGGGAGCTACGGCCGTGGCTGAGGCAGTTTTAATGGCCCAGAGGATTCGAAATCGCTCCAAAATTTTAGTCGCCCGATCTCTTCATCCTCAGTATCGACAAGTTATGGCTACCTATGTCAAAAATCTTGGCCTAACTATAGAAGAAGTTGATTTTGATTTAAAGAGTGGCCAGCTTTCCCTTGATGATTTGACAAAACGATTAAGTGAAGAGGTGATTGCTTTGGTCGTTCAAAATCCTAATTTTTTTGGCGTGGTAGAAAAATTGGAGGAAGCTTTTTCCTTGAGCCATCAAAAAGGCGCTCTAGCCATAGCTGTAATTGCTGAAGGACTATCTCTGGGATTATTAAAACCTCCAGGTGAGGTTGGCGCTGATATTGCCTGCGGCGAGGGTCAATCTTTTGGTTTGCCCTTAGCTTTTGGTGGTCCCTACCTAGGTTTTATTGCTTGTCGTGAGAATTTTCTGAGACAGCTCCCAGGAAGGATTGCTGGCCAAACCAAAGACGCTGAGGGTAAAATTGGCTATGTTTTGACTCTCTCAACTAGAGAACAACATATTCGCCGAGAAAAAGCTACTTCGAATATCTGTACCAATCAGGCCTGGTGTGCTTTAAGAGCCACCATCTTCCTTGAGACTTTAGGACCAAAGGGATTAAGAGAATTGGCTTACTATAATCTACAAAAAGCAAATTATGCTTTGGAAAAGCTTTGTTCTCTCCCAGGGATAAAAAGACATTTTTCTGGCCCCATTTTTAATGAATTCGTGCTCGAGTTAGAGCAACCGGTAAACAAAATTACCTCACAATTATTAAATCGAGGCATAATCGCCGGTTATCCTCTTGAGCGCGATTACCCTGAACTTAAAAATTGTTTACTTCTTTGCGTCACAGAAGTTCATTCTAAAGAAAAAATCGATGAACTTGTAAGGGCTTTTAAGGAGGTTCTCTCATGAACCGTCGCGAGCCGCTGATTTTTGAATTAAGTGGTGAAGGGAAAAGAGCCTTTTTCTTGCCCCCTCTTGATGTTCCTGAAAAAAGAGAAATTCTGGAATTCCTTCCTTGCCGAGAAAATATCCCTGGTTTTCCAGAGGTGAGTGAACCGGAAATCGTTCGTCATTTTACTCGCCTTGCCCAAACTAATTTTTGTGTCGACACGACTTTCTATCCGCTTGGTTCCTGCACGATGAAATATAGTCCAAAAATAAATGAGAAAATTGCCGGTTTGTCTCATTTTCTGACCATCCACCCCCTGGCCCAAGAAGAATTAGTTCAAGGCAGTCTTGAATTGATCAAACTTTTAGAAGATTATCTTTGTCGCATTACCGGAATGGCTTACTTTACTCTCTGGCCAGCGGCTGGCGCTCATGGTGAGCTTACGGGTATGATGATGATTAGGGCCGCTTTGACCCGAAGGGGTAATCCCAGAAAAATTGTCTTAATCCCTGACTCGGCTCATGGGACTAATCCTTCAAGTGCTCATCTATGTGGCTATCATGTTCAGGAGATAAAATCCAACGAGGAAGGAACAGTAGATGTTGAAGATTTAGAAAAAATGATGACTGACGAAGTGGCCGCCTTAATGTTAACTAATCCTAATACTCTCGGCATCTTCGAGAAGGATATCTGTCGGTTAGCGGAGATTGTTCACCGCCGAGGTGGCTTTGTTTATATGGATGGGGCCAATATGAACGCCTTGCTTGGAAAATTTAGACCAGGCGACCATGGCGTTGATGTCATCCATCTTAATCTTCATAAAACCTTTTCAACCCCCCATGGAGGAGGCGGGCCAGGGGCCGGTCCAGTTGGGGTGACTGAGGAACTTGAACCTTTTCTTCCCATTCCTGTAATTAAAAGGGAAGGCGAGAGGTTGGTGGTGGAAAATAATCGGCCTCTGAGTATTGGCCGGGTTAGAACCTTTTTTGGTAATTTTTTAGTATTAGTTAAGGCTCTAGCTTATATTTTGTCTTTGGGAGATGAGGGTTTAAAGCAAGTGGCAGAAATTGCTGTTCTTAACTCTAATTACCTTCGCAAAAGTTTGGAGGGAATTTTCCATTTAAAATATTCATCCCCAACCTTGCATGAATGTGTTTTTTCCGATAAATGGCAAAGAGAAAAAGGGGTTCAGAATATAGATATAGCTAAGAGGCTTATTGATTTTGGTCTTCATCCGCCAACCATGAGTTTTCCTTTAATTGTCCAAGGAGCTCTGATGATTGAGCCAACTGAGACAGAAAGTAAAGTTGAGCTTGATGCTTTCATCGAGGCGATGAAGCAAATTGCCTATGAAGCTGAAAAAAATCCAGAAATTTTAAAAACCGCCCCTCATCGAGCATATGTTCGCCGTTTAGATGAGGTAGCGGCAGCCCGCAATCCTGTGCTTCGATGGAAAGGATAAGACCAATGGCTCTTCAAGATTTAATTATGAACCTTCAGAAATTTTGGACAGATCAGGGTTGTTATTTGGCCCAGCCCTATGATGTTGAAGTTGGAGCTGGGACGATGACTCCTGATACTTTTTTTAGAGTATTAGGCAAGCGACCTTGGAAAGTAGCCTATGTTCAACCTTCCCGCCGTCCAACAGACGGTCGCTATGGAGAGAATCCCCATCGAGTTCAGAAGCATTTTCAGTTTCAGGTAATAATCAAGCCTTCTCCCCATGATATTCAAGATATATATTTACAAAGTCTCAGAGCCTGTGGAATTAGGCTTGAAGACCATGATTTGCGTTTTGATGAGGATGATTGGGAATCACCCACAATTGGAGCGTGGGGTGTAGGTTGGCAAGTTATGCTTGATGGTCTTGAGATTACCCAGTTTACTTATTTTCAACAAGCCGGTGGTCTAGATTTGTTTCCTATTCCGGTCGAAATTACCTACGGTTTGGAAAGACTTGAAATGTTTCTTGAGGGCAAAGAAAGTATCTACGAACTTGATTGGTCAGCTAAAGTTAGTTATCGTGACCTCCGCTGGTTAGAAGAAAAGGAATTTTCTGAATATAATTTCAAAGCGGCGGATATTGACCGACTTCAGGCAGCTTTTAGCCTTTATCAGCAGGAAGCTCAAAAATTAATTGATCAGGAACTTCTTCTTCCCGCTTACGATTGTTGTCTTAAGCTGTCCCATCTGTTTAACCTTCTTGATTCAAGAGGAGCAGTGTCAGTTACTGAAAGAGTTAAGCTAATTGCCCAGATACGGTCTCTCGTTAATCAAATAGCCCGGCTTTATGTTTCTCGAGAAGGAGAGAATTGATGGAATTTCTTCTCGAAATAATGACCGAAGAAATGCCCTATTCTCACGTTAAGATAGCTCACGAACAATTAGCGGCTGCTTTTCATCACGAACTTGCTGAGGTCAGAATTAAAATCAATCAACTCAGAGTTTTAGGAACAGGTCGGCGTTTGGTTGTCTTGGCTGATCTTGATGAGAAACAGGAAGATCGTGAAGAAATTGTTTTAGGCCCACCCAAAAAAGTGGCCTTGACAGCCGATAATCAATTGGGACCGGCTGCTCTCGGATTTGCCCGCTCACATCAAATCTCCCCTGAAGCGCTTACATTTTTTTCCACTCCCAAAGGAGAGTACTTAGGTTATAAGAAAAAAGAGAGGGGGCGACCTACAGCTGAACTATTGCCTGAAGTGATTAATCGGGTTCTAGCTTCTCTTTCTTTCCCCAAAATGATGCGCTGGAATGAGAGTCTAGGAAAATTCTCTAGACCAGTAAAAAATCTGATGGTTCTTTTTGACGGTAAACCTCTTGAATTAAGCTATCTTGATTGGCCGGTTCGAGCTTTTACTTTTGGCCACCGCCTTCATAGTCCCAGGCCTCTTCAAGTCCGAAGTTTTCGAGAATATGTCGAGACGTTAAGGCAAAATAAAGTAATCATTGAGCCTGAAGAAAGACGTCAAATTATATTAGAGCAAGCCAAGACTCTGCTTCGAACTTGTGAGGGCGAGCTTTATCCCGATGATGAGCTTTTACAAAAACTTGTCAATGATGTCGAGTTTCCGTTGGTGATAATGGGTTCTTTTCCTGAAAAATATCTTACTTTACCTATAGAAATAATAAGTACTGTTTTACGAGAAGGTCAAAAATTATTTTCGGTGGTTAAAGGTGGAAAACAATTGCCTTTTTTCATCGGAGTGGCTGACCAGATAGCTGATCCAAAAGGCTTAATCCAAAAAGGGTACGAGCGGGTTTTGAGGGCTAGACTTGAAGATGCTCTATTTTTCTGGGAGCAGGATCTTAAAGTTTCGCTTAAAGAGAGGATACCCCAATTAGGGCGAGTTATTTTTCATGAAAAACTAGGGACCTATTTGGATAAGACAGAGAGGCTCAAAAAAATTGTGGCCTTTTTGAGTCAACAAATAGGCGAGAAAGGAATTTTAAAGCCCGCTTTGATGGCTGCCGAGTTGTGTAAGACTGATTTACTTACCGAGATGGTCCGAGAATTTCCTTCTCTTCAAGGAAAAGTTGGAGGGCTATATTGTCGAGCCCAGAATTATCCAGATTCAGTTGCCCAAGCGATTTATGAACATTATCAACCAGTGAGTTTAGAGGATGCTTCCCCCAAAAGCTTGATTGGTGCCCTTTTATCCATAGCTGACAAAATAGATAGCCTTGTGGGAGCGATTGGCCTAGGAGCGGAAATATCTGGGTCGAGTGACCCTTTAGGCCTAAGACGCTATGCTCAAGGAATTTGCAAAATTATCCTTGATCATCGTTTAAGGCTTTCTTTAAGTCGGTTGCTGTCCAAAACCATTGACCTTTATGGCCAAAAACTGGCTTTAAGTAAGAAAAAGGTGGTTGAGGTCTGCCTTAATTTTTTTATGCAGCGGCTTCGTTTCCTTTATGAAAAGGAAGGTTTCCGCTATGATCTTATCAATGCCAGCCTTGGGGCTGGTCTCGATGATATCTATTTATCCTATCTTAGATTAAAAGCCCTCGAAGAACTGAAATTAAGCCCAGATTTTGAATCCTTTGTCCTTATGGTTAGGCGGGTCAATAATATTCTCCAAGGGCAGCCTGTCCGTAAATTTAACCCCGATCTCTTAGTGGAGAAGGCTGAACAGGAACTGCATGCGGCTTTCCAAATTATTAAAGAGCATGCTTTGCCTTTAATCGACCAAGGAGAGTTTCATCGCGCTCAAAAGATGACTCTGAAATTACAGGGCCCCTTAAATAACTTTTTTGATAATGTGTTGGTTATGGTTAAAAACGAGAAACTCCGTCAAAATCGATTGGCTTTGTTGAATGATATTCGAGCTTTCCTTTTTCAAATCGCAGATTTTTCTCAAATTGTTCTCGATGGAGAGCGAAAAAATCAGAAAGCCAAAAATTAAATAATAAATTCATCTTCGCCACTAGTTTCAGGCTTGTCGACAAATTTCTGTTCCAGCGCGATGATCTTGACTAAATTGCCTGGATAATTTTGCTCTTTTTCTTCTCCGTAAGGGAAAAATTGAACGCCAATTTGGAAATGATAACTTTTCCCTTCAATCGGCGAGGTCCATCGAACTTTACCTTTCATTTTTAAGGACACTGGTTCCCCAGGAATTTGAATTTCAAGTTCGAGCGGTGTATCTAGAGGAATATTTTGTTTAGCCAGAAAGCGAACCCCTCCACGGCTGATATCATAAAGAGGACAAAAGGACTCTTCTAATTTATTTTTAAAAAAAGGAAAAGATGAAATTTTATAATAATTAACCGTCGCTCCTGGAATTTTAAAACGAATACAAGCTCGTCTTTCCTGAAAAATAATTTTCTTTTCACCCATCTTTTCTTCTTTTCCCTTTTCTATCTTTCTATTATCTCCAATGAAAATATTTGTCAAAGTTTTTATAATTAGTCTTTCCACCAAGAAAAATTGGGCAGGTGATTAATTAATTTTTCAAAAGCTAGTTTTAATTTAGTCATATTTTCCTGACATCCTTTTAGATCGCCCTGTCGGCTGGCCATTTCAAGAAAATAAGCGATTTTTTGAAGCTCAAGCAAGCTGAGATTAGCTGATGACCCTTTAAGACTATGAGCGATTTCTTGAACCGCATCTAAATCGTTCGTCGTGATGGCTTCGGCTAGCTTGGGTAACTTGGATTGGAATTCTTCTATATAAATTTTGATTAATTCTTGAAGAAAAGATTCATCGCCGCCGATTCTTTCGAGGACCGAAGGTAAATCGATAATCTCTTGAAGCAGGGATTCTTTAATTGAGTTCATGATTGGCCTCCTTTGTTTAAAACAATGGATTCAATGATCAAGCTTCGATTTCGACCTCTTTTCTTAGCTTGATAAAGAGCCCGGTCGCAAAGAGCAATAAGTTCCCGAAGAGAGAGAGAAGATAGATGATTGAATGATAAGCCTCCAGCCGAAATGGAAACAATTAATTCATGTTGATCAAAATAAACAGGTTTTTCTTTAACAGCTAAGCATAATCGATCAGCTATTCTTTTCAATTCGTAAGTTTCGCAACCAGGAAAAACCGCTAAAATTTCATCGCCACCATAGCGGCCAATTTGATCATAGTTTCTGACCCTTTTCTTCAGACGAGTGGCCACTTCAGTTAAAAGGGCATCACCGGCTAGGTGACCAAAAGAATCATTAACTTTTTTAAAATCATCAATATCGATAAGTAATAAACCAACAGGTCGATTTTCTCTTTTTGCTCGATGATATTCTTTTTCAGCCTCTTCTAAGATGCGTCGGCGATTTAAAAGTCCTGTCAAGGAATCAATGGTCGCTTGTTTCTTCAGAAGACGATAAAGTTCGACAATTCGTCGACCAGCATTAAGCCTGGCTTTAAGTTCGAAGAGGTCAAACGGTTTAGTTACATAGTCATCAGCTCCAGCATTTAAACCTTCGATTAAATCCTGTCTTTCATCTTTGGCGGTTAATAAAATAATATAAGTATATTCAAATTCTTTAAGTTCGTTTTTTTGACGAAGCCGGCGACAAAGCTCAAGGCCATTAATTCCTGGCATTACCCAATCGAGAAGGGCCATTTCTAAGGCTTCTGTGGTTAACAAATTCCAGGCCTCTAAACCATCAAAAGCTAGCCGGGTTTCAAATCCCCATTTTTTTACATGGTGGTCTAAAATTCGGGCAGAAATTCGGTCATCCTCAGCAATCAAAATCCCTATCGGCTTATCGGCCATTTTAGGTCTTTTTCTTTTTTAACCGATTGATTGTTTTTTCAATGACATTTAACAATTCATCGGCTCTCAGGGGTTTAGCGACATAATCATCCATGCCGGCCGCTAAACATTTTTCTCTGTCTCCTTTTAAGGCATGGGCTGTCATGGCCACGATGGGAATATGGGCTTTTGTGTTCTTTTCTTTTTTCCTTATCTCTCGAGTGGCCGTAAAACCATCCATCCTTGGCATTTGGACATCCATTAAAACCAAATCGAAAACGCTCTTTTCTAAGGCCTCTAAAGCTTCCAATCCATCTTTTACCGCCACGACTTCGTGACCGTGCCGTTCCAATATAAAACAAGCTACTTTCTGATTAACCAGGTTATCTTCAGCTAAAAGAATTCGATATTTAGCTTTTTCCGGTTCTTCTTTAGTCGGGGCTAATTCTTCCATAATTTTGAGACTTTTTTTACCCAAAACATAAAGAAGAATATCTCGAAGATCCTCAGGGCGGACAGGCTTGGTTAGAAAAGCTTTAATTCCAGTTTTTTGCCATGAAGAAATATCGGCTTTGTGATCAGGAGAAGCCAACATAATAATGGTTCGCTTGGGCAAATCAACTTCCTGTTTTAAAAAGTCCTGAAGAAAGAAAGTACCGGTTCCAGGCAAAAAGGAATCAACTAAAATAAAATTAAAAGGGGTGCCAAGTCGTAAACTTCTTTCTATGATGACAATGGCATCTTCGCCGCTATCGATTTCTTCAGTTTTTATTCCCCAATAATTAAGCCAATTCTTAAGGACACGACGAGATGTCGAGTTGTCGTCTATAATTAAAGCTGTGGTCTGGGAAAGAGCCTTAAGGGCTTCATTTTCTTCAGCTTTCTTCTCCTCTGAAATCGGAACCAAGTCTAACTTAAGCTCGACATGAAAATGACTTCCTTTTCCTAGTTCACTTTCAACCCAGATTCGTCCATTGAGAGCAGTTACCAATTCGTGAGTAATTGCCAGACCGAGGCCAGTGCCACCATATTTTCTCGTCATTGACCCATCGGCCTGAGCAAAAGCCCTGAAAATAATTTCTTGTTTTTCTTTGGGTATACCTATGCCAGTATCAGAGATAATAAAATGAAAAATAGCCGAATTTTCCTCCTGATTTTCCAATTTGACAGCAATTTTAACTTCCCCTTTTTCCGTAAATTTAACAGCGTTGCTTATTAGATTAATTAAAATTTGTCTAAGACGACCAGGATCCCCTTGAACAAAAGTAGGAAGATCAGGCTGAAGTTCGCAGATTAATTCAAGTTTCTTTTTATGGGCTTCAAAAGTTATAGGCGCGATGGCCTCGTAGATTAGGTCGGTAAGATTAAAGTTCGTTTTCTCTAGAACAATTTTTTTCTCCTCAATTTTTGAAAAATCAAGAATGTCTTGAATGATATCAAGAAGGGATTCAGCTGAATTCTTAATTCCCTTCAGATATTCTTGTTGTTCAGGAGTGAGTTCAGTATCAAGAAAAAGGTTAACCATTCCCAAAATTCCGTTTAGTGGCGTTCGGATTTCATGAGAAATATTGGCCAAGAATTCACCCTTGATTCTCTCAGCAGCCAGAGCTTGATTCCTAGCTTTGACCAATTCACTAACATCAATTAAGTTAACGATTAGGCCATCGTAACTATTTTGATAATAGATTGGTTGTAAACGAACGATCATTTCCAAGCCAAAGAGGCTTCTCTCTAAAGACTGAGGGGGGCTGTTGGGATTTTCTTTGAAATAGGAAATTAATTGGTCCAGGTTAATTTGTTTTGCCATGGGTTCGAGCTCGTAAAGATTTAGGCCAATAACTGAGTTTCTATCTTTTCCTAAAAGCTTTAAAAAATAATTATTTATTTCCACAACGGTATTTTTTTCATCTACCAACAAAATACCTTCTTGCATTCCTTCAATCATCGCGGCAAATTTGGTCATTTCTTTTTGTAGTCTTTCTTCAGCTAAGCTACGCGAAGTAATATCGCGAGCACTTCCTCGATAGCCTGAGATTTGTCCTTGGCCCTTTTTTATGGGGATAGCATTTAGAAGGAAAAGCACTCTTTCTTTCGTTTTCGATTCAAACCAAACTTCAAGATCAGCTATTGGCTCAGCTTTCGCTACCAGTGAGTTGATTAAAGGTTTGATTCTTTCTATTTCGCTTTCTACCATTAAATTGAAAATGCTTTGTCCCTGAATTTCTTCCGGTTGATAACCCAATAGTTGGTCAAGGCGTCGCGAAACATAAGTAACCATAAAATTTTCATCAACTTCCCAAATCAAATCGCTAGTAATTTGAGTTATATCAAGGAATTTATTTTCAGCTTCTCTTAATCTGTCTTTCAAACTATAGAGCGGCGAAAGATCTAAATAGGTGGCCAGAATTGCTTCCAACTGATTTTCTAAATATATTGGTGTCAGACTTAACCAAACGGGAAGGAGTAGACCATTACGATGGCGACGTCTGGTTTCTTGATTAACTCTTTCTCCTCGTAAAACAAGACCCATCATGGCCAGAGCATCCTTCCGTAGTTCTTCAGGCACAGCTAGGGAATCAAGATACTCGCCACTGGCTTCTTCTGGAAAATAACCAAAAGTTTGGGTAAAGGCTGAATTAATTCCAATTATTTTGCCCAGCCGATCCGCTAAAACCATGGGAACTGGACTAAGTTCAAAAACTTTATCAATTTGAAGATTAGTTTCGTCTTTTGATTCTTGTGGTTTTGGTTTCTTATTTAATTCATGAACAATGGCTTTTATGAGATCAACGGGAATTCGTTCTTCGTTCATGACGATTAACCTCTTTTTTATCTATGATATAAACATAGCCAGGATATCGGAGATGACGGGCATTAACAAGGGCTTTCTTGCATGCTGAAATCATAGCCTCAGTTGAAGGATGAAGGAAAATTTCAGAGGAGACCCCCCCCATAATTATTCGGGAGGGCAAAAGACCATGAGTTGAATAAATAAAATCAAGAAGGATGTTTTCACTTAGTCTTAAGCCAATATTTTTAAGATCTATGCTGGTGGTTTGGGGTAGGATGACTAATATTTCTCGGCGACCAAATCGGCCAGCTTTATCGTAGCATCTTATCTTTGTCTTCAATTGGGAGCCTAAGGCCGCCATTAAATCCTTTTCGATTTGGGAAAGGGCCTTTTCATTAGGAAGGGGGTGGGGAATAGGAGGCGAAAGAAGGAGGGCCCCAGTAGGTTGAAAAGTGCGGATACCCCGGGCTATTTCTTCTTCGAGAAATTCAATAATTTTTTTCTTATTCCAAAGCCTGGTTACTGGATCAAGATTTATCAATTGGCGTCTCTCCTCCTCAAGAGAGAGCATTTTTTCGGCCCTTTTCACCCGAATTCTCAATTCATTAAAACTAAAGGGTTTAACTAGATAATCATCAGCTCCTGAGCTCAGGCCACGAATGATTTCTTCATAACCATCTGTGCCAGAAAGCATGATTATATAGCGGGGTAATTGTTTTTCTTCAGTTAATTCGGTCTTGATTTTTTTTATCAAGCTTAGGCCATCAAGGCCAGGCATCATCCAGTCAAGAATGATAATCTGAATTGAGGGATCTATAACAAGTTTTTCCCAGGCCTCGAGTCCATTTCTAGCTGTCACTACCTCATAGCCCATCTCAATTAAGCATTTTTCCAAGGCCATTAGGCTAATTAAGTCATCATCAGCCACAAGAAGGCGCATTTTTCTTCTCCCTTCTTCTATTTAGTCGCCCAAAGCCTGCTTGTTTCGTTTCTTAGACTTATTTTCTTTTAGAAAATATTTTTCTGTTAATACCCTTTGTCGATGAACCAGGGGGTGATATTTTGATATTTTTAACCATCTTAAAAGGGGAGAGAAATCATCTCTTAAGGCTAACCTCTTAAGTTTTTCTTTTCTATAGATAACCCCTTAAGCTAGCCTAAAGGGGATAATTAAAAAAGGTAGAAGCGACCTTAAAATTTATTCAGCGTAAAGTTCCTTCGTATTTTGCCGTGAGCTGTCGTTTTCTTACTTCTTCGGGAGTATAAAGAGGCAAGAGAATGGGAGCAATTCGATCAGTTTTTATTCCCGCGCGTTTAAGCTCCTTTTCGTAATTTAAAACATGATCGAGAGTAAGGCGTCCTAATTTAACATTTTTAGCGTACTCGGCGGCATATTTTCCAGCCCGTCGGCCAAAAACGTTGTAATCAAGAACTGAGTTACCCATAAGACGATTCCGACCATGAACTCCACCTGAAGCTTCCCCAGCTACATAGAGGCCAGGGATGTTAGTTTCACATCTTTCATTAATTTCAATTCCGCCATTCTGGTAGTGAAGGGAAGGATAAGTCAACATAGGTTCTTTGGTGATATCAATGCCGTATCGGATAAATTGTCGATACATAGCGGGAAAATTCTTAGCAATATAGCCTTCACCATGAAGCATTTCGATCAAGGGAGAATCGAGCCAAACTCCAACCCGCCCACTCGGAGTCTCAATGCCATTCTTTCTTTCAAGACATTCCCGAATGATGGCTGCACTTTCGACATCTCTAGGCTCCTTAGGGAAGACGAATAACTCTCCGTGGCGATTAACCGGTTGTCCACCAGCTCCCCTTATTTTTTCAGTTATTAAAAAACCGGCAATTTGTTCAGGGAAAACAGCTCCTGTGGGGTGATATTGGACAGAATCCATATATAGGAGTTTAGCTCCTGCTCGATAGGCAATTATTAAGCCATCGCCTGTAGCTCCATAGTGATTGGTAGTATCGAATCCTCGGATGTGAAGACGACCAAAGCCACCAGTAGCGATAATTGTGGCTTTGGCTTTAACGATAAAATATTCTTCAGTTTCTAAATTATAAAGGATTCCGCCAGCACAGCGACCGTGATGGTCCATGATCAGTTCAACTGTCGGCATAAATTCCATTACGGTTATATCCTCAGGATGGTTTCGGACCTCATCCATTAAAGTTCGCATTATGATAGCTCCGGTATAGTCTCGGCAAGAATGCATTCTCCTTCGGGAAGTACCACCTCCGTGGAGGACATAATTATTGCCATCGGGTCTTTTGTCCCAGATAACTCCTAAGTCTTCAAGCCATTTGACCACTTCCGGGCCATCTTCAGTTAAGGCTCGAACTAACTCTGGCTTATTATCAAAGTGGCCTCCCCCAATGGCGTCTAAATAATGACGGGTTGGAGAATCTTGAGGAGTAACCGCTGCTTGCATACCTCCTTGAGACATCATTGAATTGGCGTCACCTAGACGGAGTTTAGTCGAAATTATGGATTTAGCACCATGTTGACGAGCAATGATAGCCGCAGCACAGCCAGCCCCCCCGCCTCCAATAATCAAGATATCAGTTTCAAAATCAGGTCGAGAAAGATCAAATTTGGTTGGGTCAATGCGGGTATGGGATTCCAATAAATCGGCCACTTCTCTGGTCATTAATTCCCCTTTATTCGGGCCAATCCTGACTTGACGGAGAGCATCCGGTCGATAATCAGGATGAAATTTTTTTAGGACTTCTTCTCTTTCTTGGGCCGTCATTGGAGGAAAAACAGGTTTACCCGATTTCTGAAGTTCAAGTCGCCTTGGCCTAGTTTCTTCAACTTTTTTTAAGGATGGTCGCATATATTCTGGATACATAACTCACTCCTTTTCTTCTTCAATGTCACGAGCATAATATAATTTTTTAAGGTCTTCTCGCGACATTTTTATCAATTTTCTGTATTCCTTATCATATTTACCCGAGCGGATTTCCTGAAGTCTTAATTCTAGCTCTTGACTTCGGGGAGATAGATAGCGGCCATACAGACGTTTAGCAAGAAGGCCAACATTATAATGGACAATTTCCGCAGGACAACGGATAGAACACAAACCACAGCACAGACAATCGAAAGAAAGATCCATGACTTTTTCAATGTCGCCCCGAATGGCGGCCTGAATGTAATCCATAACCTGTAAATTTTGAGGACAGGCTTTAGTGCAGGTATTACAAGCCACACAGCGGAAAATTTCAGGATAGAGTTGTTGGAAGGCAGTAATATCTGGCTTAAGTTTTTCAAGATCGTAAACCGGCTTATGAGCCGGAATCGACGGTAACTGGGATAACCACATTCCATCTTGCACCAGGGTTGTGCAAGCTAACCCAGTATAAATTTTAAAGTCACCGGGCAATCGATAAACAGTAGCACAAGCGCCACAAAAACCTTCTCGACAGCCAGCCCCTCGTTTAATCTGGTAGCCCGCATATTCAATGGCTCCCATGATGGTCGATTCAGCCGGTACTTTATAAGCTTTGCCCATAATGTAGACTGTCACCATTTTCGTGGGGACAGCAGCCACTTCCTCTTTTTCCATCGCCTTAGTTCGGGGTGCAGTCTCGACTGCAAGGTGAGGATTCTTAGCCATTTTTTTCTTAGCTATTTTTTGGCTCATAGCTATTCTCCTTTTTGAGCTCATGTCTCAATATTCCTGGGGTAGAAGTTTCAGTTCAGCCCAGGAATAGACAGGGCCGTCTTTACAGACATAGTGATGACCAATGTTGCATCGTCCACATTTGCCTATACCACATTTCATTTTATTTTCAACAGTGGTATAGATCTGATTATCTTCAAAACCTAGCTCTTTAAGAGCCTTGATGACAAATTTAATCATAATGGGTGGTCCGCAGGTGATAGCTATGGCATTTTCAGGCGAAGGTTTTTTATCCAGAACATTCTGTGGGACAAAGCCAACAAATTCTCGCCAGCCGGGTTCAGCCACATCAATGGAAAGATAAACTGGAATCTGAGCTTTAAGCTGCTCGAGCTCATTTCTAAAAACAATATCCTTAGAGGTTCGAGCGCCATAAATTAAAAGTAAATCACCGTATTCTGCTTTCCTAAGGATAGCGGTTTGTAGGACTGACCAAATTGGGGCTAAACCAATGCCACCTCCAATAAAAATAAGATTTTTACCTTTCCAGTCGTCTATTGGAAAGCCATTACCGTATGGACCGCGAACTCCAATCAGACTCCCTGGCTCCATTTCATGAAGGGCTGAAGTTACCCGTCCCATTTTAAGGATACTAAATTGGAGATAATCGGTCACTAGGGGGGATGAGGATATGGAAATCATTGATTCGCCTTGGCCAAAAACGGAAAGCATTGCACATTGGCCACAACGAAAGGAGAAGTTTGGACCATCAATCAATTTGACTCGAAAAGTTTTAATCGGCCGAGCTCCTAAAACTTCATCTTTAATCTCAATTATTTCACCAATTCGAGGCAAATAAACATTATGCTCCATGATGTCTCGCCCTCGTGAGAACTTCGATAATATCGATGCCCACCGGGCAGAGCGTGACACAACGGCCGCAGCCAACGCATTGAAAACGATTATAAAGTTGAATGAAATATAAAAACTTATGGGAAAGTCTTTGCCGCAGCCTTGAAGCTCTGTCCGGTCGGGGATTATGGCCTGAAGAGTGCATAGTGAAATCGGGAAATTGACAGGTGTCCCAAGTTCTAACTCTTCGCCCTTTTAAGGGGGCTAAAGACTTAGTTTCATCATTGATGTCAAAACAATGACAAGTGGGACAGAGATAGGTGCAAATACCGCAACGCAAGCAGTTCAAAGATTCTTCATCCCAGAAGGAGGAGTCAAAAATAGTCTTGATTCTTTCAGGTAATTCCCGAGCCTGAGCTAAATGACGTTTTATTTTGCTTTCGGCCTCTTTATGAACTTTTTCTCTTATTTTCTTGTCCTCGGTGGTCGCCTCTTGGAAAAGGGAAGGGGCCTGAGCGATCAATTTTTCCCCTTTTTCGGTCAAGACTTTGACAAAATAACGATCGCCAAGATCAGTTAGCAAAATATCCAGTCCTTCCTCTGAATATGGGCTACCTTCTACCGATA
>JAOAFQ010000195.1 GCA_026416195.1 Candidatus Aminicenantota bacterium | reverse complement strand
TTGATTATCAGGCTGCCTATGAACAATTGAGAGAGATTGAGCCAGAATTAGCTAATGTTTCCCTCAGCTTAATTCCTGGAGAAGAATCAGCTTCCATTGGGCGACCAAGCCTTTCCTCTGATATTTTAGTGCAAAGGATTGAAATAACCCCGCGGCGATTGGTTGAAGAGAAATATGCCCAAAAATTTTTACAATATAAAGACATTGTCGAGGTTGAATATACGGCTAACTATATCGATTGTGATGCTTTAATTAAAGTAATAGAGAGTGAAAGAGAGTTTCCCTTTGTTCATGTCGCGGTCGAACCCCAGCGCCTGTCAGTTGAGCAAATTGACAGCAACAAATACTTCAGCCATCTTAAGGTTAATGTTAGTGTAACTACTCTCGATGGTAAATTGGTTTATCAGTACGATCGATCAATTTCTTTAAATCTTGATCGCGAGCAATTGGCGGCGGCTAGTCGCCAGCCTTTTAACTTGCATGATCTTTTTCCTTTAGTGCCTGGCCGTTATCGGTTATCAATATTAATCAAAAATGAAGTTTCTAAAGAATTTACATCCTTTGAACAGATCTTAGAGGTCCCCAAAACTTCCGGCCCTCATTTGACACCGCTGATCTTGGGCTACAAATTGGTCAGGCAGGAAGGGCCAGTTAATAACCTTAAGGCCTTTCGTCTTGGCCAGCTTCAGCTTTATGCCCAGCCGGGAAGAGTATTTAGTCCAACTGAGACCCTCTACTTTGGTTTTCAGGTAAGAGATTTAAAGAAAGAAGATGTGGCCAAAGCTGCGCTTCGCTATTCATTACTGCGGGATGGACTAGAGGTGTGGACAAATCTTAGAAAGGCGATCGAATATCCAGAATGGCCAAATATTGTTGAAAG
This sequence comes from Candidatus Aminicenantota bacterium, assembly GCA_026416195.1. Lineage (GTDB taxonomy): Bacteria > Acidobacteriota > Aminicenantia > Aminicenantales > CALLJL01 > CALLJL01. The sequence continues at coordinate 34,684 of JAOAFQ010000195.1, read as the reverse complement.
TCTCCCCCTCACTAATTTCTCGCCTGCTCACTACGAAATCAAAGCTAGCCTTATTCTCGAAAATAGAGAAGTAAGTTCGGCTCAAGAGGAATTTGATTTAAGTCATCAAACTGTTATACCTCGGCCTTGGGTTCATTCGAGGATTTTACCGCCGACATCCGATTGCTTCTATGATTTCATCATTGGTTCGCAGCTTTTCAATTTAGGTCGATTAGATGAAGCTGAATTATATTTAACGAAGGCCTATACCAGCCGTCCCGATTCACCTGATTTTTCCATGAATTTAGCTCAAGTTTATATTCAAAGGGGTGATTTTGCTAAGGTCATCGATTTATTAGCCCCTTTCATGGATCCTAAAAATCCACCGCGTTATGAAATGATGTTCTCTTTAGCTACGGCTTATAGAAAAGTCAATCAATTTTCAAGAGCTCTCCAGGTTATTGATCAAGCTATATCTCATTATGGAGTAAACATTCATCTCCTTAATTTGGCTGGTGAATGTCATCTGCAGCTTGGTCAGAGGATCGAAGCTTTACAGGCTTTCCAAAAATCGCTTGAACTTGTGCCTAATCAGCCTGAGATTCAGCGGCTTGTTGAATCGTTGAAGGAGAAAAAATAAAGCCATGAAAAATAAAAAACTGTTTTTCTTAGTTCTAAGTTCTGGTCTTTTCTATTTATTTCTTTTAAGTGCCTGCCGTCTATATAACCTGGAAAGAAAGTTGGCTCCTGAATACGCTGATTTTTTAAGTAAAGTCCGCTATATCATTACCTCTGAGGAGAGAAAAATTTTCCTTGAGTTACCTGATTCAGAAAAAGATACTTTTATTGAAGAATTTTGGCGCCGTCGCGATCCAGATCCTGAGACCGAGGAAAATGAATTTAAAATTGAATATTTTAATCGTCTCGAGAAGGCCAATGAGCTCTTCTTGGGAGAGGGGCGACCGGGCTGGCTAACTGACCGAGGTCGAATATATATTCTCTTTGGCCCACCCACTGATCGGATTACTTATCCCATGGGCACCCCTGGGAGTGGTGGCCGAGGCTGTCAGGAAATTTGGTATTATGGGAATTTTCCCGTAGTTTTCTTAGACGAATCTTGTACTGGTCATTATGTTCTAGTAACTCTTAGTCTCGAGCATTTACATGAATTAAATCTGGCCCAGTCAAGAATGCAAAAAACTTTTCCTAAAGAAAAGGAATTTTTGGATTTCAAATTTGCCATGAAAAAGAATCTCGTTACGTCTGACCGTATCGAAGGGGTTTTTGCTATTGATATTCCTTATGAAACTATCTGGTTTTCTTCTGAAGGCGACCAATTAAAAACAGTCTTAGATGTAACCATTGAATTGAGAAATGCTTCGGGTCAGCTGCTTTGGCAACATAAAGAAAGTTATCCTTTACAAATGACGGAAGAGGAATTGAAGGCTAAAAGAAAGAAGGATTATCATATTGAAATTCCCTTTGTAGTCAGTCAAGGTCTCGAGACTCTTCGCCAGGAGAAAGGAAGAATTGAAGTCCGCTTAAATAATCAGACAGGTGGGGAAAAGGTTCAAAAACTATTTGATTTTAAAATATGAAGGCGGCAGGCACAGGAAAAAAGGAGGAGATGAACATGTCGAGGCCTTCAACAAAAATGTATATTTCTTTTTTTCTTTTGGCTATCCCTCTTATTTTGGCTTCCTGTGCCTCGGTCGAGAAAAAGTTAGCCTTGGATCCTGTTAGTGAAGATTTTTTAAGTAAAGTTCGCTATATCATCACCGCCGAAGAGAACAGGATATTTATGGAATTGCCACCTGAGGCGAGAGGGAAATTTATTGAAGATTTCTGGCAGCGTCGAGACCCGACTCCAGGAACAGAAAGGAATGAATTTAAAGAGCTCTATTTAAAGCGAATTGAAGAGGCAAATCGCCTTTTTCGTGGAGCCAAACCTGGATGGCTTCAAGATAGAGGCCGCATTTATATTCTTTTCGGTCCACCTCACGAGAGGCAAGTCAATCCAATGGGTGGACGACCCATGGATGCTTATGAAGATCCTCGATCCTTACTTCAATCGCAGCGACAAGCAACTGGCGAAAAACCGACCGAAATCTGGGTCTATTATAACCTTTTCTCCCATCTTCATAAACCTCAGGAAGTCAGGCTGATTTTTGTTGATATCCATGGAACTGGGGATTATGTCTTAACTACCGATTTAGATGAAACCATGCCAGGCAGTATTCACTCCATGATTCAGCCTAATATCTATCAGGTTCATGAATTAAGCAAAGAAGAAGCGGCCCGGCAGCGTCGCTTTGCTCGAGGCGAGCTTTTTAATTTCTTTTGGGAAGCTATTCCGACGAATGATCGGTCGACCGGTTCTAATTTAACCCTTCGACTTCAAGTTCCCTATAAAAAAATGGTTTTTCAAGTTACTGAGGAAAATCTTGAGGCCAGATTGAACCTTAAGATCGCGGTAAGAAACAGACAAGGGGAGGTCGTTTGGTCTAACGAATTGGTCTATCCCATTAGAATCAGAGAAAGTCTTCTGGAAGCCAACCGTGACGCCTCTTACGAAATTAATGTGCCTGTTAATATATGGCTAAACAAAGGCGAATATGCTATTTATCTTAGGTTGGCCAATGAAATTGCTGATCAGGAAATTGAAAAATTAATCAAGGTGAAGATTTGAAAAAGATTTTATTAGGAGAAGGAAGACCCGAACGAAGGAGGCAAAATGATTAATAAAATTAATGTAGCCACTATCAAATCTGGAGTTCACCTTAGTTTATTTTTCTTGATTTTTCTCCTCGTCTGGACTTTTCCTTTAGCTCAAGAAAATCTTGGTAAAGGCCGAATAAACGGGACAGTTATTGACGAAAATGGCCGTCCCGTTGAAGGGGCGATTATTACGGTAGAAAGTTTAACTAGCAAGACTAAACTTGAGGGCAAATCAGACAAAAAAGGACATTTTGCCGTTGCGGGAATGGGAACTGGGATGTGGCGAATTACTGCTTCCAAGCCTGGCTATGTGAGCTCCTCGACTGATATGTATGTGCGTCAATTAGCAACCAATCCTCCGATTACATTTACATTGAAGAAAATTACTGGGTTAGCTGCTTTGACTACAGATGAGACTTCCATGAAACTGTTTGATGATGGTAACAAGTTGATTGAGGCCGGCCAATATGATGAGGCCCTGAAAGTTTTTGAAGAATTTCTAGCTAAGTATCCTCAGATTCACCAAGTTCATCTGAATATTGGCACTTGTTATTTAAAGAAAGATGACCTTGACAAGGCTGAAGCTGCATTTAAACTTGTGCTTGACAAGACCATCGAGGTTTATGGCGATTATAAAAAAGACCCAGCCGCCAGTTTAAGAGCTTTCGCGGGATTAGGCGAAATTTATCTTAAACGAAACGATTTAGAGACGGCCAGAAAATATTTTACCCAAGCTCTTGACGTGTCCCCTGAAGATGAAGTAGCTGCTTATAATGTGGCTGAGATCTTATTTTCCCATCAGAATATCGATGAGGCCATTCGTTATTATGAACTGGCAATTAAAATTAAAAAAGATTGGTCCAAGCCTTATCATAAATTAGGTTTGGCCTATCTTAATAAAGGCGATTTTGAAAAAGCTTTGGAAAATTTAAGAAAGTTTTTGGAAATTGATCCTAACAATCCAGAAGCTCCCACCGTTAAAAACATTATTGAAGCAGTTGAAAAAATTAAAAAATAAATTTTTATTTTGAAACCAACTTGTTATTTAAGAAAAGGAGGGGGGTAGCCAAAAGCTACCCCCCTTTAACTTTTAAAAACTATAGCGAATCGAAAGTTTCAAAGTTCTGACCCCGGAAACAGAACTCACTACTTTATAGGAAGTATAAAGGGTTTTTGTTCCGGGCTGATTAGCTCCCTCAGCGACAGGTTCCCAACGCCAAACGTCAGAAAGACCGACTGAAACATCTGACCAACCAAAAAGGTTAGTGATATCAGCATAAAGGCCGATTCTTCCAGCCTTGCCAAGGGAAAATTCTTTTTCAACTCTCGCATCCATGGTATTCCACGCTCTGCCTCTCCTTGAACCAGCTTGCTCGATTAACACGCTATACCATAATCTTTGAGCCCTATTGGCAGTGCACCAAGCTGTTGGTGGTCGGATGCTGGCACTTCTTTCCCAGGGAGATCCGCTAAAATATTGATAATACCCACTGAGATAAATTCGGTAGGGTAATTGAACCGTACCCATGAGCTTGATTTGGAGAGGCCGATCAACCGATTGTCTTCCCCATCGATTAACGAACCAGTTAGGACTATCACCTGCGCCTGACCAACCCCAGCTTTCCCCAAACCAACCTCCAATATTTCCATAAGCTTTAGAATACACGACAGAGCCACTTAGTTGCCAGCCTTCTGACATTCTTTTGTTGAAAATTAATTCAAAAGCCCAATATTTCCTTACTAACTCGGGGACGTTGGTTAAATGGTAAAGAGTTGGCGGAGCATCATTAGACAGGACATAAAAAGTAACTGTTCGATCAGGATAAGCGTCAGTTCCAGGAACGGTAGTGGTAAAAGGTATCCAGTATTTTTTAGCTGCCGGTTGGTCTAAATGATACCAATATTCCTTAGTATCAGGAGCATATCTAACATCTTCCAAGGTATTTTTTCTTTCTTTGTAAATGAAATTAAGACCGACAGAGAAGTTCTTAAATAACTCATGCCAAATACCGGTCATAATTTCATCGCTATAGGCAGAATTGGTATCAGGATTGAGTTTCAATTTGGCAAATTCTAGATCCATCTCTCTAAAATCGGGAGTGCCGTAAATGGAAAACCTATCGCCAATGTCGGGTTTATTATTTCGATTCTCATCCCACCAATAAAAGCCGTAGCTCTTGGGATAAAAAGGATGAAGGGTTGAAAAATATTGGAGCATCAAATATTCGGTATAACGGTTGAAAGAGAACTTAAAGGCCGTCCGACCATTTCCAAACAGGTCATAGGTTAAACCAAATCGAGGTGAAAAGGCATTCCAATTGATGATGTCATCCCACTTCTTGGCTACCAATTCGCCCCAAGGATTGATGCCAGCCGGGAATCGATCAGGATAACGGGAGGCAATATAAGGCTTAACAATAGTTTCACCAAGATAGACAGAAAGAGGGTTACCTGAAGCTGATTTTTTCACTTCTGGCTTCCACCCCCAAGAACGATCAAAGCGAATGCCTAAATTTATGGTTAATCTGTCGGCGATGGTCGCTGAATTTTGAAGATAAGCCCCTATTCGACCTCCACGGTCGATAATTTTGCTTGAACCTTTTTCGGCCCCACAGATGTAGAAGAGGACATAACCAGAATCGCCAAAATAATAGTAGGGATTGGCATTACGGCTGTCGATATACCAAATCATATTATCTTTGCGCCACCAGTCCCAATCACCGTAAGTGTTTTCATATTCAATACCACCTTTGATTTCATGGTTGCCACCAAGCCAGTTATCTATGAAATGAGTGAAATAGCCGCCTAACTGAAGTCTCTTGCGTAAGTATGTCTCGTTGAACCGAGCTGTAGTCAGGCCGCCATAGAGGTCACCAGCATCGTCAATCCAAGGCAGATCTTGAGCTTCCTTTTGCATCGGGATAGGGAACCAGCGATGAATATAACCAATTCTGATATCTAGAAAAGTGTTCTGGCTAAGGACGTAATTGACAATCCCATTGCCAGTATAACCCTTTTCATGATCCCAGATTCGAGTTGAAATAAAGGGTTGCCTTGGGCCAGGTTCTTCATACATTGGCCGATAAATATCCACTAAATTGAACATCCCCATAAGTTTCATTTTTTGGGAAAGCTGGGAAGTTAGTTTGAAGAAGCCCATGGTTTCTTCATGCGTCCAATTATAAGGATTATGGGTGCGACCAAAGAAATCAGTCCAAGGTCCAACAAAATTAGTTTTTCTTTCCAATCTGATGTAACGGCCATTGGTGAAGAACCAAAGCTTATCAATCATAATTGGGCCACCCAAAGTAAAGGATCCATCCCACCAGCTTTTATCGACTTCAGGCTTAGAAACATTTAGGGACCGAATTTGCTCGTCAGTCCAAAGATGCTGATTAAAACCTTCTTGGGTGTGATAAATAATAGCTCCTCCAGAAAACCTATTACCCCCGCTCTTAGTGACCACATTGACATAAGCCCCATCAGTATATCCAACAGAAGCAGGATGCCCAGCGGTGATAATCTCAACTTCCTCCATAACATCGAAATTGATATTGGTCATGGTGTAACTGACCACAGGATCGTTCATATTGACCCCATCAAAAGCAGTGGTATTGCCCCTGACCGTTGAGCCGTGAGCCGAGAAAGTTCTTCTATAAGTAGCGTATTCAGAAACAACTCCAGGAGCGGCTGTCATAATATCATACAGGTCGCGTCTTATGGGAAGATTCTGGATCATACTTGAGTCAACGGTTATTGATAATTTACTTGATTGAATGTCGACAACTGGCGTAGGTGCAACAACCACTATTTCTTCGGCCACTGGAGCCGGTTCCATTTTAATGTCAATTGTCACTGTCATCCCAACTCTAACGATGACATCAGTTCTTTCAACCGTTTTAAAACCTTTTAATTCGGCTACAACTTTATAGGCACCTGGAGGGAGAGATGGGAATCGGAAAGTACCAGTTTCAGTGGTAACAAAGGAACGCGTTCCCATTAAAACGGGCGAGGAGATAGTGACTGAAACCCCAGGTAGAGGGTGCCCTTCAGGATCAGTGATTGTTCCCCTAAGGGAACCAGTTAATTCTTGACCTTGAAGCCTTGAAACAAAGAAAACCAATAGCACCAAAAAAACCAATTTTCTAATTTTCATTGACTCGACCTCCTTTTTTCCTTTTAAATCCTTTCCCCCTTCTTATTTCCCTTATGACCTAATTGAAATTAACCCTTCTTTTCACCCCCTTTCAGTGAATAATTAATTGGATAAAATCCAATAAATTGTAAAGCAAAATTTGTGCCAATTAACTGATATAGGGTTTAAAAAAATTTAGGAAGAAGAAATTAAGTTTCTAAGGGATCAGCCTATATTGAATTCAAATAATTGGATTGATTCAATTAATTGAATTCAAAATATCGAATAATTAATGATTCAGGAAATTCTATTGATTAGCAAAAATAAGCGAAAAAAGAAAAAAAAGGGCCCCTGAAGGGGCCCTTTTTTTTTCCGCCTTTTTTAGAAACTGAACCTAGCGCTGACCTTAATGGTTCTAACGCCAGTAACGGAGCTAATTACTTTATAGGAGCTGTAAAGAGTTTTAGTTCCCGGCTGGTTAGCGCCTTCGGCCGAAGGGAACCAATATTGGGTGTCATTAAGGCCAAGATTAACGCTGGTGTAGCCAAGCACATTAATCGCGTCGACATAAATTCCAAGGCGGCCGAATTTACTAATAGCGAATTCCTTTTCGATTCGCAGATCGAGCTGATTCCAGGAAGGATAGCGACGAGGCTTTGAAAGCGATTCAAAGAGGACACCATAATAATCTTGATAAGCGTTATTGGCGGTACACCAAGCTGCTGGGGGATAAACTGAACCGCTCGTTACCCAAGGTGCGCCACTATAAAACTGGTAGTAGCCGCTAAGATAAATTTTCCATGGGAGCTGGGCCGTACCCATTAGTTTAATCTGAAGGGGACGATCGATATCTAGTCGGCCGTCATAATTGATAAAGGTATTGGGATTATCGCCAAAGCCTGACCAGCCCCAGGAGTAGTCATAGAAGCCGTAGATATTGCCGTAAGCTTTGCTATAAACAATTGAACCGTTTACTTGCCAACCTTCAGACATTCGCTTGTTAAAAATAAATTCGATGGCCCAATATTTTCGATATAATTCGGGGACATTGTGAAATCGGTAGAAAAGAGGAGGTGCAGCGTTTGAGCGGATATATAAGGTTACTGTTCGGGCCGGGTAATCATCCTGAGCTGGGATAGTCGTCGTAAAGGGGATCCAATATTTTTTAGCTTCAGCTTGATCAATATGGTACCAATATTGGCCCGAATCGGCATTATAAAGGGAATCTTCAAGAATATGGCTTTTGTTTTTATAAATGAAATTTATCCCTAAAGAGAAATTCCGGAAGAGCTCATGTTGAAGACCTACTAGAAACTCGTCATTATAGGGCGACTTGGTGTTAGGATCGAGGCGCTTCTTGGCAAACTCAGGATCCATGCCTCGGAAATCGGCCGAATACATAGTGAAAGTATCACCAATATTGGGATAATTGTCGCCATTAGTATCCCACCAACGGAAAGAAAAAGAACGAGGATAGAAGGGATGCAGAGTGGAGAAATACTGAAGCATGAGGTATTCAGTATAGCGGTTAAAGGAGAATTTTAGAGCCGTTCGTCCATGGCCAAAGAGATCGTAGGTTAAGCCAAAACGGGGCGAAAAGGAGTTCCAGTTAATAATGTTGCTCCATTCAGGTGCTGTGGCATCTCCCCAAGGATTGAGGCCATTGGGGAAATTCTGGGGGTAATTAGTTGCCACCCAAGGACGGACAATATTTTCGCCCAACCACACAGAAAGAGGATTGCCGGCGGCCTTCTTGGTTACGGCTGGTTTCCACCCCCAACTTCGGTCAAAGCGCAGGCCTATATTTAGAGTCAATCTATCTTTGAAAGTAAAAGCATCTTGAAGGTAGGCGCCAATTCGGCCACCCCGATCAATAATTTTGGTTGAACCTTGGTCTGGACCGCAAATGTAAAAAGCGACCCAGCCATAAGTAGAATAACGATAATAAGGATTGGGGTTACGACTATCGATATACCAAATCATATTGTCCTTGCGCCACCAATCCCAATCGCCATAGGTATTTTCATATTCTATCCCAGCTTTAATTTCATGGCTTCCCCCAAGCAAATTATCTGCAAAGCGGGTGAAATAAAGACCAGTTTGAAGGCGTTTGCGCAAATAAGTTTCATTGAAACGGGCGGTGGTTAAACTGTTGTAAAGGTCTCCCAAGTCGTCAATCAAAGGTAAATCCTTAACCTCATTTTTTAGAGGTAGAGGAAAGTAACGATGGACATAACCGAAACGAAGATCAACAAAAGTATTCTGATTGAGGATGTAATTGATAATAGCGTTACCAGTATAGCCCTTTTCGTGGTCCCAAGTCCGAGTAGAGATGAAGTTAGTTCGTGATCCTGGTTCCTCATACATGGGACGATAGATATCAACCATATTGAACATGCCCATGAATTTGAGCTTGGGAGAAAGCTGAGAGGTTAACTTAATGAAGCCCATCTTTTCTTCATGAGTCCAATTATAGGGATAATGAGTCCGACCAAAAAAGTCAGTCCAAGGACCGATGTAATTGGTTTTTCTCTCCAGTTTAATGTAACGGGCGTTGGTAAAGAACCAGATCTTATCAATCATTATTGGCCCGCCTAAGGTGAAGGAACCATCAATCCAGCTCTTATCCACTTCCGGCTTAGCAATTTTCATGGCAGTGATCTGTTCATCAGTCCAAAGATGTTGATTTAAACCTTCTTGGGTATGATAAACGGTTGCTCCACCTGAAAAACGATTGCCCCCGCTTTTGGTAACAATATTGACATAAGCGCCGTCAGTATAGCCAATAGAGGCAGGGTGTCCTGCCGTAATAATTTCGACCTCATCCATAACATCAAAGTTGATATTAGTTATAGTGTACATGACGACCGGGTCATTCATATTGACGCCGTCAAAGGCAGTAGTATTGCTTCTTACAGTTGCGCCATGGGCCGAGAAAGTTCGGCGGTAAGTGGCCCCTTCGGAGACAACGCCAGGAGCGGCGGTCATGATATCATAGAGGTCTCGGCGCATGGGGATATTCTTAAGCATATTGGAATCAACCGTCACGGCAAGCTTACTTGATTGGACATCGACCACAGGGGAAGCCGCTACCACCGTAATTTCTTCTTCCACCGCTGCCACTTCCATCTTAATATCCACTGTCACTGTCATCCCGACTCTGACAATAACATCGGTTCTTTCTACGGTTTTAAATCCCTTTAATTCAGCTACCACCTTATAAGTGCCAGGTGGAAGGGAAGGAAAGCGGAAGGAACCTGTCTCGGTGGTGATGAAGGACTGAGTCCCCATGATGGCGGGGGAGGAAATAGTCACAGCAACTCCAGGCAAAGGATTACCCTCTATATCTGTGACTGTCCCTTTTAGGGAGCCAGTCAATTCTTGGGCCTGGAGTGACGCTATAATAAGAAAAAAAATAAGTGTAAATACAAAGATTTGTTTTCTCATCCTTAACCTCCTTTTTCTTGCCTTAAATAAAAGCTTACTCGGCCTAAATCTTGGGGTTTTCGCGATCTCACCTCCTTTGCCAAAATATCAGATATGCAATATTCATACCCAATTTTTAATGAAAAGATGGCTCGGGACGGACTAACTTCTAAGGGAAAATTTAAGATTGGTTTATAAAAAAATTTTTAAACTAATTCAAAAAAATATATTAATTCAATTATTCGAATTCACTTTCTTGAATTTGAATCTAAAAAGGGCAAATAAAAAAGGGGGGAGGTTAATCTCCTCCCCCCTCATTTTTTACTTTTTTAGAAATTGAAACGCAGGCCAAGCCTGAAGGAACGCACCCCATAGCAACTGGTTATCTGGCCATAAACAGTTGAAATCTCATAGGCTGGAGGGGTTCGGTCAAAGCGAAGATAAGGAGCTGGATTTTGATTAACACTTATGCCACTTCGGCCAGCGACATTAAAGATGTCAAGATAAACTCCCACTTTACCTAAGTTGTTGATTTGAAATGATTTTTCAACTCTCATATCAAGATTGGTATAGGAGGGTCCTCTTCGAGTTCCAGGTGGCTCAGCATTGACTGAGACATAGGTTTGTTGCACCTGAGCCGCGATCTCCGGAGGGAAGTAGACCCGAGCTATAGTTCTATTCCAAGGGGAACCAGAACGATATTGAAGATAAGCGCTGAGAATGAAATCATAGGGAAGAATATAGGTTCCCATAATTCGAATTTGCAAAGGATGATCAAACACAACCGATCCCCAGGCGTTTATAAGGGAGTTAGGATCATCAAACATCGTACTTTCACCTTCGGTTGCACTATAATCAGGGCTAGCATTTCCTTTGAAAGAACTATAAAGAATAGATCCATTGAGTTGCCATCGGTTTGACATGCGTTTATCAAAAGTGAGAATGACGGCCCAGTATCTCCTCTTAGCTTCAGGGGGATTCATGCCTTTCCACGTTGGTACTGGTCTATCTTTTCTTAGACCGTAAACGGTCATCTGCTGGTCGTCTTCAGTTCCCCATTTTCCATCAAAGCCTGGATCAGTGAAGGTGAAAGGAATCCAAATTGGACCCTTTTCGTCCTTGGCATTGGGATCGTAGCCATTATTCAAATCGGTATCCTCTACGATGTTCTTATTTTCTCTCCATAAGAACTGAAGCCCAAGTTTGAAGTCTTTATAGATTTCTCGCTCAACAGCGGTAACAAATTCGTTCATATAGGGACACTTCAGATTTTTGACATAGTAATTATAGTAGGGGTCCTGATTGGGATAAGAAGTCAGGACATATCTATCTGTAGGTGGAAGATCCATCAGTTTATTGCCATTATCATCATACCAATAATAGTTAATCGTTGAAGCGCCAAAAATTTGAGCGGCATTATATTTAGCCGACCAAACTGGCTCATAATAGCGGCTTAGGGAGATTTTGAAGGCTGTTTTTCCATCCCCAAAAAGGTCATAAACGAATCCAATCCGCGGCGAGAAGGTTTTGAATTCTACCACTTTTTTCCAAGGAGTGGTCAGTTCATCAAAGGGGAAATAGGGTGGGAGGGTCGGATCAGCGTACCATTGGGCTCTTAGGGCCTCAAGCAGGGCATTAGGATCAGTGATAGCTGGGTTGAGTTCGTAAGGACCGTATTTATAACGAAGTTTGGGTCGTTTTTGTTCTGGTTCATATTGGTAAGAGTAGTCGAAGCGGAGACCTAAATTAATGGCTAATCTTCCGGCCACAAGGCTATCTTGAGCATAGGCTGAAAATCTTCGGGTGTTATCCTGGACATCCCACTGACCTTCCTCAGGCGGGCAAGTACGAATGCGCAATCTTCCTTGCCTTCTGGTTGTTGAATAAAAATAGGGGTTTTTAGCGTTCCAATCAGCCCAATAGGAATAGTAGGGATTAGCCCGGAACCAATCACGGTGGTATTCGGTTTGCTCAAATTCTACTCCAACTTTGAATTCGTGGGCTGCGCCAAGGAAGTCATCCCTGAAATGGGTTAAAGAAGCGACCAAAGGAATCTTTATTCGATGATAAATATCATTATAAGGGCTTGTGCCCCACCAAACCCTGACGGTATTACACCAGAAGGTATACTGTCCTTCGTTGCGGCTTCTTATTGGAAAATATCGCCAGACATAAGAGCCACGGATATCTAAGAAGGTATTCTGGTTTAAGACCCAATTAAATTGATGGGAAGTGGTGTAAGTATTTTCATGATCTCAGATTTCAGTCGCACAATCGGCATAATCAACACCAACGCTATTAGAATAAACTGGCTCATAAATATGATTATAATGGAGCATGCCCATATAACGAAGATTTTTCGTAATTTGGAAAGTCAGCTTGGCAAAGGACATCCATTCTTCATGGCGTAAATCGTAGTGAGGGCTGTCGGTGAAGCCGAGTCGCCACATTCTCGTTTCAGGAGTTCCCGCATAAGCCTGATCCCAAGTTAATCGGCGCCCATTGACAAAAAACCAGATACGATCTCTGATGATAGGACCGCCCAAATTGAGTGAGAAGTCGCGAGAATCGGTGTATTTTTCTGGTGGATTAACTCCAAGGGCTTTGATCTGATCTCGAGTGAAAAGGTCCTGCGCAAATTTATCCCCTGTATAATAAACGACGCCACTGCCAGAAAATTTGTTACCGCCACTTTTCGTCACAATGTTAACATAGGTGGAATCAGCTTGACCAACTTCCGCCGGAAGCGAGGCCACCTGAAATTCGATTTCCTCATAAACATCAACATTGATGTTAACCATAGAATACCAGGTAGCTGGGTCATTCATAGGAACTCCGTCAAGCGCGTAGAGTTGGCTTCGGACTGTTCCCCCGAGAATGGAGGAAGTTCGGCGATAATCGGCCCCATCGGCAATAGCACCAGGAAGAGTATTTTGAATATCATAAAGGTCTCGGTTCAGGGGAATACTGGTCAAGAATTGCGTTCCATAATTGATACTAATTTTAGTTGACTGAACATCGACGACCGGAGAAGCCGCCACCACCGTGACTTCTTCTTCCACCTTAGCTACCTCAAGTTCAAGATTAATTTCAGTGGTCTTGCCCACACTGACCATAACTCCTTTTCTAATTAGCGTTTTAAAACCCGGCATCTCAACCTTAATTTCATATTCACCAGGAAGGAGGGAAGGAAAGCGGAAGACCCCCACTTCAGAAGTTACGTAGGAGTTTGTGCCCATCATGGCTGGCCCGGAAATAGTTACAGTCGCCCCAGGCAAAGGATTGCCATCTTTATCAATTACTCGACCATGAATCGAACCGGTTTGTCTCTGGGCTTGAGCCAAAAGGAAAAAACTAAAAATTAAAAGGCAAAACAAAATAATTTTCTTTTTTATCATTTTTGTACCTCCCCTTCCTTTAATTAAAAACTACACTTTTATTTGCTTCCATTTCCCCGATTTTTCACCTCCTTTCCATTTTTTGCCCCTTAAAAAAATTTTATTTTATCTTCTTTTTTTCTGTCAAGTTATCAATGAAAAATATTTTGCAGTTAAAATAAAGTATAAAATTTTTTTATTTAAATGCGGAAAGTTTATTTCGTTCGTTTAAACCAAGCCATTAAAGCGGCGCCAATAAAACCAGCTTCATTACCAAGAATGGCCCGACGGATTTTGGTCGCTTTGAAAGCCGCTTGAAAACAATGTTTTTTTGCTTCTTGTCGGGCAGGTTTTAAAAGAAGGTCGCCAGATGCTCCGACGCCGCCACCGATGACAATAACTTCAGGATTTAGAAAATTAATAATGGCTCCGAGAGCAATTCCAAGAAAATAGGCAGCTCGGTCAAAACTTTTCCTGGCCGCTTTATCGCCTTTACGGGCTAAAAGAGCAACATCCTTGGCGGTTAAAACAACCTTTTTTTGAAGTTCCTTTCTTGTTGAAAAATTAAGATAGTGGCGAACCAGGGCTTTAGCTGAAACCTCAGTCTCCAAACAGCCTCGATTACCACAATGACATTTTACTCCCTCGGGGTTAACCGTTAAATGACCAATTTCAGCGGCAAAGCCTAATGAGCCATGCCAAATTTCCCCCGAAAGGATGATTCCTGAGCCAACCCCAGTTCCTAAAGTCAAGAGAACCAAGCTTTCAGGTTTTTTCTTTCCACCTAAAAACCATTCTCCATAAGCCGCTAAATTAGCATCATTATCCATCCAAAAAGGTAAATTAAAAATTTTTTTAAGAAAGGGACGAAGAGGTAAACCGTCAAGGGCCGGAAAATTGGGAGACTGGATGATTATTTCTCTTTCGGGACAAAAAATTCCAGGGAAACCAAAACCAACGGCCACAATTTTTCTTCGGCCAGCTTGAATCTTCATTTTTTCCCAAATCTGGTCAAGTTTCTGACCAAAAAGCTGAAAATCCTGGGGAGTTTTTTCGTTTCCTTGGAAAATTATTTTTCCCTTATGATCAAGTAAACCAAATTTTATTTGGGTTCCGCCGACATCAAAGCCCGCAGCTAAAGCCATTAGCTTTTTTCTCCTTAATTTAAAGGAAATTTATTTTATTATGGCTAATCAATTGCTTTGAATAATTTGATGGACTATTTTTTATTTCCAGGCAATAGCCGCATAATTGACCGGAGCAAACAGAAGTTCATTCAATCTATCTAGATTCTGATTGAGAATCATGGTCTTTTCATCAGAAGTAGGTAATTCTTTAAGTCTTTCCTCAGCCAGAGGAGCTGAGTAGCGAATTTCAATTTTCTTGAACCCAGCGGTTTCAAGCAAAAATTTAAGACTTTGAGGATGGATTGGTCTTTGATGGGATGGGTCAAGAAAATAAACCTGAACTAGGGCAAAAACAGAGGTGGGATTGACCGTTTCCAATATTAAAACCCCTGAAGGGGCCAGCTTGAGATAGCAGAGATCAATCATTACCTCAAGGACAGGAGGGTTAAGATGCTCAATAACCTGCGAGGAAAATATGCCCGCCAAAGAATTGTCTTCGCACGCAGCTAATTTTTCAATTAAATCCCCTTTCTCACAGGGAAGATTGCGGGATTGGCAAAGGGCAATCATTTCCTCATTTAAATCAATGCCAATGGCCTCAATTCCTCTGGCTCGAAGAATTTCGACCATTTCCCCCCGGCCACAACCTAAATCGAGGACTTTGCCTTTAGTTGGAAATAGGGCCGCATAATTTTCTAATTGTTCTTTTACTTTGGCTTGGGACCCACGGAATCTATTTTCAAAGCTGGCATAACGCCAATCACGCAAGCTGCTCAAAGTCTCTCGCAATGGGCCAAGCGCCGGTTTCGGCTTTTCCCCCAAAGCTAAAAGAACTTCTTCAAGTTTGGCTCGAAGCCAATGAGCTCTTTCCAAGAGAGCTCGAGTCTCTTCCCATTGAGCCTTTAAATCATCAACCCGCCATTCTAGGCTCTTAAAGATAATACCTACGTGGTTGCTTCCTAAAGCGTCCCATTCTCTATCTCTGGCCTCGCCCAAATCATTGGCAAGCTCGATTAATTCCCTTAAATCATGGCGAGTTTTTTCTATTAATTTAAATTGATGTTCGAGACATAACTGGAAAGCCCGAAAAAGATTCTGAAATAGAGTTAAAACCTCGCCATCAGGTAAGGCAGATAGCTTTAAACCCAAGAATTTTTTTGGTTTTTTTTCAGCGGAAGAAGCTTCGAGTTGGGTTAACCATGACTTAATTTTTTCAAGTGACTCGGAGGTAATTTTTTCCAGATTGTCTTCGTCCATCTTAGCTAGCCGCTTCTTAAGCACCTCTTCCTTCGCTTTGCGCTCAGCGGCTAGCTTTTCGAGAAGACGCTTCATTCTTTGGAAGATGAATTGGTTTTATTTTTATCGAGTTTTTTTTCCTCTTCGTCACTTCGTCCACTTACTGCTCGGCGAAAATTCTTGATGCCTTCGCCGAGAGATTTCCCAAGTTCAGGTAGCCGTTTGGCCCCAAAAATGATAACAACAATAAGAAGAATGAGCAGCAGTTCCGTTGGTCCAATTGGTCCGAAAAGAAACATCGACACCTCCTTTTGGCTCAAGCCACAAAAAATCCAACAGGATTAGCCTAAGCGAGACAGACAGAAAAGTCAAGGAACGACCTGATGGTTTGACGAGTTCAGACTTTTTTGCCATTATTCTTTTTTTGGTTTTATTTAATTTGGGAGAAAGGTAAATGTGGCCGGCCTTTGAATTTCAGGAAGATCGATTAATTCTTCTTGACCAACGTCTTCTTCCCTTTGAGGAAAAATACGTTGTCTGCTCTGATTACGAAGAGGTAGCTCAGGCAATTGAAAAGATGATTATCCGAGGGGCCCCTGCTATTGGTTTGGTAGCGGCCTATGGAGTTGTTTTAGGTTTAAAGAAACAGGCTAATGATTGTTCCTTAAACGAAATTATGGAAATGGTGATTGTCCGATTGAGTCGAACTAGGCCGACCGCTCGCAACCTATTCTGGGCTTTGGAGAGAATGAAAAGGGTTTATGAAGAAGTAAAAAAAGAAGGCAAAGAAAGAATTATTGAGCGATTAACCCAAGAAGCACGACAGTTAGAGGTTGAAGACGTGGCGACGAATAAAAAAATCGGCGAGCTTGGAGCTTCTTTGATTCCCCAAGAGGCTACAATTTTAACTCATTGTAATGCGGGGGAGCTAGCTACGGCTGGCTATGGAACAGCCCTTGGCGTTATAAAATGGGCCTGGGAACAAGGGAAAAAGATTAAAGTTATCGCTGGTGAAACCAGACCTTGGCTCCAAGGGGCTAAGTTAACTTGTTGGGAGTTGCGTCGAGCCAGAATTCCCGTTACTTTAATTACTGATAATATGGCAGGCTGGTTGATGCGGAACGGCGAAATTAATTTAGTCATAACGGGAGCTGATCGAATTGCCCGAAATGGTGATACCGCTAATAAAATCGGCACTTACAGCTTAGCGGTTCTAGCTAAGGAAAACAAGATTCCCTTTTATGTGGCTGCCCCCTTTTCAACGATTGATTTGGAGCTTAAATCAGGTCAAGAAATTGTCATTGAAGAGAGAGCTCCTGATGAAGTTCGGAAAATAGGGTCTAGTTGGATAACCTATCCCGACATTCCCGTGAGAAATCCAGCCTTTGATGTGACTCCAGCCTCGTTGATAACCTCTATTATTACCGAAAAAGGAATTCTTGAGCCTCCCTTTGAATCTTCAATTATTAGGTTATCTAAAGATTAAATGAAATCGATTAATTTTACTCTTTCAGTCCTAAATTTAATAAAATGATAAAGTAAATGAAATGCCTAATGGCCATTGAAACGAGCTGCGATGAAACTTCAGCCGCAGTGGTAACCTTTGAGCGAGAGGTAAAAAGTAACATTGTTCTAAGTCAGGATGTAATTCATGCTCCTTTTGGAGGTGTTGTCCCTGAGTTGGCCTCCAGGCAACATCTCCGTAACCTTCTTCCTGTAATTAAGGAAGCTCTCAATCGGGCTAATGTTTCTTTAGAGAAAATTGATGCTTTCGCCGTCACTCAAGGTCCAGGCTTAATTGGTTCCCTTTTGGTCGGGGTGAGTTTGGCCAAGGCTTTGGCCTATTATTATAACCGACCTCTTATCGGAATTGATCATCTTCAAGCTCACATTGAATCGGTTTTTCTGACCAATTCTGAGATTTCCTTTCCCGCCTTAGCTCTAGTTGTTTCTGGTGGACATACTTCGTTGTTTTATTTACCAAAAAGATTGACTTACCAGCTTCTTGGTCGAACTAGAGATGATGCAGCTGGCGAAGCTTTCGATAAAATCGCTAAATTTCTTCATCTTGGTTATCCAGGCGGTCCAATTATTGAGAAATTGGCTGAAAAAGGTAATTCCAAAGCTTTTATCTTTGCTGTGCCCCGAATGAAAGATAATTCCCTTGATTTTAGTTTTAGTGGCTTAAAAACCGCAGCCCTCCGCTATATTAAAGAAAACCAGATTACTGCCTCCAGCCCCCAAATAAAAGATTTTGTTGCCAGCTTTGAAGCAGCGGTGGTGGAGGCTCTCTTGGTTAATCTTTCCCAAGCCATAACTTATTATCCAGTTGAGTCAATTCTTCTCTGTGGCGGCGTTGCCCGCAACCAGCGACTTCGAACAAATTTTCTTCAGCTTGGCCACGAAAGAGGAGTTAAAGCTTATTTACCTTTGCCTGAGTATTGTACAGATAATGCGGCGATGGTTGGGGCTTTAGCGGTGGAATTCCTAAAATCGGGTTCCCCCCTTCCTTCTCCCCTCGATCTTGAGGCCTATGCTCGGTTTAGCGCAACTTTGGAAGAAATTGAATCATAAAGGGCTCAAGTTGCATCGATTCTTTAGTTAAGTGCTTCATTTTAAGATTAATTTCGTAAAGATAGAGATGACCCCTTCTATAAGCAGGAGGGAGAGTCAATATGACTTTTTGAATTTCTCGATCTATTTTGGTTTTAAAAAGAGGTAAATCAAAAGCTTGGAGATCAATCTCATAAGAACCTTTTTCTGAACCCAATCTGATCTCAATTTCCTTCAATTCCTGTTTGGAGCCAAAGATAAAGCGGTAAGGCTTTTCAAGATGTAAATAAAAATCGCCTTCTTCCTTAACGACAACTCCCCGTTTCAAATAAAAAAGATAAAATCCTAAAGAGCGGGTCGGTGAATAATAAATAGTTTTCACTGGATAGAGAGGGGGGCTGGGGAAAACAATCCGCAGAAAACAAATGATAAGAAAAATAATTAGGAGAGAACGCCAAGTCAATCTCCAATTCAAAATCAAGCTATTACGGGAAAAAGCATAGGTAATCAAAAAAAGAATTATCAGGGTTAGCCACCCATAGTTTGGCCAATAGCCAAAATTATTAATTTTAATGAAAGAAGGAAGAAAATAGGGAAGAAAGAAATGAGCGTGGCTTAAATAAACAAAAAGATCGCCTGGTCTTGAGGTGAATTCATGGGTCGTAGGTTGATAAAGAAAGGGCGGATTAAAAAGCAGGATTAAGGTAAAGACAAAAGTGATAGCTGTCGATAAAAAGAAGAGGTGACGGAAGGCTCTTTTTTGATTAGTCGCCAGAAATTCTCCTAAAGCAATTAATCCAACCCAAATGAGGGGAGTTAGCACGCGGGCTTGAGGTGAGTATCCCTGACGGTGAGTGAGAAAGGAATAGTTGAAAAGAAAAGGAAAAGAAATAAAAAGCAGAAGAAGAAATATTTTCTTTGAGCGTCGCCACAAATCGATGAAACCAGCTAAGGCAAAGAAATAGATTGGCGAATATAAAAGTAGTCCATCCCGCTGATCGAGAAAATAATCAAGTAAAGATTCAAGCCGAAGGGAAAGAGGGATGGCTAGAACCATTTGCCAAAAAGCTCGAAATTGTTCGGCGGTCATGGTCCCTTCATAAACTGCAATGGGTGAAAAGGTCCCATAGAGATGGTAAATAAAAAAATAAAAAAGAAATTGAGAAATCACAGGAAAGAGACAAAAGGCCATTATTTTTTTTAACCTCAAACTAGTTCGCCAAAAATTGAGAAAACCGATGGCAAGGAGGGGCCAAAAAATAAAATTATATTTAAGACCAAACCAAGGAAAAGTAGCCAGCAGAAAGCCTAAACTACAAGCTTCAAGATAAGATATATTCTGGCCAAAGAGAAGGCGCCGAAAAATAAGGACAGAAAAAAAGGCGATAACTATTTCTGGATAAAGATGGCTCGAATAAAATAGAATAGGCGGGGTAAAAGCCGCTAGAAGCCAAAGGCTTAAAGCCAAACCTTCTCGGCCCCAACGGTCTCGACTAAGAAGATAAACTTGAAGGCTGAACAAAGCCCCCCAAATTGAAAGGCTCCCTTTGAGGATGAAGGTTAAAACTTTACCACTAAAAAGTTGACTTAGAAGATAAAAAGGAATGATGAGAGTTGATATTCCCGGCAGATTAATAGGATAAATATAATCTTTGCCTTTTTTTCCGTATCGGCCATAAATACCGAGTTTTAGTCGGGGATGTTCTTCTCGAGAATAAAAGGCGAAATAATCCTGCTGGGCATAATTATTGGCTAAATTGATATCGCCATCGTAAATTAAACTGTGAGTTATGAGGAGATAATTGGGCTCATCACCAGAAAAAGTGACTCCTTTCAAGACTAAAACAAGGGTTGTTAGCTGGTAAACAATAAAGGCCACAAAAAATAAAATGACGAGTCGCTGGCAACGGGAAAGGGAGCCAAAATTATTCACCAGGTTTTTAATTCGCTGGCGAAATAGGCTATTCAATTTTTCAAAACTAATTAAGGCTAAGATAATAGAAACAACAATAGCCAGAAGAGCCAACCGCCAGAGGCGATTAAGAAAATCTTGGCGACTCCAATAAAAATAAAGAAGAAGAGGGGAAAATAGGAAGGAAAACAAGGGTAAGAAAGGAATGAATATTCTCTTAATTTCATGGGGCGAGGAACCGATGGATGAAAGAAGATAGAATAGAAATTTCCATAAAGAAAAGAAAAAAAGAAATGAAAGCCCATAAAGAAAGGGAAAAAGATAAGGATTAAAAGGAAATCGCTTGTGGATAACCGATAAGGTAGAACTACCGATAATCAATTGGAGGAAAAGGGCAAGGCCAAGGGCAAGAAGTCCGATAAAAAAATAGGTTGAACCTTTCCCTTTAAATCTCATTAACCACTGGTATATTTTACCTTCTTTTCTAAGTCAAGCCAGCTTGATCTCATCCTTTTAAGATTAAATGGAAAGCTCATTAAAGAGCTTTTGAAATTAAAAAAGAGTTTTTGGTCTAAGACCACTTACGAAGAGGAAAGTGAAAAAACTAACGCCTGATACCCCTTTTCCTCTAGCTTTAAATCGGCCGTCATTTTTTCCAAGCCACGTTGAGTCTGATTTAAGTAAACAAATTGAATTTCCCTTTTGATTGCTGGGGCTGGAATTCTCTCTTTTTCTTCCTTTTTTGATTTAAATTCCTTTATTAGATCAGCAATGACAGCCGGTAATGAAAAGATGGAAACTCCGATCGCTTGAGGATTTTGGCCAGATGGATGAACTGGTCCATAAGGAGAAAAACGGCCATCAGCTGGCGGCAAGGTGATTTGAATAGGTGGTGTAAGCTTAAAAGTGCTTTGACTTTGAGCGAGGAGTTTATTCCCAAGAAGCAAAGAAACTCGATATTTTCTAATTAGATCAGCTTGAGGTTCAGCTGAAAGAAGAAGTTCCGAACTTAGATTAACTTGAATTGTTATCTCCCGACGAATGATTAAATCCTCTGCTTTAAGTTCTAGGAAAAAAGTTCTGGTGCCACTTTCTCTAATTAAAGGACTGGATTCAAGGCTGAGGGTATTTAAGCCTTTTTGCAAAAGACCAGCTTTAATCGTTTCGCCTTCAGAAATCAACTTGAAAAAAGCACTGTTGGTCACTTGGACCGCTAAGATTAGATTATCAGGGGGGGAAAGATTCGACGTTTTTTCAGCTGGTATTAAGAAAGATAAATCCGTAACCAGGGGATATCGACCTTGCCAAAAACGAAGAAAGAACCATAGATCATTTTGGGTTGAGCGGGGGAGGAAATCGAAAAAGGCCCCTTCGCCTCGAAAATCCTCAAAAAAACGGGCTAGCCAGGTGTAAGCTTTGGAAAGATTATTTGTTCTTTGCCAAGAATAGGCAAGGATCAGAGTAGCTGTCGCTTTATCTTCATCATTAAGGGAGTCGAATTTAGCTTCGAGAAAAGAAGCAATTTCCGAGAAAGGAACTTTTTGGAGAAAAAGAGTAGCCGCTTCATTTTTCCATTCTTGAGGGCTGCTAGTAACGAAAGAATAAAGAAGGAAGATCATGCTGATAAAAAGAGTTAATCTCAGGGGTTTCATTTTCGACTCTCTTCACATTCGAAAATTACTGTCAATTCAAGAGAATCCGTAGGCAATCCTTCGGGGAGACGGGGAAGAGGTAAGCTCAGATTAATTGCTTCTAAGGCTGCCCGATCGAAAGCTGCTTTCTGAGAAGAGAGGATGATTCGCATAAAGGTGATCTCGCCGCTTCGGTCAACTCCAATCTGAAGATGAAGGGTTCCTTTTTCTAGTGCCGCTTTCGAGGCAGTGATTTGCCAGTTCTTTTGGAGGCGGGCCACGACTTCTTGGGCCCAGGGAGAAAGGTCATATCCTGGGCCTTCAATCGAGACTCGAGGGACCTGAGGCGAAATAGGACCTGAACCACTGATAATGGGGACCCCAAAAATTGCTTCTTTTTTTTCTTTGCCTGGTTCTATGGCTAAAACATATCGCCAGTAATCATGAGGTGAGCCTGGTCTTAACCTCTGCTCAGATGGCTGGATTCTTTCCTTTTCAGGTGGCGCTGGAAGCTTCAGGGTAAAAGATGACGTTTCCCCTTTAGGGCGAGGAATGAGATTGAAGGGAGGATAAGGCATAGGACCAGGCGGTCTGGGCTTAGAAAAAGGGATTGTGGCCTCCCTATCAAGGAGAGCCATCTTTTCTTGTAACCTTGCAGTTGATGGTCCGGACTCCCCAATTCCAGCCGTTTTACTTTTGATGGTGGCTCCTGCTGAGGTTCCCTGGTCAGGTCCAGAAGGTAGAATCAGCCCTTCTCTGGGGACAATGGTTACTGCGGTGACTTTTACTGGAAAGTTGATTATGGTGACAGGGGTAAATGCCTGAATCAGAAGAATTAAGATAAAACCGTGAATAACTAGGGAAAAGAGAAAAATAACTAACTTCAAGGACCAATTTGGTCTTAGTTCAGGTTCAAATAGCACTTCTTCCTCAGACTAGACCATTATATTAAAAGCTTAAGTCAAGGGAAAGGGTTTCAAGGGATGCTTGCTTTAATTGACGCGGCGGGGGGAATATGGTATAAACTCATACCATCTTTGGCCAGCGGTTCAGAAATGAGACTCCTCATCAATGAGTTCGATCTTAAAAAGTTCAAGCGAAAAGCTAGCCGTTTTTATCCTCGGGAAATTTATGGGGTTCTCCTCGGAAAGAAACTTAAAAATAATACTTATAAAATTGTTAAGATCGTCATCCCACCCATAAGAGAAGCGACCTATGATTATGTAATCCCTGACTATGAGGAAATTGACCGCATTGTATCTAATAGCGGCTTAAGCTATATTGGCTCGATCCATTCCCATCCTCAAGCGCCGCCAACGGTTTCGAGCCACGATTATCAGTATTGGGACAGAGACCTGGTGGTAGGCATCTTGAGTGTAAGAAAGAGAAATGTTTATAAAGTGACAGAACTCAAATTTTGGCGCAAGAATGCCTGCCTGCCTGTAAAATTTAAAACTTTTCGACCTGGAGAGAATTAATTTTATATTTCCTAGATGAGGTGATTTTTGGATAAAGAGCAGAGGTCTTGATTTGGAAATAATTGGCCTTAAGGGAAAAGACATTGCCTTTTTAGCTCCAAGGGATTAAATTAATATGAATTTTATAATGGTATGATGAATTGTTGAAAGGAAGAAGACTTGCCAGCAACTTGGAGAAATAAAAAGGTTGTGGTCATTATGCCCGCCTATAATGCCGAAAAAACCTTAGCTCGAACAGTCGCCGACATTCCTCGTGATTGGGTGGATGAAATAATTTTAACCGACGATGCTAGCCAAGATAGAACCGTTGAGGTAGCTCGACAGCTTGGCCTTAAAGTCTTTGTTCATGAAAAAAATCTAGGTTATGGCGGAAATCAAAAGACTTGTTATCGCGAAGCTTTAAAGGCCGGAGCAGACATTGTCGTTATGGTTCACCCTGACCATCAATATGATCCGAGGGTGATTCCTGAATTAATTGCCCCTCTTCTTAAGGATGAATGTGATGCGGTTTTCGGCTCCCGGATGTTGGGGGGTGGAGCCTTAGAGGGAGGAATGCCCCGTTGGAAGTTTCTGGCCAATTTATTCCTTACCGCTTTGGAAAATGCAGCCTTCTGGATTTATTTGACTGAGTATCATTCTGGTTTTCGAGCTTATAGCCGTCGTTATTTGGAAAAAGTAAAATTTGAAAAAAATTCTAACGATTTTGTTTTTGATACAGAAATTATTGCTCAGGGAGTCATTCACGGGTTGAAAATTAAAGAAATTCCGATCCGCACACGGTATTTTCCTGAGGCTTCCCAAATAGGCTTTTGGCGAAGTGTGGTCTATGGTCTGTCGATTATTAAAACGATTATCAAATTCAAACTCCATGTCTGGGGAATCTGGAAACAGGAACAATTTACTTAAAATAATTTCCATAGTTCTCTTAGTTTTGTTATTTAATTTTAATTAATCCAAAATTAACTTGATCAATGGCTCTCTAAAATTTCCAAAAGTCAAGTCTTAAAAAGGGGAATAAAAATCTTAGCGTAAAGAAAAGGAGAATTGAAAAGGCTTGGCGCTTAATCGGTTTTCACTCTCAGGGCCGAGGTCAATTCTTAGCCAGTAAAGATAATCTTTTCTCCATTTATAAGTTGGCGGGAAGGCTAAGATTAATTTTTTTTTGGACTGATTTATATTACCCTTAAAAAAGGGATAATCAAAGATGAAAATTTCAACTGGAATGTCCGCGGCCGGCGAAGACGCTTCGATTTCTATAGATTCAAGCTGACGATTAGTCTTCCACCAAAAATGATAAGGTCGATTAGCTTGAGGTAAAAAGAAAGTTCCAGGTTTTTCGAGCTGAGCAACTCGAGAAAGAGAGTAAAAAGTAATGACTTGATTTTCTGGCCATTTTTTCTTGACTGGATTGGTCAGAATAAGCCGAGGATAATAAGTAAACCATAAAAGAAATAAAAGGAGATTAAAGAGGGTAAATGAAATTTTTAAGGGAAATTTGAGGGGCCGATGACAATCCCATTTAAGTTGACTTAAGACAAGAAAACCGAAAAAGAGACTAAGCCAGACATAGTTGGGGAGCCAAAAGCTATTTTCAATTTTCAAAAATGAAGGCAGAATTTGAGGCAAAGAAAAATGAAGATGGCTTAATTGCCAAAAAAGTCCTCCAGCTCTCTCGGTTGTCCCTGCTGTGGTCTCTTGATAAAGATTAAGGGGCGATAAGAGAAGAAGACCATTTATAATCAAACTATAAATAAAAAACAATTGGGCCATAAAATTTAGCCATCTTTTTTGGTTAGTCCAGAAAAAATAACCTAAAAAAAGAAGAAAGCCCCAGAAACTGGCCACCAGTGGTCGGGCTTGGGGAGCATAGCCAGCTCGTTGAGTTAGAAAAGCAGAAAAAAGAAAGTAGGGCCAAGTTAAGAGGAGGATTTTCAAGGCAAATTTTGTTTTTTGGCGGAGCATGGCGATAAGCCCAACAAAAGCTAAAACATAGATGGGAGCATAGAGAAACAGGCCATCTCGTTGATCAAAAAAGTAGCCAGCTAAAGTTTCCCAGCGAAATCGAAATGGAATAGATGAAAAAATGAATTTGAGAAAAGCTAGAGATTCTTGAGGTCCCATCGCCCCTTGCCAAGAGACTGAAGTCGGATTAATCGAACCATAAAGGACCTTTTGGAAATAAAAATAGCCAGCGAAACCGGCCAAGAAAGGAAGCCCAATGAAAAGAAAGTTTTTAAATTTTTTTTGGAAATTATGAATCCTAATCAAGGCATAAAGCCCAAGAGGTAAAAGGATGAAGAAATATTTAATGGCGTGAAACCAAAAAAAGGAAGAAAGTAGCAATCCTATAAGAAGGAAATGATAATTTTTTAACCTTTCCCATTGAATTAACCAGCGAAAAATAAGCAAAGAGAGGAAAGCCACAATTATTTCTGGGTATAGATGAAAAGAATAAAAATAAATAGGGGCAGTCAATAGGGAAATGGACCAGAGTTTTAAAGCGATTTTCTCCCCCCAACCCATTTCTTTAATGAGCCAGTAAAGTTGAAGACAAAAAAGAGAACCAAAGATAGCCATAGCCAAACGAGGCAGAAGCGCCAGAGCCCATCCCCCAAGAATTTGGCCGAGCCAATAGAAGGGAAGGAGAAGAAAAGCTACTCCAGGTGAATGAAAGGAAAGGCGATTCGTCGGTCTAGCTCCAGGGACAGTGTGGGGTTGAAGGATGGCCTTCGATTTTAAAAATCGCCAATAATCTCTTTGCTCATAATTATTGGATAAATCAAAGTCATGATCCACAATAAGACTATGAGCAATAATTAAATAATGAGGTTCATCGCCAGAAAAATCAGCTCCTCGGCTGTTAATGAGGTAAGCGCCTAAGCCAAAAGAAAAATAAGCAATAAAAAAAAGAAGTAAACATTTTTTCCGTGGCGAAAGAGCCAAAAAAAGGCGAAAGAATTCCTTTTTTTCTAAAGGAAAATTCAAGAGACTTTTAATGAAAAGAAATTCAATTAAAAGAAAAGCTAAGACCACCAAGAGAAGACCCAGCTTTAGCCGGCTATAAATATCTTGTTTAGTGACATAATTTTGAAGAGTTAAAGGCGCTAAGCTTAGAAAAATAAAGGGAAGAAAGCTCAGGTAGTTATTTTTAAGGATTGACCATAGATTGAAGCGAGTTAAACCCCTAATGATGAGCGAAAAGATAAACCATAAGCAGCTGAGGATAATCACCGATAAAAGAAAAAGGGACAGCCAGAGTCCCCAACTAAAATCAAGGCGATGATGGACAATATTAAAATGTTTAGCTTGACGCCAAAAAGATAAAAATAGACTTAGACTTACGGAGCTGGCGAGAAGAAGGCTCGTTGGTCTTAACCAACTGGACATGCTGGCGTGATTATAAAAAACTTTTTTCAGCTATCAAATTTCCCTTTTGGCCTCCTGAGGAAACTTAGAGCTTTTCTTTTTGTAATAAAAAATGATACAAGAAATAATGAAAAAAAGAAATTTTTTGTTAGTGAAAATTTTATCTTCTTAAAATTCAATACCTTTTGGGAGGAGGTTGAGGTGAAGGTAAGAGTTTTTTTAGGCCACAAAATAGAATTGGTTTTAATCGGTTGGTTAATATTCGCCTTTAGCCTTTGGCCCTTCCCTCTTTTGGCTATGAAAGAGCAAAGCCAGAGTCGGCCAAATCTGCCCTTATCCCTTGATGACTGCATTGTTCTCGCCCTCAAAAATAATCTTAATTTAGCGGTGGAAAAGTTTGCCCCAGAGATAGCTGAGACTTCGGCCAGCCGGGCCAAGGAGATCTTTCTCCCCCGCTTTGAACTTAACTATGGTCGACAACGCCAAGAAAGTCCTCCCTATTGGTGGATTCAAGGAGCCACAACCATTGTGACCAAATACCAGGATTATAGTTTTTCTATTAATCAGCAATTGCCTATTGGAGGCTATCTAAGCTTGTCTTTTCAGAGCTATCGCTCTGATACTAATCAGGCCTTCCAGTTGATTAATCCTCGCTATGGAAGTACGATTCGCTTTGACCTGACCTTGCCTTTACTCCGCGATTTTGGCCCTAAAATGAGCCGCCGCGAGATAATTTTGGCCACAAAAAATGCCGAGGTTGCTTGGAAACAATATGAAGCGGCCATTGCCGAGACCATTTATGCGGTTGAAGAAGCTTATTGGAATCTAGTTTTTGCCATAGAAAATCTTAAAGTCAAACAGGCTTCGCTTCAGTTAGCTCGGGATTTGCTAAGGAAAAATCAGAAGGAAGTGGAGGTAGGCAAATTGGCCCCAATTGAACTTTTAAACGCTGAAGCCGAGGTGGCCTCAAGAGAAGCGGAACTTATTCAAGCTGAAAGGGTAGTGGAAAGGGCCGAGCAAATTCTTCACAATTTGCTTAATCTTGAAGCTGATCCTCAAAAAGCAGGGGCAGTTATTATCCCTCAAGATCAGCCTGAATTTATCCCTCGGAAGGCCTCGGCTGAAGAGGCCCTTAATTTGGCTTTGACCAAAAGACCGGAAATAGAGCAATTAAAAAAAAATATAGAAATTAGAGAATTTAACTTGGCCATGGCTAAAAATGAACTTCTTCCCAGACTTGATTTCCAATTAGCTTACTGGAGTCCTGGCATTTCCGGCGACCGGCTTCTTTATCTTAATGATAATCCTTTTCTCGGCGTTATTGTCGGCCGAGAAAAGGGCAGTGCTTCCGATTCTATCCGTGATGCCTTAAAGCTTCTTTACCAGAACTGGACTGTTGGTTTGAATTTATCCTTTCCTTTGAGCAATTTGACGAGCCGAGCTAATTATGCTTCGGCTCGTCTGGAATTAGAAAGAAGTCAGGCCCGATTAAAAAGCTTAGAACAGCAAATCCGGCTTGAGGTCAGCGATACCCTTCGCGATATTGAAACCAATGCCAAAAGAGTGGAGGCTTTGCGAATTGCTCGAGAAAGGGCTGAGAAAAGATTACAGGCAGAAGAGAAAAAAATGGCGGTTGGACTCACCACCAATTATTTTGTTCTTCAATATCAAGCAGAATTGGCCAACGCTCGGTCTTTGGAGTTGAGAGCCATCGTGGATTATATTCTGGCTTGGGCTAAGCTGGAAAAAATTACTGGCCAAAATTTCATTCGCTACCAGGAAAAAATAAATTAGATTAAGCTGCTTAATTTTAATATCCCTAGCTTGCCTTGTTTTTTAAGGCTATGTTAAGATGATGAACTGTGAAAATTTCAGCCGTCATTATTACCCATAACGAAGAGGAGCGCTTGCCTGCTGCTTTGCAAAGCCTAGAAGGAGTGGTTTCAGAAATTATTGTCGTCGATAGTTTTTCGACTGATGGAACGGTTAAAATTGCTCATCGTTTCGGTTGTCGAGTCTTCGAAAGAGAATGGAGTAATTATGCTGATCAGAAAAATTATGGCAACAGCCAGGCCAATTATCCGTGGATTCTTTCCCTTGATGCTGATGAGCGATTATCGCCTGAACTGAGAGAAGAGATTATTTCTCTTTTACCAACCGAGCCTGATTGTGTTGGTTTTTCCATGCCTCGTCAGGTCTTTTATTTAGGTCGATGGATTCGACATGGAGGTTGGTATCCTGATCGTCGAGTGCGTCTCTTTCGTCGGGACAAAGCCCATTGGGAAGGTGAGTTTGTTCATGAAAAACTGGTTATTGAGGGAGAAATAAGAAAACTTCGAGGTAACCTTCTTCATTTCACTTATCGGAATATAACGGATCATATGCGCCGAATAAATCTTTTTTCTGAGCTAGGGGCAAAAAAGCTTTATGCCCAGAGAAAAAAATGTCGTTGGTATCACCTGGCCTTTCTTCCACCCCTTCGTTTCCTAAGAAATTATCTTTTTCTTGGTGGTTTTCTAGATGGCTTTCCTGGCTTAATCATTGCGGTTTTAAGTAGTTACGCTCTTTTTGCCCGTTACGCTAAACTCAAAGAAATTTGGCTTCGGAGTGAAAGAATTGAGTCTCTTCCACGTTGACGCTGGTCGGGAATGGCGAGGTGGACAACGCCAGGTCCTTTTTCTTGTCCGAGAGCTAAAAAGAAAGGGTTTTCCTGTTTATCTAGTAGTTCAGCCTGATAGCCCTTTAGAAAGGAAAGCCAGAGAGGAAAATCTAGTGGTTATTCCTTTAAAGATGAAAAGTGAGGCCGATCTATGGGCTTCTTTCCGGTTAGCGAGGCTGATGAGAAAAAAGAAATGTCAGCTAGCTCATTTTCATGAGGCCCATTCTTTGAGCCTTGGTCTTCGGGCTGCTTCTTGGGCTAAAGTCCCAATCCTCGTTGCTCATCGTCGCGTTGATTTTCCCGTTGGGCGCCATTTTTTTTCGCGACGAAAATATGGTCAAAAGCTTGATGCCATTATTGCTATTTCCGAAGGCGTCAAAAAAGTTCTAATTGAAGGAAAGGTTCCGCCTGAAAAAATTACGGTTATTCCTTCTGGGATTGATTTTTCAGTTTTTGATGAAGTCAAGGATAGAGATTTTCTGAGGCGGGAGCTGAGCTTTGCTCCGGATGATTTTCTGGTTGGAATTGTGGCCGCATTAGAGGACCATAAGGGGCACACCTATCTTTTCCAAGCTACTAAAATTGTTCGCCAGCATTCGCCTAAAATTAAGTTAATCGTCGTTGGCACTGGATCATTAAGGCTCGAACTCGAATCTCAAGCCCATGAACTTGGCATTGAAGACATTGTATTTTTTTTAGGCTTCAGAGAAGATATTCCGAGAATTTTGGCTTCCCTGGATCTTTTTGTCCTTAGCTCCCATTTGGAAGGATTGGGGAGTTCTCTTCTTGATGCTATGGCTAGTCGTTTGCCAATTGTGGCCACCAGAGCGGGCGGAATTCCTGAAATTGTTCGTCATGGGGAGACAGGACTTCTTGTTCCTCCCAAGGATCCAGAAACTTTAGCTAAGGCAATTATTGAGCTTTATCATGATCGGAAATTGGCTAATTATTTGGCTGAAAAAGGTCGGGAATTTGTTCGGCGTCACTTTTCAGCCGAAGCTATGGCTAATCGAGTAGTTGACCTTTACTTTAATTTAGCCCAAAAGAAAGGGGTGAGCCTTTATGAAGGTCGACAATAAACCAAGACAAGAAAGAATCAAGATAAAAATCAGGCCGCTTCGTCATTACCCTGAATTTGAAGAATGCGTTGCTATTCAGAAAGAAGTCTGGAAACTTGAAGACGTAGAGGCAACCCCAGTTCATCAATTTTGTCTTGGCACTCAAATGGGCCACATCCTTCTTGGCGCCTTTATCCAGAACCAACTGGTTGGATTTGTTTATTCTTTTCCGTCAATCTTTCAAGGGCGATTGAGCCATCATTCTCATTTGTTAGCTGTCCGACCTCAGTATCAGGGATTAGGGATAGGGAAAAAGTTAAAATGGGCTCAGCGAGAGGTGGCCTTAAAGCTGGGCCTTGATTTAATTACTTGGACAGTTGATCCTCTTCAGGCTAAAAATGCTAATCTTAATCTCCGAACTTTGGGGGCCATTACCCGAATTTACTGGGATAATTTTTATGGCTACTCGCCTGCTTTGCTTCTTGGGCCAAATATTCCCACCGACCGCTTTTTAATGGAGTGGTGGATAAAATCACCTCGGGTGACTGAGCGGCTTAAAGAAGCCAAAGGAAAGAAGTTCCAGCAAAGGAAATATCAAATAGATGAATTGACGATAGCTGTTAACAGCGAACTATTGGACCCCGGTCGATTGAAACCCGATAAAGTTAAGCTTAAATTAAAAGATGAAATTATTTTTATTTCTCTCCCTAATGATATTCGGAGTTATAGCCAGGAACCATGGCTAATCGCAGCTTGGCAGCAAGCTATCAGAAAGGCGATGAAGCATTATTTTAAACAGGGTTATGCGGTGAGCGATTTTATTTTTGGTGACCGCTCTTTTTATGTTTTGGAGAGATTGGAGAAGATAAAGGGTCTCAACTTAAGGGTAAAAAGATGAAAATAAAAAACCAAGACGCCTTAATGGCCAGGGTCTGAAGGAGGAGAGAAATGAAAATTGAACAGGTGGAGCTTTCCCTTCTTTATTTGCCTTATGTTCATCCCTTTGAAACGAGTTTAGGCCGGGAGGAAGGAAGAACTTTTATCATTGTTCAGGTTTATGCCGATGGCTTATGTGGTTATGGCGAGGTTGTTGCTTCCCAAGCCCCATTTTATAGTTATGAAACGACTCAGACGGCTTGGTACCTTCTTGAAGAATTTTTAATTCCTCTTCTGTTTAATCAAAAGATAATTGAACCTGAGCATTTCTATCGAGCTGCTCAGAAATTTCGAGGCCATCCTATGGCCAAGGCAGGCCTAGAACTTGCCCTTTGGGATCTAAAAGCCAAAGCGATGGGTTTGCCTCTTTATCAGCTTTATGGGGGAACCCAGAAAGAAATTACCCCGGGTGTGAGCTGTGGGATTGAGGATTCTTTAGAGGAATTGCTGCGTCAAGTCGAAGGTTACGTCAAGGAAGGTTATAAGAGAGTTAAAATAAAAATTAAGCCTGGTTGGGATCGAGAACCTTGTCATCTTCTCCGAAAACATTTTCCTGACCTGCCTCTTCAGGTTGATGCCAATGGAGCCTACCGCATAGAAGATAAAGAAAGACTAAAGGAGCTAGATGAATTCTGTTTGCTAATGTTGGAGCAGCCCTTTCCCCCTTATGACCTCTGGGATCACAGCCGTTTAGCCAGCGAAATGGCTACCCCCATTTGTCTTGATGAAAGTATTCTCAACCTTGATTCAGTTCGTCAGGCTTATGAAATGGGCGCTTGCCGTATAATTAATATCAAAGTTGGCCGAGTTGGTGGGATTTGTGAGGCCCGAAAGATCCACGATTATTCCCAGGTTCATGATATGCCAGTTTGGTGTGGCGGCATGCTCGAAAGTGGGATTGGCCGAGCTCACAATCTTCATCTGGCTTCTCTGCCCAATTTTCTTTATCCCCCTGATTTATCGGCCAGTAGACGCTATTATGCTGAAGATATCATTGAACCGCCAGTTGAATTGACGAAAGATGGAACGATTCTGGTTCCAGAAGGCCCCGGCATAGGGGTTAATCCGGTTGAGGAAAGAATTAAAAGAGCAACCCTGCGCCAAGCCGTTTTCAAAGCTTCGTCTTATTGAAGATAGCTTAAATTGAAGATGAAATGAGAGATGAAAAAAATAAAAAAAGTTAGTCAATTGACATGATCAGATGAGATTTTTTATCTTTTATCTTTCCTTTTTCTTCCTTAATTTCAAAATTTTATTGAGCGGGGATTTGCCTGGCTGGTTAGAGAGAGTTCGGATTTTTTGGCAAGAGAAAAGCAAGTTGATTATTGAAGAATATCAGGAATTTCTTTCCATTCCCAATGTGGCCACTGATGAGGAAAATATTGGGCGAAATGCGCGGTGGCTGGTCAGAGCTTTCGACAAAAGAGAGGTCGAAACGAGGCTTCTCCATATCGCCGGGGCGCCGCCAGCCGTTTATGGGGAAATAAAAGGTTCGGAGGCCAAATTAACTTTAGCTTTTTATGCCCATTATGATGGCCAGCCAGTGGATGTGGCTCAATGGGCCTCAGACCCTTGGAAACCTATCCTTTTCGATAAGCCGAGGGAATTGGGAGGCCAGCCCCTACGGATTGATCAATATGATTATTCTTTATATCCTGAGGCTCGACTTTATGCTCGCTCTGCCAGCGATGATAAAGCTCCGATCATGGCTATGTTGGCGGCCCTTGATGCTTTAAAAGCTTCAGGGATCAAACCAGCTGTTAATTTAAAGTTTCTTTTTGAAGGCGAAGAGGAAATGGGTTCGCCTCATCTGCCTTCGTTAATTAAAGCTAATCAGGATTTATTAAAAGCTGATCTTTGGATTCTCTGTGATGGGCCGGTTCATCAGAGCCGTCGGCCCATAGTCTATTTTGGGGCTAGAGGAATTGTTGGCCTTGAGATAACGGTTTATGGACCAATTCGGCCTTTGCATAGTGGACATTACGGCCATTGGGCGCCAAATCCAGCTGCCCTTTTAGCTAATCTTTTGGCTAGCTTGCGTGATCCCGACGGCAATATTCTTATTGAGGGCTTCTACCGGGATGTCCGGCCGCTTACAGGGGAAGAAAAGAGAATCATAGCTGAAGCTCCGGCCATTGATGAGGATTTAAAAAAAGAACTGAAAATAGCTTGGAGCGAAGGTTTTGGTAGCATCTATGAAAAAATCATGTTACCAGCTTTAAATATTCGAGGTTTGAGCTCTGGTCAGGTAGGTCAAGCGGCTCAAAATGCTATCCCGACCAAAGCTCAAGCTTCCCTTGATTTTCGTTTGGTGCCTGATCAGCGACCAGAAAGAGTTAAAGCTTTAGTTGAAGCTCATTTAAAAAAATTGGGTTTTCATCTTGTTTACGCTGAACCTGATGAGGCTACTCGACTTAAATTCCCTCGAATTATTCGCTTGGAGTGGGAAGAAGGTTATCCCCCAGCCCGGCTCCCTTTAAATGATCCTTTGGCTAAGGCTATGATCATAACTTTGGAAAAAGTTGTGGGCGATAAGCTCATCATACTGCCTCTCGTCGGCGGAAGTATCCCCCTTTATTTATTTTCAGAAATACTCCACACGCCTGCCTTAATTTTGCCCATAGTTAATCATGACAATAATCAACATGGCCCTAATGAGAATTTGCGCCTCAAAAATCTCTGGGATGGCCTTGAAATTTTTGCTTGTCTTTTTAGCCAATTTAACGATTCAGCCGTAAAGAAACGGTCACAGTAACAATAATGGGCGTGGGTTTACCATCGATGATAGCCGGTTCATATTTCCATTGTTTAACTGCCTCCATTGCGGCCTGATCTAGGCATAATTTAATTTTAGGCGGCAAAAAGAAAGCTGATTTTTTTCCTTCAATTAAATAAGGGTAAAGATTATAGAGACATTTAATTATTTTTTTCTCCAGCCATGGCCAAAGAAAATTTGAGCCGACTATTTTGACAATGATGAAGGCAGTTTTTCCATCGAGACTGCTTTCTCTTTAAGTCAATTGTCTGGCGATAGAGAATTGTGAGAAGCCAATGGCGGAGGCTTTGCTTCTGGATCATATCGGTGGAGGTTGT
>JAOAFQ010000184.1 GCA_026416195.1 Candidatus Aminicenantota bacterium | reverse complement strand
GGAAAAGGGGCAATACCTCGTCCCCCAGCAACTAACAGGGAGAGGTTTTCTTGCGGCGATTCAGGCAAGCTGAACCCTCGGCCGAGAGGTCCAATAATATCTAAATCCTGGCCTTCTAATTTTGAGGCCAACTGAGCTGTTCCCTGGCCCACTACTTTAAAAAAAATTTCAATCATATCTTCAGAGCAAGAATGCAAGCTAAAAGGTCGTCGAAGGAGGGGTAAATAACTCTCCATGATTTTTATCATAATAAATTGACCAGGTTTGGCTTTGGAAGCAATTTGGGGAGCGAGAATTCGGAGACGATAATAATCGCCCCAACTTTCTTTTCTTAAAACTTTAGCTTTTCTTTCTATCGAACTCATTTTTTTCTAAGGCTATCATTTTATTTTGGTTTTGACAAGGTAAAATGAGAGATAAGGTCTGAGCCTTAATCAAGAGAATTGATCATAAGAGAATCTGGCTTTCCTTTTGATTTCTTTCCTTAAATTTAAGATAATGAAAAAGATTTTATTCCTAAAAAGGAGTCATCATAAATGCGTCTTTCTGAAAGAGGCCGAACTATTCAAGCCTCTCCCATAAGGAAATTTAAGCCTTATGCTGACCAGGCCATGGCCCAGGGGGTAAAAGTTTATTTCCTTAATATTGGTGATCCAGACATTCCCACCCCCAAAGTGGTAGCTGAAGCTTTCCATTCTTTTCAGGATGAGGTCCTAAATTATGGTCCAGCTCAAGGGTTTCCAGAATTGAGGCAGGCTATAGCTGATTATTTTCGTTCATATAACATTGATTTGAGCGCTGATAATATCATTATTACTGTAGGCGGCTCTGAGGCCATCCACTTTGCCTTTTGTGTTGTCGCTGATCCAGGCGAGGAAATTATTATTCCTGAACCTTTTTATACTAATTATAACGGCTTTGCTTCTTATGCAGCCTTGAAAGTTATTCCTTTAACTTTAAGGGCAGAAGAAGGTTATCATTTGCCTCCAGCCAAGGAGTTTGAAACTCTAATTTCGCCTCGGACCAGGGCAATTGTTCTTTGTTCACCCAATAATC
>JAOAFQ010000061.1 GCA_026416195.1 Candidatus Aminicenantota bacterium | reverse complement strand
AGATGTGTATAAGAGACAGGTCCAGAGCTTCCCATCTGGCATTCAATGGGTGGCTGTGAATCAGGATTTTCTTACCCTGATCCAGTTGATAATAATATCGTTTGGGGAACTTGTTATGCAGGGACAGTCGAAATTCATAATTTGAAAACGGGACTTACTCGCAATGTCAACCCCTGGCCTGAAAAATCGCTCGATTCACCAGCCGAAGTTCTTAAATATCGTTGGAACTGGACTCATCCCATTGCCATTTCGCCTCATGACCATAAGGTCGTCTATGTCGGCAGTCAATATGTTCATATGACTAATAATGGAGGGCAAAGCTGGAAAATTATCAGCCCTGACTTAACTTTGAATGACCGAACCAAAATGGGAAGTTCCGGTGGCCTAACGCCTGACAATTTGGGGGTTGAATATGCCTGCACCCTTTTCGCCATTGCTGAGTCGCCCCTTGAAAAAGGAGTCATCTGGGTTGGCAGTAACGATGGTTTAGTTCATCTTACTCGCGATGGCGGTCAAACTTGGCAGAATGTTACCCCCAAAGAAATGCCACCTTGGGGTACAGTTAGTATGATTGATCCTTCCCGGTTTGAACCTGGCCGTTGTTATTTGGCAGTTGATGGGCATCAGGAAAATATACGTGATCCTTATCTTTTCAAAACAACTGATTATGGTAAGACCTGGAAATTAATCACTAAGGGAATTCCCAAAAGTGTTTTTAGTTATACTAGCGCGATTAAAGAGGATCCGAAGCGAAAGGGCCTACTTTACGCTGGGACAGCTAATGCTCTTTACGTTTCCTTCGATGATGGCGAAAATTGGCTTCCGCTTCAGAACAATTTGCCTCACGCTTGTGTTACTTGGATTACAATTCAGGAACATTTCAATGATCTAGTTATTTCAACTAACGGTCGAGGTATTTGGATATTGGACGATATAACGCCGCTTCAGCAACTAACGCCCGAGGTTCTCAATTCTGAAGTTTATCTTTTCAAACCGCGACAGGCTTATCGGTTTAAGCAAAGAGAGGGAATAGATCAGGTGCCAAATGACCAATGTCGAGGTCAAAATCCGCCTTATGGCGCTTATATTAATTATTATTTAAAAACTGAACCCAAAGGCCCGGTGACTATCGAGATTTTTGATG
Source organism: Candidatus Aminicenantota bacterium (assembly GCA_026416195.1). GTDB lineage: Bacteria > Acidobacteriota > Aminicenantia > Aminicenantales > CALLJL01 > CALLJL01. The sequence continues at coordinate 24,667 of JAOAFQ010000061.1, read as the reverse complement.
AAAACGGCGAAAAAGTGCGAACCCTTCAAGGCCCGACTCGTCCGGGAGTTAATCGCGTTGTTTGGAATCTTCGTCACGAGCCGCTCAAACAAATTGAATTACGCACCACTCCCGATTTTCATCCTCATGTCTGGGAAGAAAAAAGATTTCGTGGCCGCGATACCCGTCCAGTGCTTCACTGGGGGATTCAACCACCCCAAGCCGGGGTTTTGGCTGTTCCAGGAATATATACTGTTAAACTTAAAGTAGATGGTCAGGAATTTATAGAGAAGCTCGTGGTTCTTAAAGACCCTCATTCTCACGGCACATTAGAGGATATTAAAGAAACAGTTCGCCTGTGGAAAGAGGTAGTTGAAGAAATTAATATGGTGGTTGAAATGATCAATCAAATTGAATGGGTGAGAAAGCAAATCGAAGATTTGACCAAGATTTTAAAAAGAGATGAAAGAGCCAAAGAGGTTTTAGAGGCTTTAACTGCTTTAGATAAGAAAATCATAACGGTGGAAGATGAACTTTTACAGAGACAGCTCCATGCCTCAGATCCTAAATCCTATCGGGCCGAAATGAAACTTTATTCCAAGCTAATCTGGTTTTCAGGCGAAATAGGCACAGGGGCAGGCGATGTTCGTAATACCGATGATTATCCACCCACTTCTCAACAATATGAAGTTCATAACCTCCTTAAAGACAGACTGGAAAAAGTTAAAACTGAATATGAAAGGCTCTTCCAGCACGATATTCCAATTTTTAATAAATTCGCATTTGAAAGAGGTTTTGGTACCATCATTTCCTCTCTACGCTAATCTTTAATAATTATTTTTTTGAAAGCTCAAGAATTAGGTGAGGGGTTCTTATTGCTTAATGTGGCTACATGAAGACTAACTCCGCAGGCAATTAAAATTAAAACTAAACGCCAGATAGGGTTGGTGACAATAAAAAAAGCCGAATGAGCTATAACTATCCACAGAATAATAATAGTTATAATTCGGGTTTTAAGAGGGATGCCCTTTTTCTCTCGATAATTGCGAATATATGAACCTAACCACTTATGATTAAGAAGCCAGTTATAAAATCTTGGAGAACTTCGAGCAAATAGACCTGCTGCCAGAAGGAGAAAGGGAGTTGTTGGTAATAATGGCAAGAAGATTCCCAGGAATCCCAACCCCACAAAAAAGAAACCTAAACCAACGAGACAGGCTCGGCTTAGATGTAATTTTTTTGTTTTTTTGATCAACCTGTTTGTCGCTTCAAAATATCGTTTGACATTAACCTTCTAATTTAAAAAAATAAAACCAACATGGCAATATTGAAATAAGTAATTTAAACCCAAATATTCTATCAAAGGAGGGGGGATGCCTCTTAAAAGAAAAATTCAATGGTTTTTGGGAGCAACTTTAATTTTTCTCTTTTCCGCCAATTTAATTCATAGCCAGAGATTAACTGGCCGCCTTATGGGAACAGTGGTTGACGAAAATGGTCTGCCTCTTCCGGGAGTTACCGTCGAAATTTCTAGTCCTTCATTGCTTGGAGGGATTCATTCGCAGATAACCGGCGACGATGGTGAATATCGTTTCCTTAATCTGCCACCAGGAACTTATAAAGCTGTATTTAAATTAAAAGGTTTTCAGACAATTGAGCGAACAGGGATTATTGTTTCAGTCAATATGACCACTGTAGAAAGTGTAACTTTGAAATTGGCCACAATTGAAGAAAGCGTGACTGTGACGGCGACTGCGCCCTTGGTGGATGTTACCCGGTCTGGGATTTCTACTACTTACTCCAAAATTCAGTTGGAAAAGCTTCCTTTTGCTCGAAACACTTATTTTGATATTGTCAATCAAACCCCAGGTTTTACAACCAGCCATGGAGAAAGCTCTTCCCGATTTATGGCTTATGGTTCCAACTCTGAAGAAAACGCTATGTATGTGGAGGGAGTTGATCTAAGCAATCCAGAAATCGGTACGGCCTGGTCTTGGCCTGTCCCTGATATGTTTGAAGAGGTTGAAATTACAGGGATTGGGGCTCAAGCCGAATATGGCAATTTTGCTGGCGCTGTTGTCAATATAATCACTAAATCTGGAGGCAATAATTTTTCTGGTAGTGCGACTTACTATGGCCAATATAAAGAACTTACTGGAGACAATAATCCTAAACCCTACAATCCAATAACTAAAGAAGGTTATCATTCTTTTAATCGAGTTAAATGGTATGATGTGGCTTTTACTCTTGGCGGACCGATAATTAAGGATAAAATTTGGTTTTTTGCTGTCTATAACGATATGCTCGACAAAGCTTCTGATTTTGGCGACGATCCTAATTATCCTTATAGAAGTACTCATAATGAACAATTTATTAAAATTTCAGCACAAGTTTCGAGGGCCCATAAGCTAGTTTTAATGTATAACCGGCAAAAAGATTATGGTTCTGGTTCGCCCGATCCTTACAATATGCCCGAAACAGTTTGTGGTGAAACTGACCTCGTTCATATTTGGACGGCCATGTGGACTTGGCTCCTCAGCCGAGATTCATTCTTCGAACTTAAATATTCAGGTTATTATAGTCCAAATGACTATCAACCTGCTTTTGGTGGCTCAATTTATAAGCCACCTCATTATGATGGAGCTACTGGAGTAACATCCAACGGCCCAGTCTGGCCCTGGTTTTATAAAGTTACTCGTAATCAGGCTAATGTCACCTTGACCCATTTTGCTGATGATTTCTTGGCTGGCGACCACGAATTTAAAGTCGGAGTCCAGTTCAACCGCGGAACAAGCGATACCTATGGAGGCTATGGGGGTGGTAAATTTTATTATGATTATGGAGGCGAGCCTTACCTCCTTTATGAATGGGATACGAACCGATACGGGGGAACGGTAATAAATATTGGCGCTTTTATTGATGATTCCTGGAGAGTAAGTGAACGTTTTACTTTTAATCTTGGGCTTCGTTATGACCATCATGATGCCTTTATTCCTGCTTTTCCCTTGATGAGTAATTTCAAAGAAACTGGAGAAAGGGGAAAAGGGATTGATGATCTCATTATCTGGAATTCTTTTTCGCCTCGGTTAGGTTTCGTTTTTGCTCTGACCTCAGATAAAAAGACTATCTTTAGGGCCTCTTATGGCCGCTATTATGTTTATCCCTATATTGCTAATTGGGAATGGCCTGGCCCTAACGCCCCTGATAAATACATTTACTTGTGGGATGGAGCCAAATGGCGGCTTTTATATGTATTACCAACCGAAGCTGGCTACACTATGGACCCAGAGATTAAGAATCCCTATTATGATCAATTTTCAATTGGCCTTGAAAGACAGTTGACGACTCACTTGGCTATCTCCGCCACGTTCATTTATAAGCAGGGTAAGGATGTTTTTGGCTATGAAGATAGAGGCGGAAAATATGAGCTAGTTACCCGCGTCTCGCCTGATAATGGGCAAACCTACCAAGTCTGGAATTGGGTAGGAGGCCAATTCGATTACTGGCTAACTAATCCAAAGGGCTGGGGCCAAACTTATCGAGGTCTGATTCTCGAATTTAATAAACGCTTTGCTAATAATTGGATGATGAATGCTTCAGTTACCTGGTCAAAAGCTGAAGGATTGAATTTGAGTTCTTTGGCTACAGGCGGATATGGAATGAGCCAATCTTTGGTTTGGTATACTGGGCAGTTTGGGACTGACCCCAATCAATTAATCAATGCCAAAGGACCTTTGAATCTGGACAAGCGATGGTTAATTAAAATTTCTTTTGGTTATAATTTTCCCTTTGACATCTTGGTCAGCGCGAATTATCTATATCAAACAGGGCGTCCAACTCTTAAATTTGTGCGAATAAGAGGACTGAATCAACCTTATACGGTTAGAATTCAAGCCGAACCGAAAGGTAAAGAAAGGTTTGATGATCAGCACCTCCTTAATCTTAGACTCGAAAAATCTTTTAACCTTTTTAAGACAACGACTTTAAGAATCTCCGGTGATATTTTTAATGTGTTGAATGACGCGACTATAACTAGATGGCGTTCTTATAATGTTTGGAGCTCAAGCTATCGAGAACCAATGTGGATTCCCTATCCAAGACGTTTCCAATTAGGAGTGAAAGTTGAATTTTAATTCTTATTTGATTGGAGCTGGTGAGCTTGTAGCAAGTGGAAGTTGGCTTTGGCGGGTTGACCAAGGCGATTATAAATATCGGCTAGAACAAAATGGCCTAAAATTTGAGAAGGTAAGTCTGGATTTAAACGAAGCCCATAAAGAGCTTTCTCCGCAGCCTCTTCAAGAGCAATACCTCTATCCATCAAGACTTTAGCTAAAAAGATATAAGCTGGACCGTAATTTTCATTCTTTTCGAGACAGCTTCTAAATTCTTTTTCAGCTGAAGATAATTCCTTTCTTTTTAAAAAAATTAAACCTAAATTAAAATCAGGCCGCCAATTGAAAGGACTTATTTCTTGTTCCTTCCGATATTCAGCAATCGCTTCTTCTATTTGGCCTCTGGCTTCATGGAGTAAAGCTAGATTAAAATGAGCATTCATTAATGGTTGGCTGCGTTCCATAGAAAGAGCTAACTTGATTTCCTTTTCTGCTTCCTCATATCTTTTTAAGGCCAAATAGCAAGCGCCAAGGCGATTGTGAAGATAGCGCGATTCAGGGTCAATGGCTACTGCTGCTTGAATCTGTTTTAAAGCTTCCTCCATATTTCCTTGATCCTGATAAATATCAGCTAAATGAATATAGGGCTTGGTGTCTCGAGGATTGAGATCGATCATTCTTTTAAAGCCAAGGATCGCCTCGTGGAATTGATTATTTTCTTTATAAGCCAGGGATAAACCAAAGATAGCTTCGTAATATTCAGGCTCAACTTCTAAAGCTGCTTGAAATTCTTTGATGGCTTCATCATATCTTTTTTGTTTAGCTAAGAGATAGCCAAGTAAGTACCGAGCCTCAAGGATAGAGGGGTCCTCTTTAAGAACTTGTCTTATTTTGCGTTCGGCTAAATCAAGTTTTTCTTCTGAAACTAAAAATTGAGTTAGCTTAATTTCATTATAAACTTCAATTCTATCCTTAGGATCGGCCAGTGGTCGGCCTGTCTTACCTTTCTTTTCTTTCATTAAGTTGTGAAATGAACCTATATAGCCTAGCGTTTGGAGTTTAACCAACGACTCATGATCAAGATTTTCAATAAACGCTTTTTCGGCTTCAGGATTAGAATATCTCTTGATTAGCTTTTCTAGTTCTCGTTCCATTTTTTTGGCGACAGATTTTTTTACCCAATATAAATTATTAATTTCTGTTGGATCGAGGCTTAAATCATACAATTCAGGTCGAGGAGCGACAATTAGTTTTAGGTTATCCTGACGCAAAGAACGAAGTTCGCTCCAACCATAGTGATAACGAGGATAAAAGGTTTCGCTATAAGCAGGCTCCTGGCGGAGAGGTTTGCTTATTATTAAAGGAAGGAGACTTTTTCCTTGAACTTGTGAAGGAATGGATGTACCAACTAATTCAAGGATTGTGGGCATCAGATCAATACTCTGAGCCTGACTTAAAATGGTCACATTTTTCAACTTTTGATTCTGAGGGAGCCTGATAATTAAAGGAATGCGAATGACAGCCTCGTAAATAAAAAAACCATGAGCACTTTCTTTATGCTCACCCAAGCTTTCACCATGATCGGCGGTAAGAATAATTAGAGTTTTTTCAAGGAGATTATAGGACTTAAGAAATTGTAAAAATTCTCCAATTAAGTAATCAACATAAGCAATTTCGCCGTCATAAAGTCCGAATTTTTTCCCTTGATATTGACTTTTGAATGGTTCAGGAGGGTCGTAGGGTGTGTGGGGATCATAGAGGTGAATCCAGGCAAAAAATTTATTCTTGCTATTCTCTTCAATCCATCGTCTGGTTTCCTTTAAGACCTCATCGCCTCGCCTTTGAACTGCATCCAGGCTTATTCTCTTATATTTAGTCAAATCAAAGTTATCAAAATAATAATCAAAGCCTTGATCAAGACCCCAACGAGAATCGAGAACAAAAGCGCCAATAAATGCCCCAGTTCGATAGGCCTTTTCTTTAAGAACCTCCGCCAAAGTAACATTTTTTTGATCTAGATAAAAAGCGCCATTATCCCGAACCCCATGGTAGAGGGGATAGGTTCCTGTGAGAATAGAACAATGGGAAGGCAAAGTTAGAGGCGCTTGAGCCACAAAATTTTCAAATTTTATTCCTTCTTCAGCAAGACGATTAATATTAGGTGTTTTGATTTGTTTATAACCATAACATTCCAGATGATCAGCCCGCAATGTGTCGATGGTGAAAAGAATAATATTAAGTTCTTTGGAAAGCTCTTCTGAAAGGAAAGTTTCCTTTATAAAGATTCTCTCCTTTACCATAAACCAAGGCTTAAATAAAATTATTAGAAAAAAGATTAGCCCACAAATCGGAAGAAGAAAAAGGAGCGATCTTGTTTTAATCTTCAAGTTTGCCTTCCTGGCCCATGAAGAAATTTTCCCGGAAATTGACCGGTATGTTCGCCATGATCAATAACTATCTTACCATTGACGATGACATAATCGATACCTAGAGGGTATTGTTCAGGATCAATATAAGTAGCACGGTCAGCAATTTTTTCCTGGTCAAAAATCACTAGATCAGCAAAAAATCCCTCTTTAATTACCCCTCTATCTTTAAGACCAAGTTTGGAGGCTGGTAATGAAGTTATTTTTCTAATAGCCTCCGGCAAAGAAATGATTTTTTTCTCTCGGACATAATAACCAAGGAAGCGGGGAAAAGTGCCATAGTTGCGGGGATGGGGCTTTCCTTGATGTAAAGGACCATAAGGAGCTAAGGCCGAGCCGTCAGAGGCAATCATAACCAAAGGATGACGTAGCGTGGCAATTAGATTATCTTCGCTCATTCCAAAGCCAACAATTGAAACATCACCTTTTTCTTCAATTAATAGCTCACAGACAAAATCGAAACATTCTTGCCCTCTTTCTTTGGCGGCTTGAGCAATATTTTTTCCAATCAACGCTTTATTTTTGTCGCTTCCCAAATTAACAATTAGGACATTTTCCCAGGGCATGCCGCCAAGTTTTTCTTCAGTTTCAGCTTTCATTTTTTGCCTTTCTTCAGGCGATTTAAGCTTACGGAGGAATTCTGCCTCGCCTAAAGCCAAGGCCCACAAGGGGAAAAAGACGGTCAAACCAGTACTATAAGCTGTATAAGGATAAACATCTGCGGTTACCTCGATGCTTTTTTCTTTGGCCTTTTCAATTAAGTCAAAAAGATAAGGCATCTTCCAAAAGTTGCGCTGACCACAAGCTTTAAGATGGCTTATTTGAAGTGGTAACTGAGCTTCAAGGGCAATTGAGAGAGCTTCACCTAAAGCTTCTAGGGCTTCATTGTCTTCACTGCGCATATGAGTGGCGTAAATTCCTCCATAGGAAGCGACTACTCGGCAAAGTTCAATTAGTTCGTCTCGATCGGCAAAGCCGCTAGGCGTATATTCGAGGCCCGTAGAAAGACCAAAGGCTCCTTGCTCCATGGCTTGAGCAATTAGCTTTTTCATTTTTTCGAGCTCGGTAGGTGAAGGAGCTCTCTTTTCTTCTCCCACCACCTTAGCTCGAACTGTACCATGACCGATAAGAGTTCCCCAATTTAAACTGATTTTTTTGCTTTCTAAAAGTTGGGAAAAGCTTTTTAAATCTGTCCAGCGTTCTTTAATTCCAAGGCGCTCTAAATATCTTTTCTCTTTCTCCCTTAAAACTTCTTTTAACGGAAAATCGGAACTTCCGCAATTTCCACCAATTTCCGTAGTTACTCCTTGCCTAACTTTACTTTCAGCTTGAGGATTAATCAGAAGTTCTACTCCAGTATGCGAATGAATATCAATGAAACCCGGACAGACAATCTTCCCTTGAGCGTCAATTATTTGTCTGGCCTGAACTGATATCTTTTGATGGCTAAAGTTTCTGTCATTTTGAAGAACTTGAGCTGGGCTTCTCTGGTTTTTCCAATTTAGATTTGGTTCAGCAAGGAATGGTTTTTTTAAAATATCATCTTTTTGGCTTTTAATTTGGCCAGGCCTGCCTATATAAACGATTTTTCCTTCTTTAATTCCAATCTCACCGATAAAGGGCATTTCGCCCAACCCATTGATGATTGTGGCCTTTTTAATTAGAAGATCAAAATCGAAACCTGATAAAAGAGGCGAGGAAGTTAGCCAGGAAGATTTCGAGGAAAGAGTAGAGATGAAGAGGAGTTGACTACTATGTTTAAGGAAATCGCGGCGCTTCATTTTTTTCAAGTTTCCTAAACATTATATTAGCTGCCCGACCAACACTTAGGGCCAGGCTATTTACCTTTTTATTCTTTCCACGGAGAAATGTAAAGTTCAGACCTTCGGCAGTAAATTCATCAGGAGCCATTGCTTTAAGCGGCTCCTTAGGAGCATTCCGAAACTTGATTTTAAGATTATTTTCTTTATCTAGAATAATCTGATAAATAGCCCCCAGAAGTTCATAACTTTGATAGAAACCCTCGTACTCTTTTAAAGCAGCGGGCGAAAAAGGGGGGAGGGGAGCAGCCTTAATAAAAGTATATTTTTCCCTGCCTATTCCTGTAACCGAAAGGCTAATCTGTCCCTTTTCATCACGGCCGAATTCAAATCTTACTAAAGAATCACCTAATAAAGTTTGAAAAGATGTCGGTCCTAGAGGGGTTAAAACTAATTGCTGGCGACCAATTGAGGCCTTGAGGTTATCTTTCTCGAGAGAAATGGTTAGCCACTGGCTGAATTTAATCTCTTTATAATTGCCACATTTTTCCTGAAGTTCTTTTTCGGTAAGGGGATAGGGTTTGAATTCTTGGAGTTTTTCTTTTTTAATTTCTTCTTTAAATTTATCAGCCAAATAAATATCAGCAATCTTATAGCTGACAGCGGCCGGATTAAAGGTACTTAAGTTGGAAAGACAAATGATGGAAAATTTTTCATCTGGAAAACGGATCAAACTGGCTCGGAAGCCAGCCCAAGAACCGCTATGGCTTATAGTTTTTAAACCCCGATAATGGCCAATAATTAAACCAAAGGCATAATCAATCTTTTGGCCATTATTTAGAATTCCTTGAGTATGAAGTAATTCCATTAGTTGACGGCCAAGTCTGTGATTATAAAAAGCTTGATCCCAAAGATAAAGGTCTTCAACCGTGGTATAAACGTTGCCGTCACCCACTTCATCCCAATTACTTAGATTAAGGCGAAAACCATCACCTTCAGGTGAGTAGCCAGAAGCTCGGTTTTTGATAATCTGGTTGTGATTGTCTTGAAAAAATGTATTTTTCATATCGAGAGGCCGAAAGATACGTTCCTGAGCAAATTGGTTAAGACTCTTTCCTGAAACCCGCTCAACAATCAAGCCAAGCAAAAAATATCCAGTGTTTGTATATGAATATTCTTCACCTGGAGGATGATTGAGCTTTTTTTGACGACAGATAATTTCAAGAGATTCTTCTACGGTAGGACAATCAGAATCGGGCCGGAAACCGGCTAAAGAAAGAAGGGCATTGTAATCCCGAAGGCCACTGGTGTGATGGAGGAGATGGCGAATGGTAATGGGTCGCTCATAGGTTGGAAGTTCTGGTATGTATTTACGAACGTCATCGTCAAGGGAAAGCTTTCCTTCCAGAGCAAGTATGGCTATACAGGTAGCGGTGAATTGTTTAGAAACAGAGCCAATATCAAAAATTTTGGATGGCGTCATGACCAAATCGTCTTCCAATTTAGCCATCCCATAGCCACGGGTATAAATTATTTCGCCATCCTTAATGATGGCTAAAGCAGCCCCTGGCGAAGTCGTTTTATCCAAGGCTGCAAAAAGCTTATCCACTTCTTTGGTTTTATCCTCTGGACCACTTTGATTGGCCAAAACTAAGCTAAGCGATATAAAGGTAAATATCAAACTCAAAAAAACTTTTCTTGCCTGGCTTAATCTATCCATTTAATCCTCCGGTTTCATTTTAATTAGGGTAAATCTCATCAAAGGAAGCCATCTTTTCGCTGAGAAAGCTTAATCGTTAAGGAAGACTTTTGATTTTTAAGGGACGGAGTTGTTTGAGAGCGATTTCAACCAAGCGGCGTAGTTCCTTAATTGGTTCTGGATGGTCATCGACTTGAAGGCGCATGACGACATCATTGTTGAGCCAGGTACCGCTTTTTTCCTTAACAATTAGCAAAGCAGCTGATTGCATTCCTCGCTTATCACCACCGGCCGCTTGAGCAGCTTCAAGAGCGGCGACCAAACGCAAAGATAAATGTCCCTTAGTTTCTTCGTAGGCCCTAACCATTGCTTCAACAACTTTTTCGCTGGCAAGAATATTTCCTTGAGCGGTACAATATTTTCCCCCTTTGTGACCGGCCCATTCGGGAGCTTTGGGCCCAGTATAGGCAGCATATTCTCCTTTTGCATTCATCACCGCAAATTGCCTCCCCTGCTTTGGCCATCGCTCAGGAAATGGATCAGGGTCTTGAGCTAAAATCTGTTTGATTACTTCTTCAGGTGGGAGACCTTTTCTCAAAAGCTCGAGGGCTTTTGGTCCATAGCTTACATCAACAAAAGCTTGAGTAGCCACAGCGCCAACATTTGCTTCAGCCCAGAGAACTCCATTGCCTACACAAAAAACTCGGGATTGAACCGCGCCACCAACTTCGCCTGTTTCTGGATCATAACCTAGAATGGAAAAGGTTGCTACCTCATCCAAGCTATCAGGAGTCCAGGCATTTTTCTGGTTTGGTGTCGTTTCAAAAGCCGATACCTTTTTTATGAGATGATTGGTGTAATTAAGAGAAATAAAAGGAACGATTACGATTAATAATAGTATGAGCCATAATCTTATAAGCCATAATCTTAATTTGTCCTTTGCCTTCATTTGACTTCCTCCTTGATGAATAGAACTTAAATTTGTTTTTCTGAATAGATTTTATGTCTCTAAATTAGTTCCTTCAAATTATTTTTAAGCATTTTTTATAAAATCGTCAGCGGTTTCTTCCACTTTCCAAATTAATGTCGCTCGGCAATCTATATTTTTCTAGCTTCTTTTTTTCTCCTTAGTTTAATCATTCCCCTTATTTAAAAAGGGAATTGACCCTAAAGATAGTTCTGGTTGGATGGAGTATTTTCGGCCAAGAGGCTTGAAGCAGAGTTAAGAAAAGGTCAGAAAAATCATTTAAAAAGAAGAGGTTTTTTGCTGCAGAATCATTGTGGTGGCAATTTTTAATTTAATGGGTGATGTGCTCTTATTTCTGGCTCAACATGGATTTGAGCCAAAGGGCGATGTCGTTAATAACTTCTTCTGAGACATTACCTGCCGTAAAAAGATATTCGTTAGGAGTGATGGGGCCTTTGCCCTCGATAAAAAGATGATTGCAAGCAGGATAAAGTTTGAAAGTCGCATTTTTTCTACCTTCGAGGGCTTTTTTCCAATTTTCAAAATCTTTTTCTGTTACCTGATAATCTCGCTTCCCTTGCAGAATGAGCAGAGGCTTATCAATTTTTTTTACTTCTTCCAACGGATTGTAATGGCGTAAGTCAAGCCAATAGGCAGGGTAAGCACCTAGAATAGGTTCCTCAGGATTGTCACCTGTTTCTTTTAAGGCTTTGATTTTGGCCGCTAATTCTTCAATCTCGTTAAGCTTCTTTTTAGTTTCATCGGTGAGAAAACCTTGTAAGCTAAAAATATATTTAGTTTGTTCAAGAATAGCTTCTTCTAATTTTCTGGTTATACCAGCCATAATTATAAAGCCAGCAATGCTTGGATCTCGAACTGCGATTCGGGGAATCATCATCCCGCCTAAGCTATGGCCCAGGATAAAAATTTTCGTAGGATCAATTTTATCTATTGTCTTGAGCAAGGCGACGGCGGAAATGGCGTCATCTACCGTCTCTTCATTAACAGTTAATGCCACGGCCAACTTTTTATCCAAAGCTAATTTCTGGCCATAAACTTTAGTTCTTTTTTCATAGCGAAGAACAGCGATTCCCTTTGAAGCCAGACCCCAAGCTAAGTCGCGAAAAGGTTTGTTAGGTCCAATAGTTTCATCGCGATCATTAGGCCCTGAGCCGTGGACTAAGACAAGAGCCGGAAATCGGCCATCACCTTTCGGAATGGTTAGCGTGCCAGGAAGAATCCATTCCCCAGTTTTAATTTCCACCTCCTTTTCTTCAAAAAGCTCGGGCTTAGCATAGGCTGGGGGAGGGCTTTCCTTGACCTCAAGGTGAGGTCCAAAATTTAAGCCAGCGATTTCGCCAGATTTATTAAAAACAACTCGAGCATCAAAAATTTCTTTTTCAAATTGACACGCAATGATAACAAAATCATATGCGGTTGAGGTTTCAATTCGTGAACTTTTTATTTCCTTAAATGAGCCTAACTGGCTTTGAAGTTGCTCCCAAACCTTTTTTAGGAACTCGGGTGAAGCTACTTTCTTCATAGTTTCATCAAAATTTTTAGTTGCTGCCTCAAATTCACCTTTCGCTAAATGGGCGACTAATTCCATAGCTCGCTGCATTATTTCCTCCATTTCTTTTTTCACTTGAGCCTCGATTTGGTTTCCTGAACTCAACAGTAAAATAAACAAAATCGAGATAAAAACAAATAAATTCTGCTTCAATTTCAAGGACATATTCAAATAATAACCGCTCTTTTCTTATATTGTCAAAATAGATATTTTACTTATTATCTTAAACCATTTTAACAAGCAATCTTTTAGCTGCTGTCGTCGAAGATCATGACTAAAAAACTGGACCGGGATGGCTGAAAAAGCTATTCCATCACCAGCGATGGCCAAAAAATGATTCGGTTGATCTATAATCGGCCAGCTTTGTTGGTTAGCTACCGTTCATTTCAATCTTTGCCTTCCCTTAAATTGATTGAGCTGATGAAGGTTCAAAAGACAGGTTGATGAGGATGGCTACTAATTATTTTTGGGCGGGAACTGGAATTATCCCAATTTTCTGATGAAAGCCTTGCTTATTTCCATTACAGGAAAGATTGTTCCACTTAAAATAATTACCCGGAGCCAGTCGTTTAGACTAAGCGAAAATGTCCGAAAAGGCTCGTGGAGGGAAGGCCAATAAGTTATAATTAATAACAATAATATTTCACCAATGATGGCCAGATTTAACCATTTGTTGGTGAAGAGACCTATCTTAAAAACGGAGTGTTTTTCTGACCGGAAATTATAAGCTTTAAAAAACTGGATAATGATAAGGGAAACAAAACATAATCCTTGAGCTTCCCACATACTTCGGCCGGAATCTAAAGCCCATTTAAATATCCAGACATTAATGAGAGCTGACCAAAGACCGCCGATAAAAATAAGAAAGGTGACGGGTTTGGTAAAGATGCCTTGGCCACGTGGTCGTGGCTTTTGTCTCATTATGTCGGGATCAGGGGGGTCCACAGCTAAAGCGATAGCTGGTAGCCCATCTGTTACCAAATTGACAAATAGAATCTGAATAGCCACAAGAGGAATGGCGCCATAAGGCAGTCCGAGCCACGGACCAAAAAGTATAGCCACAGCCATAAGCAGAATTTCTCCCAGATTAGATGAAAGTAGATACATAAGATACTTTTTAATGTTGCTGAAAACAGCTCTGCCTTCTTCTACTGCGGCCACAATTGAAGCAAAGTTATCATCAAGGAGAATCATGTCAGCAGCTTCTTTAGTTACATCAGTCCCGGTGATTCCCATGGCCACGCCAATGTCAGCTTTTTTGAGCGCTGGCGCATCATTTATGCCATCGCCAGTCATGGCGACAACGTGACCTTTTTTGGTTAAAGCTTCCACTACTCTGAGTTTGTGCGCTGGTGAAACTCGGGCGTAGACTTCGATTTGTTCGACGAGAGACTCTAATTGGTCATCACTTAGTTTATCCAACTCAGTTCCAGTTAGAGCCAGTCCGTCCTTGAGGATGCCGAGCTCACGAGCAATGGCCACAGCCGTGAGTTTATGGTCGCCGGTAATCATAACTGATTTGATCCCGGCTTGTTGACAGAGATTAACCGCTTCTTTAGCTTCATTGCGGGGAGGATCCATGAGGCCAACAAAACCAACAAAAACCATATCCCTTTCTAGGTTAGATATTTCTGAGTCCAAGGAATTTAATGGAGAAAAAAGGGGAAACTCTGCTGGCTGTAATTTTTTATAAGCAAAGCCAAGAACACGGAGGGCCTTACTGGCCATATCATGGGTCAGAGAAATGAGGTTTTGTTTGTCCTCATCACTTAAGGGTTTTTCTTCGCCATCCTTCAAGATGTGGCTGCAAGAGGCTAAAATGATTTCAGGGGCTCCCTTTGAATAAGCTATTTTGCCTTCGGATGTTTCATGAAGAGTGGTCATTCTTTTCCTTTCTGAAGTAAAGGGAATCTCACCGACACGCGGATAGTGTGAGCGAAGTTCCTCAATTGATAAATTGGCTTTAGCTGCGACCACCACTAAAGCCCCTTCGGTTGGATCGCCTTTGATATTCCACTTTGAATCGTCTTTATAAAGCGAGGCGTCATTACAAAGGACACCAATATGAAGAAGTCGTCGCAATGTGGGGTTATTTTCAGGTGAAATAATTTGGTTATTTATACAGAATTGGCCTTTTGGCTCATAGCCAGCCCCTGTAACTTCAATCATCTGATTGCTGATATAAATCTGCCGAACTGTCATTTGATCCTGAGTCAATGTTCCGGTTTTATCGGAGCAGATAAAGGTAGTACAGCCTAAGGTTTCTACAGCTGAAAGCTTTCGAATCAAGGCATTTCTTTTGGCCATCCGTCGAACACCAATAGCTAACCCAATTACGACCACGGCGGGCAAAGCTTCCGGCACTGCCGCCACCGCTAAAGAAACTCCCCAAATAAGCATCTCGAGAACACCATGACCTCTTATAACTCCGAGCAGAGCTAGGATGATGCAGAGGGTCAAAGCGCCAAGCCCAATCAACTTGCCCAAGCGATCGAGGTTAACCTGGAGGGGGGTTCGTTCTGATTTGACCTCCTGGAGCAAGCCGGCAATTCGACCAAATTCAGTCGCCATCCCAGTGGCAGTAACCAGGGCCTTGCCTCGGCCATAAACGACCATAGTTCCCATAAAAGCCATGTTTCGTCTATCACCGACTTCAACCTCACCCTCTATAGGCTCCACTGTTTTTTCTATTGGAATCGATTCACCAGTTAACGAAGCTTCGTCGATTTTTAAATTGATGGCTTCAATCAAACGGCCATCAGCTGGAACTCGGTTGCCAGCTCTCAAAAGAATAATGTCTCCAGGTACAAGTTCTCGGGCTGGTATTTCTGTTTCCCGACCATCTCTTATGACGGAAGCAAGAGGGGCAGCCATTTTTTTTAGGGTCTCAATGGCTCGTTCAGCCCGATATTCCTGAATAAAGCCCAACCCACTGGCCATCAAAACAATAATGGCAATAACGATGGATTCCTTGATATCGCCAACAATAGCCGAAAGAACAATAGCTATAAGCAGAATAATAATTAAAATGCTTTTGAATTGTTCGAGAAAAATTTTCCAGGGAGAGATTTTTTCTTTTTCAATGAGCTCATTAGGGCCAAATTGAGCTAATCGCTTTAAGGCTTCTTCTTGACTTAGACCATCGTGGCTTGAATTAAAACTAACCAAAACCTCAGAGCTGTTCAAATTCCACCAATTTTTTTGGACAGTTTCTTTTAGCATAAAATCACCTTTAGCCATATTTTTCTATAAAGCTTTAAATAGCTAAATATTATAGACAAAAAAATTGAGATAAAAAATGTTCCAGAAATAACTTGGCAATTTAAGGGTGCTTCTCTTTGAAGCAATTTAATTCTAGGTAAATAAATAGGTTAGGTAAAGTAATAAATTTAACTTTATTAATTTTGGCCTAAAATCATATAATTAAAAAAAAGAAATGAAAAGAACTGACTGGAAATGTTTAATTCATACCTTCTTATTTATTTGTCCAGTTGTTATTGCGTTCACTGGGTTTTTAATAGGTTTAATCATTAGCCGTGGCTCAATTGTTCCTGAGGATTCACAATATTTTCCTAGCCTTCATCGATACAATTGGAAAAATATCCGTCTTTATTTTCCCCTCGCTTTATCAATTTTGGTTATAACCTATTTAATTCTCAACTGGGGCTGGATAAAAAGTAATTTGGAAGGTTGGTCCTTCGACTTAACTCTTTTTGTTATTGCTCCTATTTTAAAAGAACGCTTTGACCAATCAAAGAAAAAAGTGCCTTTACCATGCAGTCGATAAGGAATACTTTGGATTTATTGAAAAAAAGGAGGGAAGATGAGGAAAAGAAAGAATATTTGGTCATTCCTAATTATTTTATTCTTAATAGGTCCATTTCCTATTATGATTACCTTTGAGGCCAGAGGAGGCGAGGCATTATCAGAGCAGGTGACAGTGAAAGAAAAACTTAAGATTGAAAAGATTAGTTCTGAAGAGGAAGCCATGAAATCCATTGTTATGGCTAATAATAGTTTCGGTCTAGCCCTTTATCGAGTTTTAAGCCTCGAAAAAGGTAATCAATTTTTGTCGCCGTTGAGCCTTTCCACTGCTCTGGCGATGACCCTTGAAGGGGCTCGAGATGACACTGCTGTGGCCATAAGACGCGTTCTGAACTTGCCAGCTGAAGAGACTGTGCGTCAAACTGGCTTCATTCAAATTCGCAAGCTTATCAATCAGCCTGGACGAAAATCCCAACTAAACTTAGCTAATGCTATTTGGATACAAAAAAATTTTCCTCTGCTTAAAAATTATTTAGAAATTATTGCAAAGGTTTATGATGGACAAGCGACGAATGTTGATTTTATTAATCGGCAGGAAGAAACCAGGAAGGTGATTAATAAATGGACGGAGGAGAAAACGGCCGGCAAAATCAAGGATTTAATTCCGCCAGGAATCATTGACTATCTAACTAGAATCATTCTGACCAACGCCATTTATTTCCGTGGCCTTTGGCTTCTGCCCTTTAACCCGGAGTTGACCAAACCAGAAAAGTTTCATCTTGGGGAAGGTCAGGAAATTGAGGTCGCCATGATGCGCTTGGTCGGCGACCGAGCTCGCTTCCCTTATATGGAAAATGAAGATCTCCAGATGCTGGAGATGTTTTATGAAGGCCGAGATTTATCGATGCTTATTTTGCTACCGAAAAAAAAGGATCTTACCTCTCTTGAAAGTAAATTAACTGTCGACATACTGGAAACTTGGAAAAAGCAACTTAAGGAAGAACGAGTTGATGTTTATCTGCCTCGCTTTAAAATGGAAACTAAATATTTTCTAAAAGAAAAGCTCGAGCAAATGGACATGGCTGTTGCTTTCACTATCAAGGCTGATTTTTCAGGAATTAATGGACGAAAAGATTTATTTATTCAGCAGGTAATCCATCAGGCTTTAGTTGAAGTTAATGAAGAAGGAACAGAGGCAGCAGCTGCTACAGGGGTGCTTATTGGTCGAACAGCCTATATTCCAGAGAAAAAATATGTTTTTCGAGCTGACCATCCTTTTATCTTCTTAATCCAGGAAAAAGCTTCTGGGACAATACTTTTTCTTGGCCGTCTTTCTGACCCTCGCTAGAGTTATTTTTAGAGTAGCAATTTCCGACCGAAAATAATTTATTTATTTCAAAAGCAAAAATTTTCAGAAATTAAAATAATAAAAGGAGGGAAGTCTATGGTTAATCTTAATTTCTTAGCCTCCTTTATTCTTTTTATATGCGGGGTTTTTTCAGCTTTGTTGCTTGATTTTGGATTTAAAATCAAGGTCGGGCCAGGAATTAAAGGTTTTGTTGCCGCCTCGGTTATTGGTTGGTTTGGCGCATGGCTTTCGGCGACTATAGAAGGCTGGGGTCCAAAATTGGAAAGATTACCTGTTGTCCCAGCTTTATTCGGAGCTCTTTCT
This sequence comes from Candidatus Aminicenantota bacterium, assembly GCA_026416195.1. Lineage (GTDB taxonomy): Bacteria > Acidobacteriota > Aminicenantia > Aminicenantales > CALLJL01 > CALLJL01. The sequence continues at coordinate 6,717 of JAOAFQ010000061.1, read as the reverse complement.
TTAATTTTGGTTGTCAGTCTCCTCTTTCCGCCTAAGAAAAACTGAAAAAGGGAATAAGAGGTTTATCAACTGGTCCATTAAGTCGAATTTAGGTTTGATTAATTCCAAAATCATGAGGTGAGGCTAATAGTTGCTTATATGAAAAAAGAGATATATAATTAATTTTTCATTTAGTATGAAATGGTAAGAAGGCAATTTTTAAATTTGATAGGAAATAGTCTGGGAATTTGGCTCTCAGGCTTTTTTAAATCATTCAGTCAAATCAAAAAAGGAGGAATGACCGTGTCTTATCAAGCTAAAGACTATTCAGGCCTTTTGGGAATGGCTGGATTTAGCGAAACTCTCCTTAAAAATCATTTCACCTTATATCAAGGCTACGTGACTAACACCAATAAACTTTTAGAAATAATTGATCAATTAGTTAAAGAAGGGAAAACAGCAACCCCAGAATTGGCTGAATTAAAGAGACGTCTCGGCTGGGAATGGAATGGAATGCGGCTTCACGAATATTATTTCGAAAACCTCGGCCACCAAAAGTCTCTTTCTTCTGAGTCACCTCTTTATAAAAAGATCGTTGACAATTTTGGTAGCTATGAACTATGGGAGAAAGAATTTAAAGCTATGGGCACTATGAGAGGGATTGGTTGGGTGGCTCTATATGAAGACACAATTACTGGTAAATTAATTAATTTCTGGATTAACGAACATGATGTGGGGCATCCAGCTGGAGCTAATTTACTTTTAATTATGGATGTGTTTGAGCATGCTTATATGATTGATTATGGACTTAAAAAAGCTGATTATATCGAAGCTTTTTTTAAAAACATCAATTGGAAAGCTGTGGAAACTCGACTAAAGTAAAAGGTACAGGATATCTGAGTTAATTAACTTCTTTAGATAAAGGTAAAACTTTTATAGTTATTGGAGTTGACTCAACGATTATGGTCTCAGTGATGAGTTTAGCTTGGAAATGATAAATTCCTGGTTTAAGATTCCAGAAAAAGCCCGAAGTAGGTTTGCTTTCACCTATCTTTAATCCATTGGCCCACCATTCGATTTTTCCTTTTTTTGAAAACTCTTGATCAATCATAGCTCTCAATTTGAGCGCTTGGTGCTCAAGGGGAAGAATCGGGTCAATTTTGAAAACATCCCCGTCTCGAGGAAAAACAATATTAATAACCGTTTTATTTTTTAGATGTGAAAGGGGTCGATAATAAATTGGGTTAAATTCAGGGAGACTAGATGGACTCTTAAGGTTAATAGAGGAATTATCAACCGTTAATCTTTTTTCAGAAGAAAACTGGACTTTCAGTTTACTTAGAGAGGACTTTCTAAGATGAAGAGAGCAAAAGCTTTTAGGTTCTGTTCCTCTTATAAAAATTTCTTTGACTCGTCCAGGGCAGGCAGAAGTGGCTAATTCTCCTGAATCAGGACAAATATTGATTCTAATTAGGCCTTCTGGGTACTCAAATTGAGACCATTCTTTTGAAGAGCGATTCAAAAGAAGGATAATGTCGCGAAAAAGCGGCCCAGACCCACAAATTCCTGAGACATTGCCCATAGGTTCACCATCGAAGTTACCTACCCATACTCCCACTGTGTACTTAGGGGTATATCCAATAGCCCAGTTATCGCGGAAGTCTTCAGAAGTGCCGGTCTTGACGGCCACAGGGAAGGGAAAAGCGAGTGGGGTATGATGGCCAAAACTTGGGACTCTAGCTTTTTGGTCTGAAAGAATATCAGTGATGATATAAGCGATTTGGGGAGAAAAAACCTGTTTCGATAAATTTTGGCTCTTTCCAGTGAAGTCATCGTTTGAGTCGGATTTTTTTAAGAAAAGCTCATTTATTGGTTGGAAAAATTCTTCTCTCTTTTCTCTGCCCTTAGTTCTCTCGAGGTTAAGTCGTTCGATTTTTTGGTTGGTTTGTCGAGAGAAGTTAAGAAATATTTTATGAGGTCGATATTGTCCTTGTCGGGCTAAAGAAGAGTAAGCTCTTACAAGTTCAAGGAGAGTAACTTCGCCGTTACCTAAAGTCAGCCCAACCCCATAAAATTCTGCCGGCTTGTTAAGGCTCTCAAAGCCAAGTTCCCGTAATTTTCTCCATAAGAGTTCGGGTCCAAACCAGTTAACGAGAGAAACAGCCGGGATGTTATAAGAACAAGCCAAGGCAGTTCGCAGGTTAACATAGCCATGGAATTGGCGGTCAAAATTGAACGGGGTATAAGCTCCTCCTTCGGCGGGAAAGGAGGCTGGTCTGTCCTCAAGAATAGAAGCTGCTGTTAAACCTTTTTCCAAAGCTAAGGCATAGGTAAAGGGTTTCAGCGTTGAGCCAGGTTGACGGCGGGCAAGGGCACCGTTAATCTGGCCTTCTTTTTCGTCAAAAAAATCCTTTGAGCCGATCATAACGAGAACTTCAGCTGTTTGATTATCAAGAACAATAACTGCCCCGTTAGAAATTCTTCGGGGACTAAGAGAATGAATGTGTTGCCGTAAGAGAGCTTCGATTTTAGCCTGAAGATTGTAATCAAGGGTAGTTTGGATAACGCTCAATTTAGGTTTTAGGTCGGGTGGTATTTGACTTAAGATCCAATTACAAAAATGGGGGGCTCGAAAGGCTCGATCAGCCGGAATTATTTTTACATTTTCCTCAAGAGCTTTTTTGGCTTCTTCTTGTTGACAGAAGCCAAGCTCGCTTAATCTTTTAAGAATAATGGCCTGAGCGTTTTTGATTGCCTTAGAATTCTGGGGTAATCGATAAGGATCAAATAATTTAGGAGAACGAGGTAAAATGGCCAAAAACGAGGCTTCAGCCAGAGTTAACTCCGAGCAGGATTTTCCAAAATAAAGTTGAGAGGCAGCCTCGGCTCCATAAGCTTGATTTCCATAGTAAATTCGATTTAAGTATTGTTCGAGAATTTGTTCTTTTGAATGGTAGTGTTCTAATCTCAGAGCCAGCCAAGTTTCCTCGAGCTTAGTTAGAAGATGTCGGCGGCGGCGAAGAAGATTTCGGGCAAGTTGCTGAGAAATAGTTGATCCTCCTGAGACAATCTGTCCTTTTGAAATATTCTGGTAAGTGGCTCTAGCCAGCGAAAGAATATTAATTCCTGGATGAAAAAAGAAATATTTATCTTCAGCTGCAATTGTTGCTTTAATAAGATAGGGCGAAATATTTTCAAGTTTTAGCCACCGACAGCGACCACCAATATCTGAAAGGACTTCTCTCAATCGAATCCCATGGCGGTCACGAATCTCTAACGAAATCATAGGCATTGGGCTAAGCAAAGAAGCTGGTAAAGGGAGATAAGTCGAAAAATAAAAGATGAATAGGGAGGAAAAAAAGAGAATCACTATACCTCTAACTAATGGTTTTAACGAGAGAACTTTTAAGAGTGGCCTTTTGTTACTTTCAAAGAAATTGTGACCTTCTTGTCTTTTAACTGTGTTCATTACCAATTCCTAAAAATGTTTTCTCTCCAAAATTTTAACCAGCCATTAATTGCTAACTAGCTACCGAACAATTTTAATTTTCATCTCAGCGCCTCGACCGAAAACTTCAGGAGCATACATCTGTTCAGCCTTGGTTCCTGGAAGTTCATAAGTGCCAAAATTAAGAGCTCGTGCAAGATAACGATGGACATAGACCCCTGGACTAAGAGAATCAGCGAAAAGAATGACTCGATCGTTATGTCTTTCAATGTGGTTAAAACCAGCCCACCAAGGCCTAGGTCTGGAAGGTTCAGCTTTAATTAGAGATTCCAATTTACGCCAAGCTTCTTCACTTTCAGATCGAAAGGATGGATTAATAGCTTCAAAACCAGCCGGTAAAGGATCGTCAATGACGACATATAAAAGCTCTTGGGGGACAGCAATTTCCAAGGTGACGACTACCAAAGAACCAGCTTTGATTTCGCCAGCGGATCCATCTTTTTCATTTCGTTCAAGAGATTCAATTCTTTTAGCTACAGCCAAGCCTTCATCCCTAGGAGGAAAAGATGTGGCCGGGGCATAATTAAGTTTAATTCCATAATAGAGATTCCCTTGGCCTTCTTTTTCCATTTGAAGAAAATATTCACGGCCAGGACTTAATTTTTGTTTTTCCTTAAGGTCTTTCAAACTGAATTGGGCCTTCTTAATTTCTTTAATTGATGGGCCAAATTTTTCTTCCAAAAGAACTTTCCCAGCCAAATAAAAGCGAGCTCTAAAATCAGTGACTTCTCTTTCTTTTAGACGATAGAAATCGCTTAAGGACCAGAATAGATAAAAATTTTCCTGAGTTGAAGAAAAACTTCCCTTGGCCAGAGCCATCTGTCGATTAACTAGCCAGCGAGTCACAGCAGCCAGCAAAGGATGATCGCTCTTAGTCTCGATTAAAGTTTGAAGAATTAAAGCAGTCGTTCGGCCAGGAGAAGAAAAAATCCATCGGCCATCGAGACCTTCATCATCTTCAAAATAAGCCTCTCCTGCTGTCACTTTAATTTTATTTAACAAATCTTTTATCAAGGCTTCTTTAGCCAAAGGCATAGTCTGACTTTGGTTGATAGCTTTTAAAAGATAAGCTCGACCAAAAAGCGATAAATTGGACTTATTATCGTAAAGCTTTTGCATCAGGGCAATTTGAGGTCGGTTAAGTAAACCGAGGATGTAAAGTGCATAAGCCTGAATTGAATTGAAGGTTCTTTCGCCATAGGGTTGTCGGAGTTGCTTCCATTCAGAGCGCCCATAAGAAAGAAGATAATCAGCTGCTTTGTTTATTGTTTCTGGATTTACCTTAAACCCTGCCTCCTTGGCTTTAATTAAAGCAAAAGTCGCATAACAGGTGAGAAAGGGCGAAGTTTGATTAAAATCAGGCCAGGCAGCAAATCCCCCAGTTTCTTTTTGATAAGCTATGATTTCCTTGAGTCGCCGATCAATTAAATCATTAATTTCTTTTTCCCCTAATGTAGTCAATTTGAAATCAATAATAAGCTTTTTGGCTAAGATATAGGGAAGAACAGCTGAAACCTTTTGTTCAAGACAGCTGTAAGGATAATTTTGCAAACTATCAAAAGAACCTTTAAGACCAATCAGAGCTGACGAGGCAGCTTCAAGGTTTAAGGAACTTGCTTCAAGGATAACTTTATCTGGAAAGATAATTTTTTCTTGTTTGGACTTTTCTTGTGCTCCTAATTGTCCGAAGACAGCGACCGTCTCGGTAGGCCGAGGAAGGTGGATAGGAATTTTTATTTGCAAACCATCTTTTTCTTGGCCCATAACAGCCCGAAAAATAAAAGAGGCTTGACCGGCTTTTTCAGCTTTAACCCGAAACAGGATTTCCCGACTTTCACCAGCTTGGAGAGGGAAGAGATGCTCTTTGATTTTATCCAATAGAGTTAGGCCAGAACATTCAAAATTAAGCCGAACTTCCCCTTTGTTTTGACTAAAATTATGAACAACCACGCCTGCCTCAAATTCGTCTCCAACTCGACAGAAGCGAGGTAAAGATGGCTGAAGCATAAGTTTTTTGGTTACTCTTAGAGAAGCTTCTCCTCGCCCAAAGCAAGAATCTTTAGTCTGAGCCACAGCCATGACTAAAAAGGTAGTGAGGTTATCGGGAAGAATAAAGGAGACGTTCGCTTCCCCAGATTCATTAGTAATGATAGAAGGAGTCCAGTAAGCTGTTGGTCTAAAATCACTCCGGAGCATAATTTCCGCCATCGTTTGGGAAGCGGCCATTACGGCTTTTTCGCCTCCCCCACCAGGTTCTTCACCTTTTTCTCCGAGTTGGCGCTGATTAACTAAATGGATCCTTGTTTCTGAAGTTCTGACTGAAAGGGGACGATGACCATAGAAGAAAGAAAAAAGATCAGGTATTTCATAGCCTATAAGATTTAAAACGCCGAGGTCGACACAAGCTAAAGTTACGGAAGCTCTGGCTACAGGATTTCCTAGAGATTCAATTTTAAGGGTTAAATTAACTTTGTCTCCTGGCTTATATTCCGATTGAAGACCATTAATTTTGACCTCTAACTTTTTTTCGGCAGGATCAACCGGTAAGATGGTATAGCCAATTTTAAAAGAGGGAATGCCTAAATCGTTGCTTTCTTCGGTCTCTTCAGGCGAATTTTTCCGACCCTGAACAAGGAGAACAGAAACAAAGACATTGGGGATATATTCAGTCTTTATGGGAATCTCAATAGTACTGGCAGTGCCGACGAGGTCGACAACTTTGGCCTCTAAGATAAATTCTCTTTCAATCGTAATTAAAGCCTTGGCTTTTTCATAAGGAGACTGAACGAGAATCTGACTGATTTCACCAGGTCGGTAGCTAGGAGCATTAGGAACTAGGTCGATTGTATCGTCTTCTTTTTGCTCCCAGGCAACATAATCATTGCCAGAAACATAAAAACAAGTGCTGGTGGTTATGGGATTGCCGCGATTATCTCTGGACGAGGCCAAGAAGAAATAAAAGCCAGCTTTTTCGGGTTTAAAAGTAATTTTTACGGACTGGGTTTCGGTGGTTATTTGGCATGACTCAATTTCAAGATCTTGGGGTTCACTCCGCCATCGCCAATGCCCTCTTAGGCTGGCCTGCCTTATAGAGCGCCATTCTCGTCGGATTAACTTGAGATTTATTTTTTGTCCAGAAACTAATTGTCCCCCTGGAGTTACGGCTATGACTTCAACTTTTATTGACTCTCCCTTTTTTAGAAAAGAAGTTGATGGTCTTAGGCCAATAT
>JAOAFQ010000053.1 GCA_026416195.1 Candidatus Aminicenantota bacterium | reverse complement strand
AGATGTGTATAAGAGACAGAAAAAATAGAAATCTGGCGGGTTGATAAAGCCAGAGGCGAATTAAGGCCTGGTGATTTTCTTATTCGGGAAGCTCCAAAGTCTTTGATTGAGCAAGTGGCCAACGAAATTGGCGTCGATTTTCTGCCTTTAAAGAGCTGGCCCCCTGATGGTCGTCATCTAGTCAAGAGATCAAGAGTTGGTCTTTACCAGCGTTATAATGGCGGCAATATGGATGAAGGCTGGACAAGACTTCTTTTCGAGAAATTTAGGTTGCCTTACATAACCATTATGGAGGCCGACATTAAAGGTGGTCGGCTAGCTGAAAAAGTCGATTTGCTCATTATTCCGAATGATTCAACCGCCATGATTACTGGCGAAGGAGCCGAAACTTCTCGCCGCTTAAGCAACTGGCCGCCTGAATATCGAAGCGCCCTTGGAAAAGATGGAGTCGAAAGACTAAAAGAATTCGTGAATCATGGAGGAACTCTCGTTTGTTTAGGCGAAGCCATTAATTTCGCCATTGAGAAGTTCAATCTCAATTTGCGTAATAGCCTGGCTAATCTTGATTCCAAAGAATTTTTTTGCCCAGGCTCAACGCTGCGAGCTACCTTTGAGACTAGACATCCCTTAGCTTATGGTATGCCAGAAGAAGGTTGGCTCTTTTTCCTGAATAATGCAGCTTTGGAAATTTCCCCTAGCGAGCGAAATGAGCGCTATCGAATTATTGTCCGTTATGCAGATAAAGATATCTTGCAAAGTGGCTGGCTTGTTGGCGAACAACATTTAAGTCGCAAGGCGGCAATGGTTGAGGCTGATTATGGCAAAGGCAAAATTGTTCTCATAGCTTTCCGACCGCAGCATCGTTGCCAAACCCATGGTACCTTCAAACTCCTCTTCAACGCCATTTTCTCCCCCTCCTCCTACTAAATATGGTACCACCTTACTTATTTACCTATTTTTCTTTCATCATCGTTTACTCATTTTCTTTACAATAAAATCTAGCCTCTTTTTCAAAATGATAAATAAGCCTTAAAATAAATTAAATAAATAAGATGGTACCAATTTGTGGGTACCAATTTAGTGAAATAAGTAAGGTGGTACCAATTTGGGGTATTAGTGAAATAAGTAAGGTGGTACCAATTTGGGGTATATTTGGGGTGGTACCAATTTGGGGTATTAGGGGTATAGGGGTTAGAGCTTGAGGAACATCCATTCTTTAGTGTAGGGAACACTGCTCATAAGAATACCTTTTTTCTTGCTCACCAAGAGGCAATCACTTGGGTTATAGCCAAAACCATTTTCCGGATCATAGAGCCCAGGCTCGACGCTGAAGGTCATGCCTTCTTCAAGAACAGTTGTATCTCCTAATGCCAACCATGGGGCCTGATGGCCTTCCATCCCCTGGCCATGGGCTGGCCGATGATAAATATACTTTGACACACCCATTTTCACTTGATATTGATGAATTTTAGCCGCCACTTCAGCACAGGTTCGGCCAGCTCGTGATTCTCTCTCTTGAATCCGAACACATTCAGTCACCACTTCCCAAAGTTTCTCCCGATGTTTATCCCAAGGAGCAATTTGAAAGTAACGATAAAGCTCGCCACCATAGCCACCAATTCTCACTACACCTGAAACCTGCAAAGCGTCGCCTCGCTCAATTTTTTTATGAAAGAATTGATTGGGATGAGGATAAGCAGTAGCCACTCCAGTCCGACAACTTATACCTACAGTTATACCTACAGCTGAATGAGGTCGGCCATCTCTTTTGATGTCTTTCATAATTAATTCGACTCCGTATCGCCGCGCTGCCTCAGCCACCTCAAAATCTGTCGCGTCAGTTCCTCTTTGTAAAATATAATCGCGAGCAAAGGCATGAATTTGGCTGAAATAATTCATGGCTCGCTGAATCAGAGCAATTTCCTCAGGTGTCTTGACCATCCTCATCTTGAGGCAGATATCCGAAATATCCTCAAAGCGAGCTTGGGGTAAAACATTCTTGGCTTTTTGCAGTTTCGACGGCGGTAGCTCCTGGTCAATCCCTATAACTTTCTCGCCAAACCCACGCTTCTTTAGACCATTTAGCAACCATTCAAAAAGATCAACCGTTTTCCCCGTAACTATTTGACCCTTTTCAGGATGACCACCTTCTGCATGGAGAAAATCAAAATAATACTCATTTTCCGTAGACCACCAGGTCGTAACTAAATCCCGATCAAGACCTGGGGAATACCAGTAAAGGGCATCTTCATCGACAGGTATTACCGCATAGAAAGGTCTTTCAGTTGAGGTATGAAAAAGGCCCGTAAAATAAATTATGTTCCACGAATTCTGTAAGACAATAGCTTTAATCCCCTTCTCGCCAACTTTCTCCTTCAACCGTTTTACTGTGGCCTTATACCAAGAAAGGGGTAAGCGATCATAATCGGCTGGTTTGGGATGCTCCGGATTTTTAATAAGCAGCTTGGCCGATTCGCCTTTGATCTCCTTTTCTTGGCCCGCGAAGCCAATCATGCTGGCTTGGGCCGCTTTCGAAGCAAGCCCAGCGCCCAGCGTACCCAAAGCTACCTTCTTCATAAAATCTCTTCTTGATGCCATGCTTAGCCTCCTAAAAAAGGGGTTCAAACATTTTTCCCCTTTAAGGACCATATTATTTCCACTTTAAGGCCAAAAATCAAAAACCTTTTTCCTCCTTAGCTCTGCTTAAAATTATTTATTATCTCGTGAAATATTTAGGATAAGGTAACCTCAAAATGTTTCTTCCTAGATGCAAGGTAGTTATTTCAGAATCCCCTTAAAATCAAATTCTCAACCTGATCAATTATAAAATATTTTTTTTAAAAAATTATTTATGTTTTAAACTGTTATCCAATTTGAGACCGTTATTCAGAGAAACACCCCCATTTCTAAGATTTTATCGCTTTGGTTCAATAAAGAAAAAGCTCTCGTTGAGAAAGTAATACTCTTGTCGAGGAAGAAAAAATATTAGTCCCCTTTTCAAGTTTTTGGGAGAAAGACTAAGAAAGAAGTTCCAATGCCTTCGCGGCTTTTGACCTCGATGTGGCCGCCATGAAGTAAAACAATATGTTTAACAATGGACAGCCCAAGACCAGTTCCTCCTAATTTTCGCGAGCGGGACCGATCCACCACATAAAATCTTTCAAAGATTCTATCGAGATGCTCAGGTGGGATCCCAATTCCAGTATCTTCAACAGCGACTAAAATTTCCTTTTCTTTTTCTTCCAATTTAATCGTCACGCCCCCTTTATCTGTATATTTAAGGCCATTGTCAACTAAGTTAACAAGCATCTGTTCAAGCCGAAAAGAATCACCTTCGATAAATGGGAGCGGTGACGGAGCTTCTAATCGAAGATAAAGGTTTCTTTCCTGAGCCAACTTTCCAAATTGTTCGATTACCCGATTAGCCACTTCTTTTAAATCAACTTTTTCTCGTTCAATTAAAGTTGAACGACTCTCTAATTCAGACAAAGTCAGCAGGTCGCTAACAATTCTTTCAAGCCGGTCAAGATTAGTTTTAATTATCCCTACATAATAACGGGCTTCCGACTTAAGTTCTTCTTCCTCGAGTGTTTCTAAATAGCCCTTAATGGTTGTCAAGGGAGTTCTTAACTCATGGGAAATATTAGCTACAAGCTCACGTTTAATTAATTCCAGATTCTTTTCGGGGCTGATATCTCGAAGAATAAGGGCAAATCTTTGACTATTTTCCCTGTCTTTACTTTCCTTTGCCAAAACCTCTTCCTTTTCTTTCCTCTGATCTTCTTCTTTAACTTTGCTAATCAAAGGTAAAAACTTAACTAAAAAAGGTCGGCCACGAAGATACAGTTCCGCTTCTTGTTTTTCCCTGCGGTCCTTAAAACTAAAATAAACTTTCTGAAAGTCGCTTGATCTAATAATCTGCCAAACAAATTTTCCCTCTGGCCATTCAAAATCAAAAAGTTGGTTAAATCGAGAGTTGGTCTTCAAAATCTGACCAGTCTCATCAATCAAAGCTATGGCTTCTTCCATGTGGTTAAAGAGATTTTCAAAGGCTTTCCTCTCTCTCAGCGATGAAGAAAAATGAGGTTCTAATTTAGCCAACAGAAGATTAAAAATTTCCTGGCAATAAGGTAATTTCCCCTTTTTTTCAACTTTGAACCGGAAGTCAACTTGTCCCTCCAAAATGAGATTGACAACTTGGTCGAGGTAAGGCTGACAAGCCTCAAGATTTTTACTCTTTTTCTTTAAAAAAAAAGGAATCATATGGCCTCATTCATTTTTCTTTTTATCTTTCGCCTCCAATTTTAATTTTATTCTTCTTCAAACTTATAGCCTATACCTCTTATGTTCTTAATCAACTCCCCTGCTTTCCCCAACTTAGCCCGTAGATTACTAATATGAACATCGATAGTCCTATCAGTGACAAATTTTTCCCCACTCCAAAGCAGATCAAGTAAACGGTCGCGAGTGAAAACCCAACCTTTTCGGGATAACAGGATTTTAAGCAGATTGAATTCAACTGGGGTTAACTCAATCTTCTCATCATTGACCATTACCTCATGCCTTTCTGGATCAAGGGTTATAGGTCCACCTCGAAGAATCGGCGGCGGCGAAGGTTTAAACCTTCGTAGAATGGCTTTAACTCTGGCCACCAATTCTCGAACCGAAAAGGGCTTGCTAATATAATCATCAGCGCCCATTTCCAGACCGAGAATTCGGTCAACTTCATCCGACTTAGCAGTCAACATGATAATAGGGATCGATCTAGTTTCCTCTTTATTTTTCAAAAAGCGGCAAAGCTCAAGACCGTCAGCATCAGGAAGCATCCAATCTAAAATAATCAATTCAGGACGATTTTTTTCAAGATAATCTAAAAACGGTTTGGCTTCGGCAAAGGCTTTAAACCGAAAGCCGGCTTTCTCCAAATGAAGCCTCAAAAGCTCATGAAGAGCTGTCTCATCTTCAACTAGGACGATTAAATTCTTTTCCATGACAGATCAAAAATTAATTTTCTTTTTTAAATTTTTTCTTATCTTTTTTGACGATTCTCTTAGACCTACTTGGTTCATTTTATCATAAATTCAACTTGTCCATTAAGACCAACCTAGCCATTGACCACATCATCGACTTGGTCGAATCATCAGCCGATTGGTCATCAAAAACTTATATAAAATTAAATAAAGAGCCCATAGACTTAAAATCTTCAGCCAAAGCGTCCAGTGATATAGTCTTCTGTCAATTTATTCGCTGGATTGGTAAAGATTTTTTCTGTCCGGTCAAACTCAACCAGCTCTCCTAGCCACAAAAAGGCTGTAAAATCGGAAACTCGGGCGGCCTGCTGCATGTTATGAGTCACAATAATCACCGTGTAATTTTGCTTTAACCTAATAATCAGCTCTTCAATTTTGGCCGTGGCAATGGGATCGATAGCTGAACATGGTTCATCAAAAAGAATAATTTCAGGCTCAACGGCCAGGGCTCGGGCAATACAAAGCCTCTGTTGCTGGCCACCTGAAAGGCACAAGGCATTATCTTTAAGTCTATCTTTTACTTCATCCCAGAGGGCTGCCTCCTTAAGGCTTTTTTCTACTCGCCAATAAATCTCCTCTTTCTTTTTAACTCCATTAATTCGTAGACCATAAGCCACATTTTCAAAAATTGATTTAGGAAAGGGATTGGGTTTTTGAAAAACCATCCCGACTCGCCGCCGCAGATCAACAACATCAATTTCTGGCGAATATATATTCTCACCATCAATCAGCACTTGACCCTCAAGCCGAGTAGCTGGGATAATGTCGTTCATTCGATTGAGTAAGCGGATAAAAGTTGACTTGCCACAGCCAGAGGGGCCAATAATGGCTGTGACCTTTTTTTCAGGACATAGGAGATTAATATTTTTTAAGACTTGCTTGGAGCCATAAAAAAAGTTCAAGTTTCTGGTTTCAATCTTGGCTTTTTCAATAGTTTTACCCCTTTTCTCCTCAGATAAAAAATTTAAGGTCGGAGTTTCAATTTTAACCTGCGGATTGATTTTACCATCCATAAAAGCGCCTCCGAAGACGTAATTTATAGCGAACCAAAATGGCTAGAAGATTCATCCCTAAAACCAGAGTTAAAAGAACTAAGGCTGTTCCATAAGCTATAGGTCTCACTTGAACAATGGCGTGGTGTTGGGTAGCCATAATATAAAGATGATAGGGTAAGGC
>JAOAFQ010000020.1 GCA_026416195.1 Candidatus Aminicenantota bacterium | reverse complement strand
ACCTGAAGCTCCGCCTAAAGCCTTACCGAAGGTGGTGGTGATGATATCAACTTGGCCCATGACGCCATAAAGTTCATGCGTGCCTCGACCAGTTGGCCCAAGGTAACCAGTTGCATGGGAATCATCAATAAAAACCATGGCGTTATATTTTTCGGCTAGGCGAACAATTTCATCAAGTCGAGCGGTATCACCATCCATAGAAAAAACGCCATCAGTGATAATCATGCGGATTCTTTTATCCTGGTGCTCTTGTAATTTTTCCTCCAAGTGCTCCATATTGCCATGTTTATAAGTATCTTGCTGAGCTTTACAAAGGCGCATGCCATCGATAATCGAAGCGTGAACCAAGCGGTCAGCAATCATGACATCCTGGTCACCCAAGATGGCTTCAAAAACGCCAGCGTTGGCATCCATGCAAGAGGAAAAGAGAATTGTGTCTTCAGTGCCCAGGAATTCGCTTACCCGACGTTCAAGTTCTCGGTGGATATCCTGAGTTCCGCAGATGAAGCGGACTGAGCTCAGGCCAAACCCCCAGCGATCCAGAGCTTCATGGGCGGCCTTGATAACTTCAGGGTGGCTCGAGAGACCAAGATAATTATTAGAGCAAAAGTTAATAACTTTCCTAAGAGGGGAGCCGGCTGGAAATTCGACCTCAATTTCCGCAGCCTGAGGCGAATGGATATATCTTTCTTCTTTATATAGACCAGCTTCCCGAAGGGAATTTAATTCCTGCTGATAAACTTTTTTTATAGCTTCATTATAGGCCATCGATGAGCCTCCTCTTCACCAATTTACTGTAGAGGCCAATAATTTATCGGCCTTCTTGAATCGAGCGGACAAGCTCGCAAATTTTATTGACTGTGTCAAAAGCTTGAGGGGTAGCTCGGTCATCAGGAATAACCAGGTTGTATTTTTTTTCTAAAAACCGCTTGAGCGAAACCATGGAGAAGGAGTCAACTATGCCACTAGAGATGAGAGGGGTGTCAGGCGTTATTTCTTGATCCTCCTCCAAGTATTCGCGTTTAACATAATCAAGAATCGTTTTTTGCATTTCATCCATCTTCATCCCTCCTCAAAAAATAAGAACAAAAGCTTTATTTAATTATTTTAGCTCAAAGAAAAGGAGGGACTCAAATATTTTTCTCCAATTACTTTTCCTTATTACCTTAATTACCTTAAAAAATTGAGCCTTTTATTTTTAGCTTAAGAGAACCTTTTAACTGAGATTAGCTCAGATTTTGATTTTAATCCTTAACGGCTTCAAGAACAACCACAGCTAGAGCCAACTCTTTTAAGTGGGTTAGAGAGAGATGGATGGTCTTAATTCCCTTTTCTTGGGCAATTTCAAGGGCCCGACCTGAGAGTTTGATTCCAGGTCTGCCCAGTTCGTCATGATTGATTTCAATTTCCCGCCAGCTAAGACCAAGTTGCTTTCCTGTGCCCAGAGCTTTCATCAAGGCTTCCTTAGCTGCGAAACGGGCTGCATAATGTTGGGCTTTATTTTTCTTGCTTTCACAATAAGCTATTTCATTTTCAGTAAAAACTCGAAGAGAAAAGCTTTGTTTTCTGTGATTAATTAGTTTAGCAATTCTCGCTGTTTCGATGGCGTCAATGCCAATTCCAAATATCCTTGCCATGTCCTTTTTTAGGCAAGAATTTTCTCTCAAAATTAATTTAATTTCAATTCTTTTAATTATAATTTAGCTAAGATATAATTAAAGGCATGATTAAGGATGGGCCTTATTTTCATGAACCTTTTACCGAAGATCTAGTTCGTCTTTTCTTTATGGACGAAATTGTTTATGAAGGCCAGACCAAATACCAGCTTGTCCATATTTTTGCCAATAAAGTTTTTGGCAAAATGCTTTTTTTAGACAAGAAAGTTCAGTCAGCTCAAGTTGATGAGTTTATTTTTCATGAGTGTCTGGTGCATCCGGCTATGCTCCTTCATCCCGAGCCTAAAAAAATTTTAATTTTAGGCGGCGGCGAGGGAGCTACCCTTCGCGAAGCCTTGAAGCATCCCATGGTTCAAAGAGCGATCATGGTCGATATTGATCAGGAATTGGTTGATCTCTGTCGGCAATATCTTCCAGAATGGTCTAAAGGGGCCTTCGATGATTCTCGCTCCAAGCTTTACTTTCAAGATGCCCGCCGCTTTGTCGAAAAGAGCCGCGACCATTTTGACGTTATCATTTCAGATCTCACTGAGCCGCTTGAAGGTGGACCTTCGGTTTATCTTTTTACTCGTGAATTTTTCACCCGCGTAGCTGAAATTTTAAGTGATGATGGGGTTTTTGTCCTTCAAGCTGGAAGTGCTGATCCTTTTTATCATTGTTTCATGGCAGCTTGCGCTCGCACCTTAGCGGAGGTTTTCCCAGTAGTTCGACCTTATTGGACCTTTATTTTTTCTTTTAGCTTACCTTGGGGTTTTGTTTTAGCGGCCAAAAAATACGACCCTTTATCTTTGAGCAACGATGAAATAAGCCAGCGCTTTCGTCAACGAGGCTTGACTCGGCTTGGCTATCTTCATCCTCAGTTTTTTCCCTCCTTGTTTGTTTTGCCCCGCTATCTTCTTCTCGGCCTTAAAAAAGGCGATGTCCTCACGGATGAAAAGCCTTTCATCTGGAAAGCATGAGTTCTTCAAAATCTAAGACCCTAATTCGTCCGCGTCAGAAAATTATCTGGGAACAACAAACTCCGACCAGCGGTCTTTATTTCAAAGTAAAAAAGTGGCTTCATCGAGAAACATCTCCTTTCCAGAAAATTGAAGTTATTGAAAACGAAGCCTACGGTCGAGTGCTATTTCTTGATGGATTAGTCCAGACAACTGAAGCTGATGAGTTCTTTTATCATGAAATGCTCGTTCAGCCAGCCCTGCATTGTCATCCCCATCCTGAAAGTGTCCTGATTATTGGCGGTGGCGATGGCGGGGCGGTGCGAGAAGTGTTGAAACACCCAGTGAAAAAAGCGCTTATGGTTGAGATAGATGAAAGAGTAGTGGTCGTGGCCAAAAAATATTTTGCTTGGCTTGAGCCAGCCATGAAGGACCCGAGAACTACAATTCTTTTTGCTAATGGCTATGACT
>JAOAFQ010000003.1 GCA_026416195.1 Candidatus Aminicenantota bacterium | reverse complement strand
AGATGTGTATAAGAGACAGTCCATAATCTGCTCTGCGGCTTACTTGATGGCCTTTAATCTTATGTCTGCTTATGCCTTTCACTCTTTCTTTCTTTCTTTTCTTCGTGGTGGCAGGTAATCTTCGAGGGCTTTCAAATAAGGGACAAAGGCCTGCTTACCCTTTTCGGTCAGGGAGCAAGTAGTGTGTGGCTTTTTGCCTTCAAAAGATTTTTTGAGGCTAATATATCCTGCCTCTTCCAGTTTGGAAAGATGAATACTTAAGTTCAAATCCGCCTGTTTAACTCCAATCAGAACAGAAATAATGGCCTGCCGTGCCCGGGAATGAATAATTGGATCGAGGGGTGGAAGTCTATCGGTTGTCATTCAATTTAATTGGTTATTATTTTTATATTTAGTTTTGAAAATAAACCCTGGAACGAGATAGCCAAAAATTATTAAGGGAATCAGGCAAAGCCCGCGATAAGCACCCGGAATCAGAACCATGGCCAAAGCACCTAACCACCAGAGTAATCCACACCATTTGAGTAAATTCCATTCATAAATTGCTCCAGCCATAAAAATTAGGACACCGCCGATAGTGGTGACCAGAACGCTTATGGCCTCAGCCGAATAAACTTTTAGGAGCGGAAAAATAAGGCCAAGTAAAACAAAGGCAGCTCCGCCGCTTATGGACAGGTTTTTACTTGTCATCTGAGCATACGTCTCTATCTCCTGGTCTTTTTCTCGCTTGATTCCATAGAGGACAGAATAGGCCCAGCCGATTATTAGGAAGACAACCCAATTAATCCAGATCCAAAGGCCAGATAAAAAAATCTGCTCTGATCAAAGACTAAAATTTGCCTGAATAATCCGCGTCTGGCAAAGATGGGTTCTATTCGAAAGCCTCAATTGATGAATATTATATAGGCTATTTTAGGCGGTGAATTTTTTTTCTTATTCTCCTTTAAAGAAGAAGACTTTCCATCTTTTATAATTTTTTGGGTCTTTAAATAAGGTTTTTTTGGTCTTAAAATGGGCTATAAAGAGAATTTAGGGGAGGTCAAATGGCCAAAAAAATTTATTTCGTTGGCCTTGATTCGGGAACTCAGGGCACAAAGTCTATCATAATAGATGAAAGAGGCCGAGCTATTGGAAGAGGCTATGCGCCCCATAAGTTTGTTCCCAACCTGAAGCCAGGGGAAAGTGAACAAGAACCTGCGACCTGGGTTAAGGCGCTCAATGACTCCTTAGGGATGGCTTTAAAAGAAGCGAGCCAAAATAAACACTTTCAGCCAAAAAACATTGTCGCCTTGGGCCTTTCTGGTCAACAACACGGCTTTGTTCCTTTGGACCGAAATGGCCAGGTTATAAGAGCAGCCAAGCTCTGGAACGACACCTCGACTGCTCAAGAAACAGAATTTATTATTGAATCGGTCGGCGGAAAAAGGAGAT
Organism: Candidatus Aminicenantota bacterium; assembly: GCA_026416195.1. Lineage (GTDB taxonomy): Bacteria > Acidobacteriota > Aminicenantia > Aminicenantales > CALLJL01 > CALLJL01. The sequence goes on along the minus strand of JAOAFQ010000003.1, from coordinate 102 downwards.
TCATTCAGCTGACTGGCCTCAACCTAGCTGTGGGCTATACAGCTTCCAAAATTCTCTGGCTAAAAAGAAACGAACCTCATAACCTGTCTCTTATACACATCT
>JAOAFQ010000217.1 GCA_026416195.1 Candidatus Aminicenantota bacterium | reverse complement strand
CAGGTTGGGGAAGGCTCATTAGCCGATCATAACCGAAAATGTCTCCGGCTTCGCAGAGATGACCAGCTATCGTCACCTTTTTTTTCCGGCCTTTTCTTTCGAGGCAGTTAATTATATGATGATAAGCTTCGGGATAAATCGCTGGTCGCGGCACAGTATTGAAAGTGCCGGCGTTGACGCAAACAAAAATCTGGCCATAGCTCCTTTTGAGATAAACAACTTTTGTTAAAAGTACCCCAGCCTCAGCTACTAAGAACTTACCAGGTTCTAGAATTATTTTCTTAATGGGCAATTGGTTTTCTTTTATTTTTTTAAAAATAAAGGCCGCATATTTATCCAACGGAAAGAGCTTTTGTTTCTCTTCATAACGCGGTGAAATTCCACCTCCGAAATCGAGAAATTCAAGATTAAAGCCAAGTTGAATTAATTCCACCGCTTTATCAATCATTCGCCGAACACCTTCTTTAATTATCGGCCAATCTCGGCTGATCCAACCCGAACCTAAATGCTGATGCAAACCAATAGGAATGAAGCCTTCTTGTTTAGCTATTTTAAAGACTTTAATAACTTGATTTGCTTCAATTCCAAATTTTATTGGGAATCCATTAGGCGAGCGGATGCCAGCGGTGGTGGTTCGAGAATTAAAACCTCGACCAATCCCTGGATTCCATCTAATTGCCACTTGATATTGCTGGTCAGGATAAAACTTCTGCCGGACTTTTTTCATCAATTCGAGTTGCTCCAAAGCATCGATATTAATGATTATTTCGGGATAGAACATGACCTCTTTAAGGTCTTCCTCGGAAAGGGAAGTTCCAGTAAAAATTATCTTTTTTCCAGGAAAGCCAGCTTTTAAAGCTTCTCTAACTTCTCCTGGAGAAACTGCGTCAATCCAGCAGTCTTCGGCTAACAAGCAACGGAGAATTTCTGGATGAGGATTGGCTTTCATAGCATAAGCAATTATTAGTTCGGGTACATTGAATAGCTCGAAAGCTTTCTTGAGTTTTTTAAGATTTTCTTTAATTTGATCCAGACTGTAAACGAAAAGAGGAGTTCCATATTCAGCTGCAATTTCCACGGCTGGTCTATCCTTAAGATAAAGGCGACCATGTCGCCACTTTAAAAACCTATTGGACCACCACCTTTCTTTTGCCTTCATTTTTTGTTTTTTCCTTTCCAAGCTTCTTCTCTCTCTTCGAAAAGGGAAATTTGATTTGAACTTATTTCCAAAGCGATCTCTCTAAGAAAAGGATATTTGGCCAACAATAAGGGAGGAATCTCAAGTTTTTCACCTGTTAACAAATTACGAAGTTGAAGAGCATTAGCTAAAGCCTGACCTCGAAAATGATTATTAGTAATTATATATATTTTTTCGGTATTTTCAGCCAGTTTTTTTATCCTTCCTACCCATTCTTCCAGCTCTTCTTTCGTATAGAGATAATTATATCTTTCATCTCGGCCAGCCTCTTCTCGGAACCAGTCTCGATAATTGCGGCCATGGAGACGAACATAGGCGAAATCAGGTCGGGTGACAATAGCCGTTGGCTTTAAAGAG
>JAOAFQ010000175.1 GCA_026416195.1 Candidatus Aminicenantota bacterium | reverse complement strand
CCTCTGGCTGAGTGCTGAAACTTTCTCAAAAAAAGGGAAAATGACTTTCACACAGGAAGAAACCACTCTTAAAATCATGCCTGTAGGTTTCGGCTTGAGCCTCGAATTGGGTCTTGGTTTAATTTCTCCATATACCCACTTAGGTGTCGGTTATTTTCGTTATGAAGAAAGCAATGTTCTTGGCCGAATTAAGAAAAATAATGTGGGCTATGTTGGCCAGATTGGTTTGTTGATAAAAACCATAGGTCCCATCTATCTCGATCTTTTTGGCCAATATAGTTCCTGCAAGGTAAAACCTTTAGAGCTTGAGGCCGACCTAGGTGGCCTTAAAGCTGGGGTTGGTCTTGGCCTTCAATTTTAGAGCCGCTGATTATTTTATGACCCCCTTGGAATGAACACCTTTTTTTCTCGCCGCGATTTATTTTCATCTTTTCTTATTTTGATTTTTATTAATTTTATTTTTGTTCTATCAATTTTATCTTTATTATTTGCCTATTATGTCCATCATCCCATAACGGCCAACTATTCTGATAATTCGCTTATTTTTAAAAATTTTTTTTCACCATTTGGGCTCAATAAAAGGACTCTTTTCAATTTGCGGTCTTGGCGGCACTTCATTTTCTTTAAGCTCAGATTTTTCTTTAAGAAGGTTTATTTCCATGCTTATTCCTAAAAAAGATCAATTTAACTAACTTTTTGAGGAGGCCAAAGATGACAGAAAAGAGCAAGGGTAAAGCTAAGGGCAAGGATGGATTTAAGGATAAGGGAAATGAATCTAAAATTAAAAAAGGCATTTTCTTTATTATTTTTTTCGTTGTTATCGCAGAAGTAACTTTTTCAGCTCAGAGCCAAAAGACATTTATCCTTGGTTCATTGTCAGCCGAGCCCGGAAAAATGGTAAGTAGCTGGCTTGAGGTTCCTGCTGGTCAGGATCCAGCCACCCAGATTCCAGTAACGGTCATAAATGGAATCAAACCAGGGAAAGTTTTGGCCGTTATTTCAGGCATTCATCCCTATGAATATCCGCCAATTCTTGCCTCTTATCGATTAAAAAAGATGATTAACCCCAAAGAACTTTCAGGCACCCTCATCCTTGTCCACATTGCCCATCTCTCTTCCTTTCAAAGACGAACGATATATTACAATCCCTATGATTGGAAAAATCTCAATCGCGTCTTTCCCGGCGACTTAAAGGGGACGCAAAGCCAGAGAATTGCCGCCATTATAACTGAAGAAATCATAAACCGAGCTGAGGCCGTCATTGATATGCACTGTGGCGACGGCAATGAAGCCCTCATTCCTTATACTTACTGGATGACTTGTGGCGATGAAAAAATTGATGAAGTCTCCAAACAAATGGCTCTGGCCTTTGGCATAAGACATATAATTATTGATTCGACCAGGCCCCGCGACCTAAAGAACTCAAGATATCTAAGCTGGACAGCCATCCTTAGAGGAAAACCTTCAATTACCACTGAATACGGCTATTTAGGGCGAGTTGATGAAGAAATGATTCAAGCCAATGTTTACGGTGTTTTAAATGTAATGAAATATTTCGGGATGCTTCCAGGTAAAGCTCAACTCCTTTCTGAACCTGTCTGGATTGATAAATATGAGGTCATTTATTCCAAGCATGACGGCCTTTTCTATCCTGTGGCCAAAATGGGCTATTATGTTCAGGTCGGCCAGATTGTCGGTTATATCGAGGATTATTTCGGCAATTTACTCGAAGAAGTGGGGGCGCCATTTACGGGAATTCTTCTTTATATAATTAATACACCGCCTTGCAATACCGGCGAACCCCTTTTTGAGGTCGGCCGCGTCAAAGAATCATCAAAATAGGTACCACCTTACTTATTTCCTAATTTTGACTTGCTTTAATAAAACGCTATAACCCGCTATCGGTACAGAAATTAGGTAAATAAGTAAGGCACTACCTAATTTAATCTTTCAAGGCGCTACCTAATTTAATCTTTCATATATCAAACGGGATAAGGAAGCCATGAGTTTTTCAGCCTCGGCTTCTTTTTCAAAACCACGCGTCAGAATTACCAAAACATAAGGCTTTCTACCTTGAGGAAAAACAATGGCTGCATCATGGGCAATTCTGGTTATATTACCTGTTTTGTTACCCACTTTAACCTCGGGTGGAAGACCAGCTGGTATCCCGGACCGAAATTTTTGGGCTTGAAGAATTTGGATCATGGTCGCGCAGGAAGAAGGTGAGGCGGCCCGGCCATCAACTATCGTTTCGAGAACTATTCTCATATCGCGAGCATCAGTTGTATTATTTAATCCCCTCTCATAGGCCTTGGAATCCTCAACCCCCCGCAGCACCTTCAGGTTTTTAATCCCGAATTCCTGCAGGCTCTTCATGACTCGCTCGGCTTTAACCAAGTCAATTAAAATATTGGTCGCCAGATTGCTGCTAACGGTAATCATTCGCTCAATAAGTTCTTTGAGCGGTCGTCTCTGGCCGATGAAAGAGTAAAACTCCGGGTCGGAATCATCCTCAGGACTGAGAGAAAAGGGACTACCATCGGCTATGCTGGTAAAGCTATTTTGGACCAGAATCATATCGTCAAGCTTAAGCTCGCCTCGATCGATTCGCCGAAAAACTTCAATCATCACGGGCACTTTCATTAGACTGGCGGCATGCATCACAGTTCTCTCATTGATCTCAAGAAGGGTGCCACTTTCCAGATCATGCCAGGAAAACCCCACTTCAGCACCTGAGCTCGCTATAATCTCAGAGATTTGTCTTTTTATTTTTGAAAGTTCTTCTTGTTGAGAGGGAAAAGACAAGGCCGAAAGAGAGAAAAATAAACAAATCATCAGAAAAGTAAGAATAAACTCGGCTTTAATTTTAGTCATCTTGGCCTCATATCTTTTCTTTATTTTATTTCTTTTTCTTTTATTTAAAAAAATAAATTTGGAGCTAACGATATTTATCGGTCCCAACTGGACTAAAGAAGCATTTGATACTTAACCAGGAATATATTGCCGCTATCATCCTTTTCGATCACCAAAAGGGTGTTTCCCTGAATATTCAAAGGATAACGGGCCAATTCGCTAAGCCCGATTTTTAGGTGGAGGGGAAAATAAAAAATATCAAGATAACTACCCTCTGAATCAAAAACATCGACCTGAAAACCTTTTCTCCGGTCAACGGTTGAAGTAAATACTAATATTTTTTCTTCTCTAACTAAAATTTTCTGGATATCATTAAAATAAGAGCGCGGAACATCGAGGGTTTTGAAGCCTGGTCTTTCTTCTTTCGGCTTGTCAGATTTATAGCTAACCTTTTTGTATTTCCTTTTGATCGATTTGACCAATTTCTTTTGGCTCAGGTCAAAAATTTTAAGCTCATAATCTTCGGTGTGGGTAAAAAGAAGATATCTTCCTTTTAAGAGGGCCCAGATAATTTCGGTCATATAGTCGGCGACAACAGCCGTCGGAAGCCTTTTGAAGAACCACCGAGTTGGGTAAAGTCCTTCTATTTTCTCGACCTCTCCGTTTTCACTGACCAAACAAAAATTCCAGTTGACCTCCAAAATCTCGCCTTCTTCTTTCTTGATTTTTTCTATTTGGGGAAAGGCGTGCTGGGCCATCAGATATTTATCCTGAAAGATGGCTAAAAGCCGAGCTGTCGTCTCCTGGGGCTTGAATTCTTTGATTAGATTGCCCAGCCGATCAAAAATGACAACCTTGTTGGGCGAGCGTTGATGAATGACGATTTTCTCAGATAAGGGCAGATAGTCTTCAATTCGACTAAACTCGCCCGGCCCCTGCCCGGAACGAAAATAATTCCTGATAAATTTACCGTCAGAACTAAATTCAAGCAACTGATTCTCATCGAGAACAAAGATAGAACCATCAGGGCTAACCTTGAGGTTGGAAGGACTCTTAAAATAGAAATCTATCTGATTATCTCTGATTCGCCATTCCTCATGAAGCTGAATTACTCGCCCAGCTCTTTTATTAGGAGTCTTTTTAGCTTCAATTATGATTGACTGGACTTCAATTGAAGATAAAATCAAATGAAAAAAAAATTAAAATCAAACAGCTTTTCATTATAAACACCCCTTAGATTTTTAATTATTTAATACGTATCAACAAAAAGAAATGTTTATCTTTGAACTTCCCCCCATCGTTTGGACAATAAAAGGGGGAATTTTTGGTGCATTTTGTCCTTTGCCTCGAAGCTTTAATTTTTCCAGATAGCTTTATCTTTTGTTCATGAGAGGCTTCCTTTGTTATGTCGCCGGGCAAAGGCTCAAGCAAGTCTCGGTTTTTAAATGATTTGAGCTGCAAAAATAAACTTCTTGAGGCCTCTTATAATCAAGAGCTGAGTGCAACCTCTCCCGATTATAGAAGAGAAAATAATTAGAAAGCCTTCTTTTCGCTTCCGCCAT
>JAOAFQ010000156.1 GCA_026416195.1 Candidatus Aminicenantota bacterium | reverse complement strand
GTTACAATTTTATTGATGAAACGTTATAATAAATTATTAAATTATCTAAAATAAGGCATAAAAAATAATGTTAAGAAAAAGGATCATTTTTTTAATCTTTTTATTATTAGTGGTAGGGAAACCGGAGTGGATCATTGCCCAGGAAGGAAGAGGCCAGGGAAGACTCTCTGGAATGGTTATTGATGAAGCCGGAAATCCTGTGGAGGGTGCTAAAATCATCATTCAGTATCTGCAATATACATATAAACTTGAAGCTGTTTCTAACAAAAAAGGGCAATGGTCAATCTTTGGTCTGGGAAAAGGAGAGGTGAACATTAATGTGGAGAAAGAGGGATTTCTTCCCACCAACTTCCAGATTTCAGTCAGTGGCGTAAGTAAGAATCCGGTTCTAAAGATTGTACTCAAAAAGCCCGGATCAGGCACACCCATAGGGGAAGAAGCAGAAGGTCTCAAGGCGTCTTTGGAGAATGCGAATAAACTTTATGATGCAGGTCAGTATTTGGAAGCCATAACTGCATACCAATCAATCCTTAATAGTGATCCTCGGTTATTTATGATCAGGTTGAATATAGGAAATTGTTATATGGAGATGAAGGAATATGATAAAGCAATAGCTGAATATCAGAAACTATTGGAAGAAATGAATAATCAACCGGAGGATAAGAGAGATGTCCGAATCATATCTCAAGTTTATGCAGCTATTGGCGATGCTTATTTAAGGCAGGATAAGTTTGATCAAGCTCAGGAATATTTTCTGCGTTCGATTAATATTGATCAGACAGATCCGGCTATATCTTTTAATGTAGCAGAAATAATGATGAATGCTGGAAAAACTGATGAAGCTATTAAATATTATGAAATTTCTTTGAAAGCGGACCCTAAAAGAGCCAAAACTTATTTAAAGCTGGGTCTGGCCTGGCTAAACAAGGGGGATATAAAGAAAGCTATAGAATATATCAACAAGGTCAAAGAAGTGGCCAGCCCAGATGATCCGGATTTAATAACGGCTAACGAAATCCTCAAAAAATTATCAGAAATAAAATAGTTTTTTTACAAATTTGCTTAAAATATTTCAAAAATTGAGATCAATTTTCATTTCCCTTCTATGATTTTCTATACCTTTTATAAAAGTTAGATGAATTATTTTATATCAAAGTTCAGCTTATTTATATTATTCGTTTCGGCCGTGTCAATTTTTGTTCGAAATTTGGAGTCTTGGAGTTAATTGAACAACCCTTGATGACTCTTACTAGTTCGAGAAACGAGAATATCTGGCAGCTTCTTTTATATCGGCAAAGTTAATCTAATTGAAGGAATCCCCCTTTCTTGTTATGGCTACTTCTAGTTGATGTCTGAATATGATAGAAGACCGATCCGCTTCTTTTTGAGCTTAATTGAAGACAGGATTTCTCGAAAAAGACTATTCGACCGCTCGCCGTACGCAGAATAAAACTGCCTCTTCAAGATAACGCCGAGAATTTTAAAGCAGTGAAACTTTATTTGGCCTTTTTAGTCTTCCTGGCTTTAGCTGTGGTCTCGGCTTTGCTCTTCTTTCTCAGGTCGGCGGCGTGTGCCCTCTTGTAGGTCTGAATGTCTACAAAGCGACCCTTTTCGTCGCGCACCGCATAGAGTTTTGTGCCCTTGACACTACGATGGGTTGTTCTTTTCATGGCTTATTGCCTTCTTCGTTCATCTTGCTTTTTATTTTTTTCTATCAGTTGAGTATTGTCGTTGCCAGAAAATGAAACGTATTGTTCATCTTCGGAAGCGAAT
>JAOAFQ010000124.1 GCA_026416195.1 Candidatus Aminicenantota bacterium | reverse complement strand
CCTCTGGATGAAGAGGTAAAATAAGCTGAAAGGTACTTCCTTTTCCATATTCGCTTTCAACGGACAGCTTGCCGCCTAAAAGTTGGGCCAGCCGATGGCAAATGGTCAGTCCAAGACCTGTTCCTTCATATTGTCTGGTCAGGCCGGTATCAAGCTGGGAGAAGGGTTGAAATATTCGGTCAAAATCCTCTGGCTTAATTCCTATTCCAGTGTCACTTACTCTGATTATCACTTCCTGTTCAGCCTTTCGGCAGTCGAGGCGCACTCCGCCTTTCTCAGTGAATTTTATTCCGTTACTTATCAGGTTTAAAAGAATTTGTTCTAATCGGCGACGGTCGCTCGTAATTTCCCCTATTTCTGGGTCAATCTCAGCTTCAAGGAACAGATTCTTCGCTTCGGCCAATGGTTTAGCAACTTCCATAACCTGGCGAATGGAAGAAGAAAAATCAAACGGTTCGCAATGAATTTCCATTTGGCCGGCCTCGATTTTCGAGAGATCTAAGACGTCATTGATCAAAGCTAAAAGGTGCTGGCCGCTATTTTTAATTATTTGGAGCTGCTTGATCTGTTCTTCATTTAAAGGCCCGGCCAGACCTTTGAGCAATATTCCGGTGAAGCCGATTATCGAGTTAAGCGGGGTTCTTAATTCATGAGACATGGTGGCTAAGAAAGCGGATTTAAGCCTATCGGCCGCTTCGGCCCGCTCCTTAGCCCGGGCAAGCTCGGCTGTCCTTTCAGCTACTCGGCGTTCAAGCTCTTCTTTTATGGCTATTAACTCCTCTTCAGCTCTTTTGCGAGCCGTTATATCCAGACCTATGCTTAGAATCTCAGTCATTCGGCCTTGCTCATCTTGAACAACTTTATTAGTCCAGGCGATCCAGACTCTTTCGCCGTTGCGGCGCATGTTTTCGTTTATATTTTGCTCAAAGGCTTTTGGGTTTTGGCATATTCCACTTATTAGTGCTCTCAAATCGCGGCCGGTGCTTTCCCTTTCCGGGACAATTGTTCCAATAACATGCTTTCCCCTTAACTCATCTTCCCTGTAACCAAAAAAATCTTGACCAAATTTATTGAGGAAATTGATTCTACCCTCTGGCGTCCAAAGTAGAACGATGACATTAGCACTTTCTACGAGTTCCCGGTATTTCTTCTCGCTCTCCCGAAGGGCTTTTTCGGCCAGTCTCTTTTCGGTAACATCGCGAACCGCCTCTATGGCTCCCAAGCGGCGGCCCTTGCGATCAAACAAAGGAGAAGCAATCCCCCAGAGATAAACACCCTGGCGATCCCGCAAATGGGGACAAAAGAATTCACCATAAATGGTTCCGCCACTCCGCGTCACATAAAGATACTTGGCTTCAATTTCAGGGGAAGGATGATCAAGAAGATCGATTAAAATCGGTCGTCTCTCGCCGATAAAGGCCTCAGCATAAGCATAATTTCCTTGGCCAAGAATCGCTTCTTTTTTAACTCCAGTGAGTAACTCACAGGCGCGATTCCAGGCAATTACTCGTTTGTCCCGATTAATAGCAAAAGTCGCGTCGGGGAAAAACTCAATAACCTCCGCCACCTGTTGTTCAAAATCAGACATTTTGAATTTCTTTGAACCAGGGTTGTTAGAACCACGGCCAGGTGCTAAAGATTTTTTGACTTTCTTGCGGAAGCTAGCTGATGATGTCTCCGGCGAAATTGAGAACAGTTTTTCACTTTTTTTGGAAATAAAGGTTTTTCTGGCCAAAATTTTTTCTCCTTATTATCCCCCTACAAAATATAAATCTGACCAAAACTTTGTGTCAAGTTGTTTATGTCTTGATTCACAAATGAACTAATTCCAAATAATCCATTTAATTGGCTAGTTTCAAATTTTCAATCTAATTAATTAAAATATGGCTCGTTTTTTAAAAATTACCTCATAAAGGAGGAGAAAGATGAAAAGGGAAAAAAGCTTCCATTCTATTTTTTTAGTCATTCTCTTTTTCTTTTTATTATTTACAGGCTTTATAAGTTCTTCCCCTGGATTCCAGGTAGCCCAACCGGCTCCCGGTCAAGACCAATCCCAAGGGCCCCGTCCAGCTACGAAGTCAGTTGGACCATCTCAGCTCCAAACTCCGGGGGCAACTGAAAAACCCCTTTCGATTACCAAGCATCAGATTACTATAGATGGTCGAATAATCCCTTACACGGCCACGGCGGGTGAAATAACCATTCTGAAGACGGATGAAAAACCAGGAGCCTCGGTTTTCTTTGTAGCTTATACCCGCGATGATATTAAAGATAAATCAACTCGTCCGATTACGTTTTGCTTCAATGGTGGTCCGGGCTCTTCTACGGTTTGGCTTCATCTCGGAGGTCTTGGTCCGAAAAAGGTGGCCTTAACTGATGAAGGTTATCCTCTAAAAATTCCGGCTGATGTCATTGATAGCGAGGATTCGCTCCTTGATGTGACTGACCTAGTCTTTGTTGATGCTGTTTCAACGGGTTATAGCCGGCCTCTACCTGGAGAAGACCGAAGCCAGTTTCATGGGGTAGAGGAAGATGCCAACGCTTTTACTGAATTTATTAGGATTTATTTAACTAAATTTGACCGTTGGCTTTCGCCCAAATTTCTTCTTGGGGAAAGCTATGGAACCACAAGAGCCGCCGTGCTTTCAGGAGTGCTCCAAAATCGAACCTATGGAATCTTCCTTAATGGAATAATTCTTCTATCCAGTGTTCTTGATTTTGGCACTCTTTCTTTTACGGCTGGAAACAATTTGGCTTACATCATCTTTTTACCTCATTACACTGCCACCGCTTGGTATCACCAAATGTTGCCGTCTGAGCTTCAGAAAAGGCCTCTGGAAGAAGTTCTTAAGCAAGCCCGAAAATTTGCTCTTGAAGAATATTCAGTGATTCTTCTAAAAGGAAATACTTTAACGTCCGATGAAGTAGAAGCTATGGCCAGGAAAATCTCAACCTTCACTGGCCTCTCAGTCAATTTCATTAAAAATTCTAATTTGCGGATCCGCCACGATCGCTTTGTTAAAGAATTGCTTCGAGAAAAGCGTTTAACTGTTGGCCGGCTCGATAGCCGGTTTACGGGCCGAGAGGCTGATGCTGCAGGCGAAACCTATGAATTTGATCCTTCGAGCGCCGCCATTATGGGTCCCTTTGCCTCAGCTTTAAATAACTATGTGGGCACGGTGTTGAAGTATAAAAAAGAAGTTCCCTATGCC
>JAOAFQ010000168.1 GCA_026416195.1 Candidatus Aminicenantota bacterium | reverse complement strand
AAAATTCCAGGACCAGCTGGTCGGAGAACCCTGGGAATTGTCAAGGAACTGAACTTCCTGGCCGACAACTGGAGATGACGGACTATAGCTAAAATCAGCCACAATGGCTGACGCAACTGTAACTGTTTGCGTCATTGAATTAGAAGTTGTTCCATCGGAAACTGTGAGTTTAACGTTATAAGAACCAGCCGCAGAATAAGTCTTGGTCGGGTTCTTTGCGGTGCTGGTCCCTCCATCTCCGAACTGCCAGGACCAGGAGGTAATGTTTCCTAACGATTTATCCGTAAACTGGATTGAATTCCCGACTACCGGATTAGCTGGGCTGTAAGCAAAATCAGCCTGGACAACTGGTTTTATAGTTATAGCTTTGTTGGTTGTTTTGGTTTCTGCATTATTGGCCACTGTAAGCGTAACCGTATAGTTTCCCGCATTTGAATATGCATGTGATGGATTCTGAAGATTTGAGCTACTGCCATCACCAAAATTCCACTGCCAAGAAGTAGGGCTTCCAGAAGAGGTATCTGTGAATTGTACTAACTGACCCGCATATGGCGAGGCCGGCGAATAAGTAAAGGAGGGATTTAAAGATTGATTCACCGTTATAGTTTTACTCTTGCTTTTTGAGCCCCAGGGATTAGATGCAGTTAAAGTAACAGTATATGTGCCTGCGCTATTATATTTGTGAACAGGATCTTTAAGTGTGCTTGTCGTGCCATCACCAAAATTCCATGAATAGCTGGCAATAGAGCCGGTAGAGCTATTAACAAACTGGACGTCCTGCCCGGCTACCGGAGCTGCCGGGTTGTAGTTGAAGTCAACGACAATTGGAACCAAAACCGTAACGTTTTTCGAAATGCTCTTTGTATAATAGCCATTGGAAACCTGTAGAGTTACATTATATGTGCCTGAATTATTATAAGAATGGGTGGGATTCTGCAGATTGCTGGTTGCGCCATCACCAAAATTCCAGCTCCAGGCGGTTGGGTTCCCCGCAGTGGTATCCTGAAATTGAATCGCCTCACCAGATTCTGGATTGGCTGGAGAGAAATTAAAACCGGGGTTTAAGGCGGCTATTACAGTTATAGCCTTCGTCAAGCTTTTGGTCGAAGTTCCGTTTGATACTGACAGGGTGACATTAAATGTTCCTGGACTACTGTATTGATGCTGCGGATTCTGAACCGTGCTCTTTGCGCCGTCTCCAAAATCCCAGCTCCATGAGGTGGGGCCTCCAGTTGATTGATCTGTAAACTGGACATTAAGACCTACCTCTGGAGTAGCCGGGGAAAATTCAAAGGAAGCCACAAGTTCCTGGGTTTTGGTCTCAGTAGCAGCCGTCTTGGAGGCATAGACACGAACCTTCTTGGTTGCTCTGGCCAAAGAGCCGTTCAAAGAAACTGTCAGATTTACATTATAAACGCCAGGGTTAGCATAGTCATGCGCAGGGCTGGGCTCATAGCTTATGGTTCCGTCCCCGAACTCCCAGAGCCAGGTATCAGGGGTATAATTAGTTTTGCATATAAATCGAACAGGCACCCCCGTGACCGGCACCAGAGGAGAATAGCTAAAAGTTACCCTAATTTTGTCACCAGCTCCTGTTTGACTTTTTATTGCCTTAGAAAGGTTCGATTGCCCAGATAGGACAGAATTTATTGATAATATGAAAATAGAAAGAGATATAAGAATGGTATATACGGCTGATCTCTTAGCCATAGACTCACCTCTCATAGTCTTAGTTAAATTCCATATAAATTTGTCGGGGAGAGAGGTATTTCGCTATCACCCCTGGGGGTGATTTAGAAGGGCATTTTTTGGCACCTGTCCGACAGAAATTAGCAATCCAAACTGATGTTGACTATCGTTCTTCTTTGTTGATCTCTTAGTTTCCGGCACCCAGCGCTTTAATTAGCATCTATAAATATGTTGATAGCGCGGATTGTTTAGTATCATAGCTAACTCAGGTTTTGCTGCTAAAGATCATCGGTACTACAGATTTCCTTCAGATCAATCTGAAAGTGCTATGAAGAATATAGTACTTAAAAATTATAGAAGCCGTACCATTGCCAGCAACAGGATTAATTGTATTTGATACTAAGCTTATGTTGCTTCAGAACATAACTGACGGTAAAGGGGTAAACACCTAACAGCATTTCTTCCGCGTTGTCCCCTTTAGATTATTGCCGGACTCTTTCATCTCGCTTAAAATCACCGCTCCCACCCCTGCTGAAATCCCTCGAGGTGAGCGTTTTGGCCTTCCGGATAGATTATTAAGCTCTTCCCTTCCTCTTTTCTTAAACTTTCACATATCACTTTCAGCCCCGGCTCCCTCTAGTTCAAAACACATTGATCACCTAACAAACATTTCTCAGCTTTTTATAAGTCCATATTATAGCTCTCAGAACCCATACCAGCACACTAGGGCAAAGTTAATGTTATGTAGATATAGATCTTCTATAACTGAGACTTGCTTTACGATTCTATCAAAACTCTTAATTGAGCAGACCCCGATTTTTTTGTAATAACTTGACAAACTTCTCTTCTTCGTCAACCCCAGCTTAAACCTCCAGACTACCGTCCCAACGCCTCTATACTCTCCCCTTTTATCAGGCATCATATCTTAATCTGAAATAGCAAGAGCATTGACATAAAAATAAAAAAAAAATATCATCAGAGAAAAGTTAAGTTTGGATTTGATTTAAGGAGCCTTAAGAGTTTGCCTCCCTATCTGGCGCTCATTATTGTTTTATCGTTCATATCTTGTGTAATCTATATTGAACATAAGAGGGCTAAAAATCAAAGCGGGGCAGTTTGGATTGTTTTCCTCTGGATTTTATATTCGGAAAGCAAAGGTCTTGGAACTTTCTTTAATATTAAAACAACTGTGGAAGCTGGAAGCTTACCTGATAGATTGTTTATATTAGCCTTAGGCATAATATCTTTGCTAATATTACTAAAAAGACAATATTCAATATATACAATACTTAAATTAAATGGGAAAGCGACAGTGATATTAATTTATATGCTAATTAGCATTCTCTGGTCAAAATACCCAGCAATCTCGTTCAGAAGGTGGGGCAGAGAAGCAATCGCTTTTATAATTGCCTCGCTACTATGTTCAGAAAAATATCCTATAAAAATGCTCATAAGTGCATTAAAGAAAGCTATATATTCAGCTCTTCCTTTATCGATATTGCTAATCAAATATTTCCCTGAATATGGACGTTCTTATCGTAAGTTGACAGGAGAAGTTTCATGGGAGGGAATAGCCAGCCAGAAAAACGGGCTGGTCATGATATGTTCTTTATCTATTCTTTTTTTATGCTGGTCGCTCACCCAGGACTTGAGAAATTGGAAAACACTTCCATCTAAGTTTCCTGTATTTATTGATGTTTTTTTTGTCATGCTGGCTTTTTACCTAATGATGGGCCCGAGAAGAACTTTAACCTATTCTGCGACATCTTTTTTCGCTTTGATAGTAGGATTAATCTTTTTTATTTTTCTTAAAATGGCCATTAAATATGGCATTAGCATTGAAAAGAAATTTATGTTAATAGCGATTTTTATAATATCCATTGGCATCGTAATGCCTTTTTCAGGCAAAATCCCAATCAAAGCTTTACCCAAATTGTTAAATAGAAATGAAACCCTAACTGGCAGAACGGAAATATGGAATTCACTTATTCCTTATGCGAATCAAAATTTATTATTAGGACATGGATTCGGAGGTTTTTGGACCACAGCTTTGCGAAATGAAATCGCAAGCCATGCCCATAACGGCTATTTGAATACCATTCTTAATCTAGGGCTATGCGGTTTATTGTTGTTTATAATTTTTATACTTGATTTTATAAAAAAGAGCTTTAAATTACTTAGATCAGAAAGCCAAATAGCATTTTTTTCACTTTCTTTAATATTGGTGCTCATAATTCGTAATATATCTGAAGTATCATTAGGAGAATTTTCCACCTACTCAACATGGCTTCTGCTCTCCTTATCTTTTATATATTAATTGATTTAAAAGACATTTTAGGACTCTTATACGATTTGTCTATTAAAAACTATTTAGTAAACTGAGTAATACATAGATCGGTCCAGACAATTGAATAGAAATATTATTAAGGAGATGGTCAGTACCTCAGAGTTCATAAAAAGTGCTTTGTTTTTAAATTGGTGCCACTTGTAGATAGGCAGCCTTGAAGAGCCGGGTGAGAGGGGCGATTTATTATACATATTATCTACATGTAATATAATTGAGTTTGTCTGGTCTTATAAAGAGAGAGGGTTTTAATTTATCTGATGATGGAAATAACTTCTGATCTAGACACACTGTTAAATTAGTTTCAGATAAGATTTCCTGGAAAGACTACAAATGTTAGATAAATGCCATATGATAAAAGAACAGAATACAGACGATGAAGCAATTGATGGGTAACAGCCTATGGAATATATATAGAGAGAGACATATATTGTTTATAAAGGTGGTAAATTTCTCCTACCAACTAATCTGCTTGAGGGGACTTACCAAGTAATAAGGCGGAAGCTGCTAGGTCGCAGGAAATTTCCCTTCTATTAATTTATAAATAATGTTCATGGACTCTTATTTATCGGAATACACAGAATACGGGGCTAACGAGTATGTTTGGATCAAACGTGAGGGATTGTACTAGGTGTAATAAAATTCGCTGCTCCGGTTGTTAAATGAAGCAATAAAGAGAGACCCTACGATGGTCAAATTGCGAACAGTACCTAAACTGCAAATAAGAACTAATTATCATTTATTTGTAATAAATTACCAACAAAATGATTAAATGCAAAATTTAGATGCTTTATTTTATCTGCATAAAAAGCCAGGGAACCGTTTAAGCTTCGAGGGACTCATCATCAAAGTGCCTATAATAATTGAACAGACTTTATTTTTTTTAGGTCCGTGGCAGCTAAAGCTCTCAGTCGATCAATATAGGTTCATGGAAACCACAGTCGAACAGAATCTGGTAATAGCTTCAAGAGATTATCTTGATTTAATTATATAAAGTAGCTCTTCGGAAGAATTTTCATGGCGAGACGCAGTAATTTATTAAAAAAGACCTTAACGATTGCTGGAGGTATATAATGCTTAGCACGCACATTAGGCCAAGCACACTGTCAGGAGCACACCATAATATAGATACGCATCTATTATCAAAAACCAATCAGACAGGAAAATTCAGCCAAAGAATGTAACTTAAGGGAGATGAAACCTGTAGACTATTGAGTTGTTCAGATCACCTCACTTTTACTAACCAGTTGAATTATTACTATTAACCAATTTTATTTGAATTTATTAACAAGCTTTATTAGCCATAATTTTAGGTTTAACCTTTTATATGAATAAAATGATATAATAAATATTAATAAAATATTAATAAAAATACTATAATTTGGAATCAGCGAAGAAACGCCCATAATAAATATTGATAAAGAAAAAGATAAGCAAGATAAGAGGGAGACATTTTTGTTTAATTTTATTTTATATTTCCTAGATACTATGATACAAATTATTAATAAATAAATCAGATTGGATATGAAAAATGCAATTCCAATTCCAGCGAGATCCCAAAATTCCATCCCAACAACAATAAAAATTAAATAGCTCAAATTATAGATGGTTTCAGTCAATAGAAATAGCCTACCGGCTCCCTGGGCCCTTAGAACATATCCCAAAGGCCATGATATAACCTGGATAAGCACTCCCAGAATTTGCCATCTTAATATTAAAATGCCAGGCAAGAAAGCTCTTGTATATAAGATTAACAATATTGATGAAGCAAAGGTCAACGTTAATAATACACCTGGTAGGGCCAACAATAAACCTGCTTCTATTTGATCATTAACTATATTAGAAAGTTTTATATTATTGTTATAAGCAGCTGATAGCCTGGGATAAAAATCTGTTACCATTGCCCTAAGCAATATACCAACATAAAGTGTTGAAAAAATTGAAGAAGCCTGATAAATTCCAACTGATTCAAGCCCCATTGCTCTAGCGATTAAAATTTGGATAAGAAAAGAGCAAACAGAGCCAAGCAATGTCCCAAGCATTATCGCAGATCCAAATTCCGCCAAATGAACGCCATTCCTAATTGAGCTGATCCAACTCAGTTTGATAGGTTCTAACTTAATTTTCCTGCTATACCACCATGAGGAAATAAGATTTGTAAATGCCATAATGATAAAATATGAAATTAAAGCTCTTAATTTTAATAAATATATCAGGGGCAAGCTAAGAAGTGTCCCCCACATAGGCCCGAGAATACCTATCTTAGCCAAGAAGTATATTTTTCTTTTACCCTGAATCAAGGCCGTTTGTGCACCATACAAATTACTCAATAAAATAACAAAAGAAAGAAATATTATTTCTATATAATGTTTTGAATTTTTGAATGCAAATAAACTTAAACCTTTTGATAATAATATTGTTGTTGTTATACCGAGGATGCCTGTTACTATCGCAATCCTTTTTATTGACAGATAAGTTTCAGAAACTTTATGTTCATTTATAGAATCGCTTATTGCAATTTGCCTTGCACCGCTCTCATTGATTCCTAGCCCAAAAATTGTAACTAATAAATTAGAAAGTGACTGATATATCCCTAAAATGCCGACCCCTTCAGAACTCACAAGAATGGCGATTATCTTATGTCTTAGGGCGCCAAAAGCTATATTAAAGGCAGATGCCCCCCCCATTAAGAAGGTAGATTTTATGATCTGATCTTTTCCATTTATTTCTGTATCTTTCATATCAGCGAGATACGATATATATTTCTTTAATCGGATTTATCCCGAGCACAGCTAATACTTTACCCATATGGTCAAAAAAGGATATCAGATATCTCATAAAATATTCTAATCCCGCAATCGGCGAAATAAGAAATAGGTAGGGAAGTGAGAAGAGATAGGTAACCGAAGCAACAATAGAAATGATGAATCTAAGCATATTCAACCGGGAATGATATGCGGATACTTTGCCTCTCAGGAGAGCTCGCTTTACCATGAAGATGATACTCCATCTAATTTTGGGAATATGCTCATAAACTACCGCTTCGTCACACCAAATAAATCTATATCCCTCATTTATTTTTCTGAAGAAGAAGTCACGATCTTCTCCGCCGCTTCCGAATTCTTCTCTAAACCATATTGGGTTTTTTGTAAATATCTCCCTCCTTAAAAGAACATTTCCCGTTCTGGATTCTTCCCAGATCATCTCATGCCCTGTTTTAAATCTTCTTCTATTAAAAAAGCCTCCTCTCATCACCCATCCTGGGGGAAGCGACTCAAACAATGGACAAACAGGACCCATTACGCCGTCTACTTTATATTTATTTATGGCATAATAAAGATTGAGCAACCAATTCGAATCAGGCAACTCATCATCATCAATAAAGGCTATATAATCCCCTATAGAACCAAAAATAGCTTTATTTCTTGCCAAGGCAATATTCTGCTTTTCTTCAATATCATAAGTTATTCCCGATAGATTCTGATGTTTGACTGATTTGTATTTCTCATAGATATACTTAGCAGATGCGAATTTATCGTTATCAATTATAACAATACCAAATGTGAATAGATTTCCCGTTTCTTGTTTAAGCAGGTGATCAATGAGTGTTCGAAGCCTTAGCGGCCTTTT
>JAOAFQ010000141.1 GCA_026416195.1 Candidatus Aminicenantota bacterium | reverse complement strand
CATCTAGGCTAAAGGAATGTTTTGCGATATCTTTTCTTAACTTATTTAATTTTTAAAATGCTAAATTTTTATAACTTCTTTGTCAAATTTTTTTTATGCCTTAGTATCGGGATTCCTTTATTATTCCTTAATTACAAATTTGGCAATTTGTATCTTCCCAAAAACATCTTATAATGCCTTTTGTCGTTTGAATTAAACGACCTTTAGTGTATAAAGATAAGCTATTTCGGCTAGAATCATGATTATTAGGGAAGTTAAATCAAGAGAAGCGGGTCTTTTTATAGACTTTAAAGAAGATTTCCTAAAAATCTTTAGCCGTGGTATAACAAGCAAGCAACAAATCACCAGCTTATTGGAAAGTCTGACATTAAAAAGGAGAAATAAGCCCTTTTAAACGATTTCATTTAAACCAAGTTTAAAATTAAAAACGCTCAAGCTCATTTTAAAAAATTGGGCCAAGGCTAAAGAAGAAAACATGACGGCTCTCGCCTGGTCTTGGCTTAAGATTAAAGCCGACATCGAAGCGAAGCAGCCCAAGGGGTGAGCGAAACCTCAAACCGAAACCAGCTCCATGGCGCAATTTTTTTAGGTTTAAATCACTTACTTCTGGAAAAACATTACCAACATCATAAAAAAAGGCAACTTCCAAACCACCAACTATTGACCATCGGAGCTCTTGATTGGTTACCAAGACTGCTTCACCGCCTTCAGGTCGCTTAAGATAAGGGTCATAAGGACCTACCATATCTTGCTTAAACCCGCGGATGGAATAACTACCACCAGCATAGAAACGTCTTGAAGGAATCATTACTTGGTCAAAGGCCGTGGCTAAACCAAGTCGGAAATTCGAGGCCCAAATTAAGTTAGAACTCAAAGGCTGATAGAAAGAAGCTTGACCAAACCAACTTAAATAAGTTAGCTCTGACTTAAGCTTTTTAGGCGAATAAGTCAAACTGGAAGAAAAGAAGCTACCGCGATGCGGATCAATGGAATCATCTCGAGTATCTCTTACTGTTTGAATCGATAACTCCGTGAGACTCAACGTTATATCAAAGGGCCATGGACCAACAGGATTTATCTCGTAGGTATGGATTCGACTTCTCCTGATGACCGTTGACATAAAAACTTCTCCAGGCAAAGCTATCTGGTATCGCCAGCTAGAGCCAACTTCTTCGCTGATAAAGCCAGACTCCTTCCTTCTCGTTAGATAAAAGGAAAGAAGGGATTCAATTTTTAGACCGAAAAAATTTCGGTCAAGAAAGGAAAAACGAAAATCGCGTTCGCGAGCGTTTTGAAGATAATGGACAAGACCATGTCGGCCAAAACCAAAGAAATGGCGAAAATCAGCGCCAGCTGTAAATTCAGTTTTTTCTTTATTATTGTAGCGAAGACCATAACCTACGCTTAGCGCCGGTTCAGGACTAAGCTCCACCTTGACTTTCTCTTCACCCGGCCTCTCAGGCAAAGGTTCAATCGTCACCTGAACTAGGCTAAAATCACCTGTGTCATATAAGGCCTTTTGTCCCTCAAAAATTTTTTCTGAGCTGAAAGTTTCGCCAGGCTTGAGGTTGAAAATCTCGGCCAGCTTTTTCTTCCGACTTTCTTTTAAGTTAATAAAGTCTACTTGACTCACTTTATGTAATAAACCTTCTTTTATTTGGAAATTAATCCTAACATCAGGCCCCTCATCTTTAGCTTCTATTCGTGAGGTGACTACTGCTTCTCTAAAACCATGACTTCGATAGAAAGCAAGTAATCTATTACGCTCCTTAAGAACTAAATCTGGATTATAAAGTTGACCAGGCTTTAAGAGAAGAATTTTCTTCAGTTCTTGAGAACTGAAAAACTCATTTCCCTCAATTATAATTTCTGCGACCTGGCTTAATCGACCTTCCTCTATCAACAATTTGATATTTATTCTTTTCTCAAATCTTCTTACTTCAATTTCAATATCAGCTTTAGCTTCAAGATAGCCTTGGCTGGCATACCAGTTTTGGATAGCCTCAAGCCCAGACTGGCGGTTGATAATCAAGAGCCAACCGCCTCTTGCTTCAGTTGTTCTCCACGATTTTATCTCTTGAAGTAACTTTTTATCTCTTCCTTCCGTTGCGCCCACAATTTTTATTTTATCAATTCGATAGCGAGGCCCCTTTTCAATCGAAAACTCGCATCTAACTTGCTTGATTTTTTTTAAATTTTCAGATGACTGCTCCTTTATAG
>JAOAFQ010000121.1 GCA_026416195.1 Candidatus Aminicenantota bacterium | reverse complement strand
AATGATGGCCGCTATACTCCCCCTGATCCTACCTCCGGCAAACCCAACGAGGTCCTCAATCCAAGAGTGGTTCGTTTTGGCATCCGCTTCCAGTTCTAAAGAATAAAACTTCTTTTTATAACCCCCTCCCCTGCTTCGGGGGAGGGGGTTTTTTATTTCAATTTTTGGAGTAAGAAAGTTCCTTTTAAAGCTTAACTGAGGTGAAAAAATTTAAGTTGATTGAGCCAGATTGATCTTCAAAACGTAATATTATATGATTTCAAAATAAAGGGAAAAGGTGGAAAAGGGGAAATTTCTAATTTTGCGTTGGTCAGCTCTAATCATTTTTTCTTTAGTTCTCTGTATTTCCTGTAAGAAAGGCGAAAAATCAGAGGTAGTTTCCAATCCCAACCAAACTTCTATTCTTTCGTCAGGTGTCCAAGAAGAACCTATTTCGGTTAAAGTAATTGAAGCTCAACGTGGTGAACTTTGTCTTCGTCTTAGTGCCCCTGCTGAAGCTGTAGCTGAACGTAAAATCACCATCAAAGCTGAAGTTTCGGGAATAATCAAAAAGCTTTATGTGCGTGAAGGACAACATGTCCAGGCTAATGAGCTTCTGGTTGAAATTGAAGATACCCCTTATCGGCTACAGCTGCAACAGAAAGAAGCGACAAGGCTTCGGACTCTCTCTGAACTTTTCCTTGAACAACGCTTTAGCGAACCTTCAAAACCCCTTTCGCCGGAAATGAAAGAAAAACTTAGAATAGCTCGAGAAAATTATGAAAAGGCTGCTTCTCTTTTAGGCCAGGGACTAATTTCCATCGAGCAATACGATAAGCTCAAAAGAGAATATGAGTTCCTTCTTCTCGAATCGGGAGAAATGAAGCAGGAGGTCATGGCGGCCGCCAAAGGCTTGACTCAATCAGAAATTGATGTTCAAATAGCTAAGCTTCAGCTTGAAAAAACCAAAATCAAAGCCCCTTTTGCTGGTATTATAACCAACATCCGGGTCTCCTCCCAAGAAAATATTGAAATTGGCCGTGAACTTTTCACTTTAGTCGATATGGAAAGTATCAAGGTAGTAGCTCGAGTTCTCGAAAGTGAAATTGGTCGAGTTCGGCCTGGCCAAGAAGTTGAAATCAAATTTGTCTCTTATCCTAATCAAAGATATAAAGGAAAGGTAGAAGCGGTTTCACCTCTTATTGATCCAGAAGATAAGACTTGTCAAGTTCATATCGCCATAAGTAATCCCAAAAAAGAAATAAAACCGGGGATGCATGCCGAAGTGGAGATTGCGGCAATTGTTCTAAAGGATAGACTTCTTATCCCCCAAAAGGCAGTTTTAATAAGAGGTGGTCGGAAACTTGTCTTTGTAGTTGAAGGCGAACTGGCAAAATGGCGTTATCTCGAAACTGGGGCCGAAAATGAATCTTTTATTGAAATTTTGGATGGGGTGAAAGAAGGCGAAAAGGTTATTGTTGAAGGTCACCTAACCTTAGCGCACGACGCTCGAGTAAAGATCGAAAATAATTTCTAAAGATATTCGAGGAAATTTTTTTCATGTTCTTATCCCAAATAGCTATCCGCCGCCCTGTGACTCTCCTCATGTTTTATCTCGGCGTCATTCTCCTCGGTTTTGTTTCGCTCCAACATTTAGCCGTTGATCTTCTGCCAGATATTGCTTTTCCCCGCCTATCAGTGGTAACCCAATTTTCCGGAGCAGCACCTGAAGAAGTCGAAAATCTAGTTACGATTCCCTTAGAAGCAGCCATTAGTGGCATTCCAGGTCTAAGGCGAGTGGAATCAGTTAGTCAAGAAGGCCTCTCTTTTCTCAGTTTAGAATTCAATTGGGGAACCAACATGGATATGGCTCTTCTTCACACTCGAGAAAAACTCGATGCTGCCCGAACAACTCTGCCCCAAGAAATAGAAAATCCGACGATTGTTACGGTTGACCCCCAGAGCCAACCCATAATGATTATAGCGGTTTTGACTCAGGGGAATCTTTTTGAAGTCAATGAGTTGGCGGAGGAATTGATAAAACCTCGGCTTGAACAAATTGAAGGGATCGGTTCAGCTGAGGTTGTTGGTGGACTAGAAAGAGAAATTAAAGTCGAAGTCAATCCGAGTCTTTTGACCCTTTATGGCTTAACCATTGAGGAATTAGCTCAGCGAATTGATGCTTTTAATCGCAACCTTCAAGGAGGAATAATCCGCAAGGGCCAATTTAAATATGCCCTCCGAGTGGTTGGGCAATTCACTAATCTCGATGAAATCGCCAGTATTCCTTTGCGAATAACGCCCAATAGAGGTATTATCCGGCTTCGAGATGTAGCTCGAATTATCGATTCCTTTAAAGATAGACAAGGAACAGTAAGTTTTAATGGCCAAGAAACAGTAGCTCTTCTTCTCCGTAAAGAAGCCGGGGCTAATACCGTTAAAGTAACCAAGTTGGCTCGCCAGGTAATGAAAGAAATTGAAAAAGAACATCCGGAAATTAAATTATTTGTGGTTACTGAAGAAGCTAAAATTATTGAAGAATCAATAAGAGCTGTCCAAAAAGAAATTATTTTTGGGGGACTTCTAGCTTTTCTAATTTTTTATCTTTTCTTGCAGGAGCTCGGGACTTCTCTAATCATTTTTGCCGTCATTGCCACTTCAGTTATCACCACCTTTAATCTTCTCTTTATTCGCTCCATAACTCTTAATTTAATGTCTCTTGGTGGGCTAGCTTTGGGAATTGGGATGCTTGATGATTGTGCTATTGTCGTAATAGAAAATATTTATCGGCACCGTCATCTCGGTCGCGACTGGCAAGAAGCAGCTGCTGTCGGCGCCAATGAAGTCGGGAAGGCCCTTAGCGCTTCCATTTTTACCACCATTGCTGTCTTCCTACCTGTGATTTATATTCACGGCGTGGCTGGTCAACTTTTTCGCGACCAGGCGCTCACCGTAACTTTCTCCTTACTCGCCTCTCTTCTTGTCTCTTTAACTTTAATTCCGATGATGGCCTCAAGACCCTGGGCCAGAAAACCTCCGAAATTAGAACTTTCTAAAGACCGAGAAACTCTTAGAACTTGGCGTTTCCCCCCCTTCCCTCGCTGGAAAACTCCTTTTATCCCTTTTCTTTTTTTTCGTTGGTTAACTTCGGTTATTCTTTTCACTATTTTTGCCTTTTTCTCCTTTTTCTTTCCTCTCCTTTTCCGTTTCTGGCAAAAAATCTTCATTTTTATTTTTAAACCTGCCCGCTCTTTTCTTGAGCTTCTTTTTGAAAATTTCAATAAGATATATGATCGATTGGCTGGTATTCATTTATGCTCTTTAACTTGGAGTTTGGCTCACAAAGGCCAAGTTACTCTGATCACTGGGTTTATTTTTCTTGGAACTGCTTGGCTCGCCCTAAATTTACCAAGAGAATTAATTCCACAGCTCAAACAAAATTCAGCCGAAATACGACTTAGAACTCCTGTCGATTATTCCCTTGAAGAGACCATTTCGGTGGTTAAGAGTCTTGAACAAAAGTTGCTTCAGGAACCAAATCTTACCCAAATATTTGCCCAAACGGGTTTAGTGGGTGGACTCGAAGCTCTATCACCAGAAATCTCCCTCAATTCGGCCAAGATCCTCATCCAAACAAAGAAAGCTAATGATTTGGAAAGACTAATTCAGCAGATTCGCTCCTGGATGCTTTCTTTACCCGCATTGAATTTTTCAATTTTAAAAGAACAATCAACTTTAGCTCAGTGGCTTGGCTCGGGAATTTCAGAAATTGACCTTCGAATCTATGGCGACGATTTGGATTTGATGAAAAAGGAAGCCCTAAACCTGGCCGAAAAGCTCAAAGGACTTGATGGAATCACTTCCATTAGAGTTGACTTGGAAGAGGGGAAACCAGAATTTCTCGTCCGTCTTAAAAAAGAGGCCATTGAAGCCAATGATCTTTCACCTGAAAAGATTAGCAACTTTTTGGTTCAAGCAGTTAGAGGCAGAGTAGCTACTTCCTTTAAAGAAATCGACAAAAAATATGACATAACCGTTCGAGCCGAAGAGGTCATTCGAGAAGATGTGGAAAATGTTCTAAATCTTTCTTTCCCTTCACCTTCAGGTTTAATTCCATTACGTAATTTAGTCTCCTATGAATTGATTCGTGGCCCGGCCGAAATTCGTCGCGAAAATCAACAACGAATGATTGAAATCAAGATTAATCTAAAGGGAAGAAGACCATCTCAAATCTTTCCTGAAATTAAAAGGCTAGTCGCCGAGATCAATCCTGGCAAAAACATCCGCTTCAGTTTCGGTAAAGAGGCTGAGGAAATGAGGCTTTCTTTCCGCAGTCTTTTAATCGCTCTGATCCTATCAATTATCTTAGTTTATATGATTATGGCCGCCCAATTTGAGTCTCTTCTCCATCCTTTTTTGATTATGTTTACTGTCCCCTTGGGTTTAGCTGGATCTATAATCGCACTGGCTTTGACAGGCCAAACGATTAATCTTCTCTCCTTAATAGGGATAATAGTTTCAGTAGGTATAGTCGTCAATAATGCTATCGTTGAAATAGATATTATCAATCATCTGCGCAAACAAGGTTTGAAGCTTCATGAAGCTGTGATAAACGGTTGTCGCTTGCGTTTGCGTCCAATCCTCATGTCCTCCTTGTCTACCATTTTCGGTCTAATTCCTCTCTCCCTTGGAATGGGAGGTGGCACAGATTTAGAAAAACCTTTGGGGATAGCTATTAGCGGTGGCCTCTTCTTTTCCACCTTTCTTACCTTGATTCTTATTCCTTGCCTTTATGAAGCTATAGAGAAAAGGAGGAGCAAAGGAGAAAGATGAAATTTGCCGTTGAACGGCCTGTGGCCACAACGATGTCCCTGCTCGCCCTAGCCATAATCGGCTTCTATTCCTTTCTTCACATTCCTATTGAGCTTGCTCCTCAAGAAGAATACCCCCAGATTAGCCTCAGAACAAGTTGGCCCGATGTCCCCCCTGACATAATTCAAGCTGAAATCACTTCCCCCTTGGAAGAAGCTGCGGCCACCATTAGAGGTGTGCGCCGAATTACTTCTACTTCTTCAGTCGGACTTTCCCTTATCACCCTTGAATTTGATCCCAAGACCAATATGGAGTTAGCCCGGCTACTTCTTAGAGAAAGAATAAGTCGTTTACGACCAAAACTACCTTTAAGGGCTACCTGGCCTGAAATTGTTCCTTATGTGCCTGAAGATTTTCGAACGGAACCCTATTTGCAAATGACAATTGCTGGTCCCTACTCGGTTCAAGAGCTTTATGATTTGGTCCGAGAAAAACTTGAATATGGATTAGAATCAATTAAAGGCGTAGCCACGGTTGAGGTATCAGGTGGGGCCCAGCAAGAAATTCTAATTAGCCTTGACCGAGAGAAACTTTTTACCTTAAATCTTACTCCTTTTCACCTTCTAAAGGCTCTCCAAGCCTGGCCAAGAACTTTATCGGCCGGATTAATAAAAAGGGGCGAAAAGGAATTTCTTTTCCGTCTTGCTGCTGGCGCTGAAAATCTAGCCCAACTCGAAAATATTCCTGTGGCTAAAATAAATGGAATAACCCTTCATCTTAAAGATGTGGCTCGAATTTCTTACGCTTATAGCCCTATCAGGACTTACAATCGAATTAATGGCTTACCTACTGTGAGCCTTACTGTGCATAAAGAAAAAGGAACAAACACTCTCAAAGTAGACAGAGAGGTTAAAAAGAAACTGGTTGAGATAAAAAAAGATTTACCAGCTAATCTAATCTTCCGCCCAATCTATGACGAAGCAGAAGAAATAAGTAAAAATTTAAAAGAGCTTATCATTCTGGCAATTCTAATCTTAATTTTAATTTTTCTTTTGACTCTAATTATCCTTAGACGCTTACTTCCTTGTTTTTTAGTTCTGAGTTCGGTTATTTTCTCCGTTCTAATTACTTTTATTCCTATTTATATTTTTAAGCTCTCCTTAAATATGCTCACCCTAGGCGCCTTGGCCCTGGGGTTTGGTCTCTTTGTTGATAACGCGGTAGTTGTCTTTGAAAATATTTTACGTCGCCACGAACAAGGTTATGAAGCTAAAGAAGCTGCTTTGAAAGGTCCGCCAGAGGTTTTTTCCGCCGTATTAGCTTCTACTTTAACCACCATCGCCGTTTTTATTTGTTTCCCCTATTTCCAAGGAAGGTTAAAAATTTATTATTGGCCACTAGCCATAATCATATCTTCAGCTCTAGCTGTGTCTTTGTTCGTTTCCTTTAGCCTTATTCCAGCCCTCAGCCCAAAGCTTCTTACTAAAAGAAGAAAGCTTAAAAAGCAACCAATCCGCCAATTTTATGCTCGTTTCTTGTCTCTCATCATTAACCATCCCATCGAAATAATTATTATGATCAGCCTTCTTGTTTGGGGCAGCTATCGCTATTTTAGTCAAAAGGTCACTCTGGGCGAATTTTTCAGTTGGATAGCTCGCGATCGCTTAATCGTCTCAGTAACTATGCCTCCTGGAACTGACCTTGCCCAGACGGATGAAGTCATCCGGAAATTTGAAGCCAAGGTTTTAGCTAAAGACTATGCCTTTGAAATGAACTCCAGGGTAACGGCCGAAAAAGCTTATATTATTATCACCTTCCCGCCTGAAATTGAGCATTCCTGGCGTCCTTATGCCCTTAAAGAAGAATTAATTCAGCTGGCGACAAATTTTGCTGGCCTTGGAATCAGTGTTTATGGATTTGATCCTCAAGGTTATTATTCAAGCTTTGGCCCAGGAACTTTATATGGATCATGGATAAAATTTTATGGTTATAATCTTAAAAAACTTCGCGATTTAGCCGCTGACCTCGAAAAACGTTTACGCCAAAATCCCAGGATCAAAGAAACAAAAATAATTTCGAGCGAACGGGGTTGGTGGACGGCTGACACCTATGAGCATATCCTGAAAATTAATCGCGAGGTACTTTATCGTTACCAAATTAATCCTGAAATCCTCCTCTTTCACCTCCAATCCCTGTTAAGGGGTGAATTTCAGGCTCCACTTCGTTGGCGTCTAGACGGTAAAGAATTAACTGTTAGCCTTCGTTTCCCTGAAGCCGATAGAATCGATCTGAAAGCTTTACTTGATACTTTAATAAGTTCTGAACGGGGCGAACATTTTAGACTAAACGATCTAGTCGCCGTCGAAGAGAGGCCGATTTCAGGATCGATTGATCGCGATCGACAACGTTTTCAAGTGACTGTGCTTTGGGAATACCGTGGACCTTCAAGGGCGGCTGAGCGCTTCCAAAAAGAAATTTTTAACAGCCTCATCTTGCCTCCTGGTTTTACAGCCACGATGGAATTTCCTTGGCAGATGACCATAGAGGAAAAAGGACAGATAAAAATGGCGGTGGTGGCTGCTTTGGCCGTAATTTTGATGATCCTAGCCTCTCTCTTTGAATCCTTTCGCGATGCTTTTGTGGCTATTCTGATTGTCCCCCTTTCTCTCATCGGAGTCTTTTTCGCTTTTGTCATTGCCAACTTTCCCTTCGATTCTTCAGCTTATATTGGCCTTATCCTTCTTTTTGGGATTGTGGTCAACAATTCCATCCTGTTAGTAAATCATATTCGCCTCAAGCGCGATCTAGGTAAACCTCTCAAGGAGGCTGTCATTGAAGGGACAATCGACCGAATTCGGCCTATTTTCTTAACTACTGGCACAACCATTTTTGGCCTTCTTCCCTTAATCCTGATCCAAACTGAAATTGCCCGTCGCCGCCTCTGGTCTAGTTTGGCCCTGGCGACCCTGGGAGGTTTAACAAGTTCAACCCTCTTTATTTTTTTCACTATTCCTGTTTTTTATTATTACGCCCATTATTTCTGCCTGAGATTAGGCCAGAAAAAGGATTTATTTATTGGTGACCAAGAGCAAAAACAAAGGAGGTAATTCCCTCCATTCAGCCAGAAGGTTTCTCTGGGCTGAAATGTCTTGACTTTCCTGGTCATTATAGCTAACGTATAAAGGACTCTTCAGAAAAAATAGGGTAAAAAGAAATGAAAGCAGCCAAAAGAGAAGAGTTATCAATTACGGAAAGGGAGATGAGACCAAAAATTGATTTCGAAGAAATTGCCCGTCTCCTCAATTTAATCGAAGAGAAAAATCTGTCTCATTTTGAACTGGAGACTGAGGGATTTAGAATAAAAATTTCCAAGGAAATCCCGATAAAAGCAGCCCCTCAGTTACCTTCGATGCCTTCAGCCGCCTCTTCCGTGGGCATGCCACTGCCCTATCAGGTCACCGAAGAAAAGCCCCAGCCTGAACCAAAAGAAAATCTTCATTATATTACCTCCCCTATGGTTGGGACTTTCTATCGAGCTCCTGATCCAACCTCACCACCTTTTGTTGAGATTGGCGATGTGGTCAAAAAAAATCAAACCCTTTGTATTATCGAGGCGATGAAGCTCATGAATGAAATCGAATCAGATATTGACGGCATTGTTCGAGAAATTTATGTCGAAAATGGCAAACCCGTTGAATATGGCCAACGCCTCTTTGCTCTCGAACCAATAAGTTGAGGAATGTTCTCTAAGATTCTTATTGCTAATCGCGGTGAAATCGCTTTAAGGATTATCCGAGCAGCCAAAGAACTGGGAATCAAAACAGTAGCTGTTTATTCAGAAAGTGATCGGTTAGCTCTCCATACAATGTATGCTGATGAAAAGATCTGTATTGGTCCAGGTCGCGCTCAAGATAGCTATCTCAACATCCCCAATATTTTAAGTGCTGCTGAGATCACGGGAGCCGAAGCGATTCATCCTGGATATGGCTTTCTGGCTGAAAATGCTCGTTTTGCTGAGATTTGTGAGTCGTCCGGCTTAACCTTCATCGGTCCGCCTGCTTCCATTATCCGTCTTATGGGGAATAAACAAAGAGCTAGGGAAGAAATGAAAAAAGCCGGTTTACCCATCATCCCTGGGAGTGAGAAAGTAGTTGAAGATCTAGCTGAGGCGCGAAAAATCGTTCAAAAAATAGGCCTGCCGATCATTCTGAAAGCTGCAGCTGGGGGTGGGGGTAAAGGAATGAGAATAGTAAGATCAATGGCTCAACTGGAAGAGCTATTCAATGTGGCTCAAAATGAAGCTAGAGCCGCCTTCGGCGATCCCTCTCTCTACATTGAGAAATTCATTCCTAGGGCTAGGCATATTGAAATTCAGGTGGTCGCAGATAAAAAAGGCAATGTTGTCGCTCTCGCTGAAAGGGAATGTTCAATCCAAAGAAAATATCAAAAATTAATTGAGGAGACCCCATCGCCTTTTGTTGATGAAAGATTAAGGCGCAAAATGCTTAAAGCGGTAAGAGAAGCGGCTGAATATATTGGCTATCAAAGTCTCGGAACTTTTGAATTTCTCGTTGATGAAAAGAAGAGATTTTATTTTATGGAAGCTAATACTCGGATTCAAGTAGAGCATCCCATTACCGAAATGATTTATAACATTGATCTGGTTAAGCAACAAATAAGGATAGCTGCTGGTGAAAAATTAAGTCTTCCAGACGACCTTGAACCCCGTGGTCAAGCTATTGAATGCCGGATTAATGCTGAAGACCCTCAAACCTTTATTCCCTCACCTGGAAAAATTGATTTTCTAGTTTTGCCTGGAAGTGAGGGGATCAGAGTTGATTCAGCCGCCTATTCTGGTTGGTCAATTCCACCTGATTATGATTCTTTAATTGCAAAAATCTGTGCGATTGCCCCTAACCGGGAATTAGTCCTGAGAAAAATCAAAGCAGCCTTAGAAATGACAACAATTTCTGGAGTAAAAACTAACATTCCCCTTCATCTACGAATTTTAGCCAATGTTGATTTCCAAAACGGCCAGTATGACACCCAATTTCTCGAGAGATTACTACAGGCAGAATCAACTTAAGAATAAAAAAATTAGATCTAAGATTTTTATCAACTCATTTTTTTTTAATTAATTGGCTGAGGAAAAGTTAAAGCAAATGAGGACTATTTTCTGAACTTGCGAATGACGACCAGAAATTCACCGCTATTATCTTCAACCACATTCTCATTAATGCCAAGATAAAGACGACCACTTAAAGGCATCTCAATTTCCCGAGTCCGACCAATGGGAAAAAGGCGCTCTTCTTCCAAGCGTTTAATTTCTTTGGTCTCGGGGTCAATTTCAGTTGAAAGGAGGCGGGCCACTTTACCAATAAGCATCCCTAACTTTTCTTCGATTAGGGGTTGTTGAGCAGTTTTCAAATCAAGACCTTCGGGGTCACAAAAACCTTCTGGATTGCCAGCTTGAAGGGAAATTGTTCCTGAAGCCTCAAAAATCAGAGCCTCTCCTTCTTCTACTTCAAGCCCAGTATCAGTCCAAGCCACTTGGGCGGGAACAGCAACCACTACTCTTGTTTCCTGAATAAAAAAAGTTAGAAAAATAAAACTCAGGGCTAATAGAACTCCACCCCTCTCCATTTCTTTCACCTTGCTTAAGAAGCTAAGGCTATTACCTTTATCATTGAAGAATGGATAAGTCCATTGGAAGCGACAATTTCTCCTGAAGTTAAATTAAATTTTTGACCGCGAAAATCACTTACTTGACCCCCAGCTTCTGTCACTAGCAAGGAACCGGCAGCAATATCCCAAGGATTAAGCTTAAGCTCCCAAAAGCCATCAAAGCGACCACAAGCTACATAGGCTAAATCTAAGGCAGCCGCTCCACAACGGCGGATTGCTTGAGCCCGAAAAAGGAAATTTTCAAAATGAACCAAGTTATTTATAGGACTCTCTCGCAAGTCATACGGAAAACCCGTAGCTAAAAGACTCCGATTGAGAGAATTTGTTCGTGAAACTCTTATTCTCCGCTTATTTAGCCATGCCCCTTGTCCTTTTATGGCACGAAAGAGTTCCTGCCTCATCGGGTCATAAACAACACCTATCAAAACCTCTCCAGCTCTCTCTAAGGCAATAGAAATACAAAAAATAGGAAAAGAGTGAGCAAAATTAGTTGTCCCATCAAGAGGATCAATGAGCCAGCGATAGTCACTTTTTCCACTGAAATGGTGGCCATCTTCTTCAGCCAAAAAACCGTGCTCAGGGAATGCTCGAGTCAATCTTGTCATTATCATTTCTTGAGAACGACGATCAGCATCCGTAACTAAATTAACCACCCCTTTATAA
>JAOAFQ010000085.1 GCA_026416195.1 Candidatus Aminicenantota bacterium | reverse complement strand
CGCTCCTGTCCAGAAAAAAATTGGCCTTGTATTCAAAGCATCAGCCCAAAGGAAGTCCTTGAAGCTACTTTTCGCCTTCTTGAATCTTGCTCTCCTGGACCAAGAGTTTTATCATAGATTTCTTAATTAAAGCTAATGGCCTCTAAGCTGAATAAAGGAGAAAAAATAAGCCTCAATCGATTCCTTCTTGGGACTTTCCTGGCTGGACTCTTTTTTAATCTAATTTCAATTTCTTTAGCTCAGATATTTTATAGCCTTAATGTAGTCCTTGGCCTTTTCTTATGGTTTCGCCACGAACGTCCTTTCCAAGTCCCTTCCTTTTTTTGGCCCCTCATAATCTATTCTGGCCTTTCTTTAATCGCCAGCCTTTTGTCAGTCAATCCTGGGCTCAGCTTCAGAGACTGTCGAGAATTGCTCCTTTTTCTTCTAATACCGGCCACTGTAACCACTTTAACATCAAGCCGCAGCCTGGAAAGGGTTAATCAGATAATTTTAGCCTCTGGGATAATTAATTTTTTGTATTCTCTGATCAACTATTTAATTTCTGGTCAGAAAGGTCTAAGGCTACGTGGTTTCATGGGCCACTATATGACTGAAGCAGGTCTTCTTATGCTCCTCATTGCCTTTTGTGGAGCTCAATTTTTGTTTTGCCGCGAAAAGAAACGCTGGCTTTGGGCCGCTTTGGCTTTTGGTTCTGGTTACCTCCTTCTCCTCACCCTCACCCGAAATGCATGGCTTGGTCTGGCGTCGGCCCTCCTCCTTCTTTTAGTTCTCTGGAGGCCAATAGCTTTAATTTTTGTTCCCTTTTTTGTAGGAGCAATTTATCTTCTAAGTCCAATGGAAGTAAAAAAACGAATAACTAATACATTCAATTTTTATAGTCCTTCTAGCCGACAAAGAATCGAATATTATCGAGCTGGCTTAAAAATTATTGGCGATTATCCCCTTTTTGGTTGTGGTCCTGATACCGTCGAACTCGTCTTTCAACATCCCAAATACGGTTTATCTGAGCAAGCTAAGCTCAATGTTCATCTCCATAATAATTTACTCCAAATTGCAGCCGAAAGAGGGTTAGCGACTCTTCTGGCTTGGCTAATTTTTATTTTCTGGAGTTTTTGGCTTCTCCTGAAAAAGTGGCCGGGTCGATCTTCTGGTGGTTCGCCTTGGATTGCTTCAGGATTGGCCTGTATTGTCGCTCTATTTATGGCTGGTCTTTTTGAATATAATTTTGGCGATTCCGAGGT
>JAOAFQ010000209.1 GCA_026416195.1 Candidatus Aminicenantota bacterium | reverse complement strand
GTTCGTAACCTATATCCAGCCTGGGGGGGAGCGGCTTGGATCTCACGAAGCTTTAACCGAAGCCGCTAGCCGCCTTCGTCCTGGCCAATCCGGTCTCTTGGCCCTTGACTGGAATAACGGCAATCGGACCATTTTGGTCGATCAAAGATTAACTGGTCTACTTATTGGCCAAACTCTTCAAACAAAACCAGAAGAAATTTATCGAGCTTTAATTGAGGCAACGGCTTTTGGTGCCCTAACCATTATTAATCGCTTTGAAGAATATGGGGTTAAAATTGAAGAAGTGATCACTTGCGGCGGTATTGCAGAGAAGAATCCGCTTTTGCTTCAAATTTATGCTGATGTTTTTGGTCGAGAAATAAAAATAGCTCGGTCTTCTCAGACTTGTGCTTTAGGCGCAGCGATAGCAGGAGCAGTAGCCGCTGGGGAAGAAAGGGGTGGCTTCAAAGATTTTGAATCGGCCCAAGCAAAAATCTGTGCCAATAAACCTATTACCTATAAACCTAATCCAGAAAATCATAAAATTTATCTTGAATTGTATCGTTTATACAAAGAACTCCATGATGCTTTTGGAACTGCTGGTTGGCGCGGCTCCCTTTTTCATGTAATGAAAAATCTAATTAGCTTAGCTGAAAAACAAAGGAAAAAACAGTGAAATTAAAAGAGCTTCGAGAAGAAGTTTGGCAAGCTAATCTTAAACTTTTTGAATATCGGTTAGCCCCGCTCACTTGGGGAAATGCCAGTGGCTTTGCCAAAGAAGAAGGTATAGTAGCTATAAAACCGAGCGGTGTTCCTTATTCTGAATTAAAAATTAGTGACATCGTTTTGGTTGATCTTGAAGGAAAGGTAGTCGAGAGTCATTTGCGACCCTCTTCTGATACCCCGACTCATCTTGAAATTTATCGCGCCTTTCCTGAAGTTGGTGGCGTCTGTCATACTCATAGCACTTATGCCACTATCTTCGCTCAAGCTGAGGTTGAGATTCCTTGCCTTGGAACTACTCATGCTGACTATTTCTTTGGGCCGATTCCTTTAGCTCGCCATCTAACGGCTGAAGAAATTGCTGAAAATTATGAAAAAAATACAGGTAAAATTATTGTCGAAAAATTAAAAGGAAAGGAAATAATGGCATGTCCTGCTATTCTGCTCCCCGGTCACGGTGTCTTCACTTGGGGTGAATCAGCCTTTAAAGCCGTCGACCATGCTTTAGTGGTAGAGGAAATAGCTAGGATAGCTTTTGGTACCCTTCTTCTTTCCCCTAGAAAAGAACCGATTTCCGAAGAGTTATTATTTAAGCATTTTTATCGCCGACACGGCCAAAAGGCCTATTATGGCCAAACTAAAGGAGGGAATCATGACTAATTTACCTACGGTTCGCTTAGGTTTAATTGCTACTAGCCGTAATTGCTTTCCGATAGAACTTGCCCGGAGACGACGAACTGAGCTCATTAAAGAATGTCGTCGGCAGAAAATTCGAGTTCATGAAATTTCGACAATTGTTGAAAGAGAGGACCACGTCATTGAAGCCTTAAAAGAAACAGAGCGAGCTAACATCAATGCGCTGGTAATTTTCCTGGGTAATTTCGGTCCTGAAGGTCCTGAAACCCTTTTGGCTCAGAATTTTAATGGTCCAGTTATGTTCGTCGCCGCCGCTGAAGAAAGTTCTCAGGATTTAATTCATGGACGAGGAGATGCCTACTGTGGACTCTTGAGTGCCTGCTATAATCTCGGCTTAAGGCGAGTAAAAGTCTATTTACCTGAGTATCCGATTGGCCGAGCACCAGAAATAGCTTCGATGATTCAAGAATTTATCCCTATCGCTCGCATCCTTTTAGGCATTCGAAATTTAAAAATAATTGCTTTTGGCCCAAGACCTCAAGACTTTTTCACTTGTCACGCTCCCTTGCAACCACTTTATGATTTGGGAATTGAAGTTATGGAGAATTCAGAGCTTGATCTTTATGATGCTTTTCTAAAAAGTAAGGACGACCCAGCGATTAATAAAGTAGTTGAAGAAATGAAAGTCGAGCTCAAGGGAACAAAGCCTGATCCAAGCTTACTTAAAAAATTGGCCCAATATGAAGTGACCCTCCTTAATTTTTTTGAAATGAATCGAGGTCGAGCACAATATGTTGTCTTCGCTAATAAATGTTGGCCAGCTTTTGAGCATTATTTCGGCTTCGTTCCTTGTTACGTCAATTCACGATTAGCCTCCCAAGGAATTCCGGTTGCCTGTGAGGTTGATATTTATGGTGCCTTAAGTGAATATTTGGCTGCTTGCGCTTCTAACTTTCCAGTCAGCCTCCTAGATATCAATAATACTGTTCCCCTAGATATGTATGAGAAAGAAAAGGAAAAAATTGGCTCTTACAAGCTAACTGATCTTTTTATGGGTTTCCATTGCGGCAATACTCCAGCTTGTTGTCTAGTGGGTGGTGAACTCCGCTATCAATTAATTATGAACCGGCTATTGGAAGCAGGAAAAGAACCAGAGATTACTCGAGGCACTCTGGAAGGACGAATTAAACCAGGTCCAATTACTCTTTTTCGGCTTCAAGCTACCCCAGAAAATTGGCTCCAAGCCTATTTAGCTGAGGGGGAAGTCCTAGATATTGATCCTCAAACTTTTGGCGGAGTCGGCGTTTTCGCCATCAAAGAAATGGGACGCTTTTATCGTTATGTTTTATTAGAAAAGCAATTCCCCCATCATACCGCGGTAGCTTTTGAACATATCGGACGACCTCTGTTTTCTGCCCTCCGTGTTTTAGGTATTGAAGACATCAATTTTAATCAGCCCGCAAACCTCCTTTATCCTGGTGAAAACCCTTTTGGTAGTTTTCTTAGCTAATTAATTCGGCCAAAGGCCGTAAATTTAAATATTTTGAATGAAAGGCAATAGCTTGATATAAAGAGTTTAATTTGAGTTTTCAAATAGCTTAAAAAAATTTTAATATTTAGTTAGAAAGTGAGATTTTTAAAATCGCGGAGAGGAGCTGGTTATTTTGAAGGCTGGCTATCCATCACTATTAATGTTTTACTTTTTTCAGCCAAGCTTCTGATTGGTCGCCAACTAGGCTCTGTCGCTATGGTGGCTGATGCTTGGCATACCCTTTCTGATTCTCTAACGTCAGTTTTAGTTATTCTCAGCTTTCGCTTTTCTTCCCGACCAGCCGATGATCGTCATCACTTCGGCCATGGCCGCTTTGAAGCGATTGGTTCGGTAATAATTGGGACTCTGCTCGCAGTCATTGGCTTTAGGTTTTTGCAGGAATCAATTAATCGTCTTATCCATCACCAAGGTATTGTTTATTCGACCTTAGCCATTTTCGTTTTTCTTTTTTCGGCTATTCTTAAAGAGGCTTTAGCCCTATTCTCCTTTTGGCTTGGGAAAAAAATTAAATCTTCCTCTTTAATGGCTGATGCTTGGCATCATCGCAGTGATGCCATCGCTTCAGCTTTAATTGTTCTTGGAGCTTTTGTCGACCAGAAATTCTGGTGGGTTGATGGCCTTTTAGGGATAGCTGTCAGTGGCTTGATCCTTTTAGCTGTGGCCAGCATTTTTCGGCGCTCAGTTAGTTATCTTCTCGGCGAATCACCCTCAAAGCAACTAGAAAGAGAAGTAAAACAAACTATTCTTAACACTGACGATCGTTTGACCTCAGTCCATCATCTTCACCTTCATGAGTACGGAGAGCATCGAGAAATAACTGTCCATGTTCGCCTCCCAGCCGATATGAATCTGGAAGAAGCTCACGAAATTGCTACGCGCGCTGAACGGGATCTAAGAGAAAAGTTAAAACTTGAAGCCACCATCCATTTAGAACCAAAGCAAAAGGAAAAAGTGGCCGAAGATAAATAAAATTTATAAAGGGCTGATATGTTTTGGTTTTTCTTTTTTCAATCTAAGGCAAAAAAGGAGGCTCTTTAAGTAAAGTCCCTCGATAAAGGCTTAAAGCATAGTGATCCGTCATTCCAGCAATAAAATCAGCCACTCGCCTTTCCAGAGGATCTTCTTCAGGGTAAGGTTTCACATAGGGCTCAGGATTTTTCATAATCATATCAAAAAGTTCTAATAATATCTTTTTGGCCTTTTCAATTTCACCTCGAGCATAAGGACTGGTATAGACTCTTTCATAAAGGAAATCTCTTAATCTAATGACAGCTTCAGTCATTGATTCGCTCATGGCAATTCTCTCAAGATCACAAGCAAGAGATTCTTTAACCACATCCATGACCATTCGATCAATCCTGGTGGCCGGCCATCGCCCCAGCATCTTAACCAAATCCATCGGAATATCTTTTTCTTTAATAACCCCGGCTCTAAGAGCATCGTCAATATCGTGATTAACGTAAGCAATGATATCACTCACTCGAACCACTTGACCCTCCAGGGTAATCGGCATATCGGCTTTATGCCTAGAAAGAATCTCGCCTCGGCCTTTCGAATGCTTTAGAATTCCATCTCTAACTTCAAAAGTAAGGTTGAGACCTTTACCTTCATACTCTAGTTTGTCAACCACTCGCAAGCTTTGCTCATAATGGGTAAAGCCTCCTTTTAACAAACTGGCTAAAGTTTCCTCACCGGCATGGCCAAAGGGAGTATGACCAAGATCATGCCCTAGAGCAATAGCCTCAGTTAAATCTTCGTTAAGTCGAAGGGCTCGAGAAATAGTCCGAGCAATCTGAGAAACTTCAAGCGTATGAGTCAGGCGAGTTCGGTAATGGTCGCCGAAGGGAGCTAGAAAAACCTGAGTTTTGTGCTTCAATCGCCGAAAAGATTTACAATGAATAATTCGATCTCGATCTCTTTGAAAAGCTGTTCTTAAGGGATGAGGCTCTTCTGGACGAAGGCGTCCGTGACTGGCTGAGCTTAAACAAGCTCGAGGATGGAGAATCAGCCTTTCAATTTCCTCTAATTTTTCTCGGATATGAAGTTCAGTTTTTTCCGGCATGACGGCCAATTCAGGTTAATGGCCAAAGTTCCTTTTTCATGGCTTTTTCGATAAGATTTCGAGGGACTGGAAAATTTATCTCTTGGCGGTGGGAAAGCTCCATTCTTTCAGTCACCAGTCGAAGCGCAGCTTCGATTCCTAGCCTATTCATCAAAGTAAAAGGCCCCTCCGGCCAACCCAAAGCGAGCTGGCAAAGTCGATCGCAGGAAGCTGGGTCAATTAAGCCTGCTTCGACTACTTCCGAAGAGGTCATAAAGGCTACGGCTAGAAAACGTTGTTGAGCTAACTCTAGAATAAGAGCATTAAGAGAAGAGTTCTCTGACTTATGGGGTTGATTAATTTTTAAGAAGGAATCGAGACCCCTTACTCCCTCTTTTTTAACAAATTCTTGTAATCGAGCTGGCCAGGTAAAAAAATTATCATAAGCTAGAAAAATCGGATCCTTGGAATCGCCAGTTGGCCTAAGAGAGCTCGCTACTGTCAGGGCTAGTTTTTGGTCAAGCCAAGATAACAGGGAGAGGAAACCCATCGGAAGATTAAAAGCCAGTCGGCTCGCCTCTTCGACGAGGGAAACTTCAAAGCCTTCATCAATGAGCCTAAGGGCTTCAAGAATGAGACTAATTAAAATTATATTAGCCACACCACCCCGACGATATTTTTTTAACCGAATAATCTCTCGCCCAGCTTGGCCCAAAATAGCCATGGTTATCTCTATGGTTTGAAGAGAAGTTCGAGAAAGGTGAGCCACTTCAACCGCTCGGTTTTTCTGCGGAGGATAAAAGAAATGGAGCCAGATAAACTTTTCAGGGTGAGCTAAAGTTGAACCAAGGAGTTCAGCATCCAAAGATGATGTTATTGTCGCCAAAGGGGTTGATAAGGGCAATGAGGAATCAAGTTCAGCTAAAACTTCAGCTTTGGCCTTAAAATCTTCTGAAATTGCTTCTAAAGCTAATTTGATCGATTTAACTTCGGGGAAAGTAAAATTATTTTCCTTTTTTTTCAGGGAAATCCTTTGTCTAATTTTCTGGGCTTCTTCGACATCAAAAACTCCTTTATTAATCCCTTCTTTTAAACTCTCGTCAATTAAATTTAAGCCACTCTCTAAAGAAACTTGACTTCGGCCAACAAGAAGCACCGAAAAGCCACTCTGAGCAAAAGCTAAACTCAAGCCCGTGCCCATTTTTCCCGGGCCAACCACCAAAATTTCTGCTAATCCTGAATCCGGAATCTCGGCCGAATTGTCAGCTTTATATTTATTAACCTCTGATTTCATCATAAACTAAACAAGTAAGCTCTTCGAGATTTTTTAAAGCTGAATTTTACCATGGCTCGTTGAAAAGATAAATAGAAATAGAAAATTATTTCAATTGAAAGCTTTGTCTTGAATTTTAATCCCTAATGAAATAATTTTTAATCATGAGTTCAATTAAAGAAAACGTCAAGGCCTTATTAGCGGAATTGCCACCAGGAGTTGAGCTCGAAGCTGCCGCCAAAGGACAACCACCAGAAAAAATTCTTGAAGCCGTTGAAGCCGGCATAAAAATTATCGGAGAAAATTATGTCCAGGAAGCCATGATCGCTCAAGCTGTTGTTGGTCGGTCCGTTCGATGGCACTTCATTGGCCACCTCCAGAAAAATAAAGTCAAAAAAGCCATAGAAATTTTCGATCTTATAGAAACAGTTGATTCCTTAGACCTTGCTTTAGAAATTGAAAAAAGAGCAGCGGCAACTTCAAAGATTATGCCTATTTTAATCGAAGTTAATTCAGGCCGTGAACCACAAAAATTTGGAGTTTGGCCAGAAAAGGTAATTGACCTAGCTACCGAGATAACTAAATTGCCTCATTTAAAATTATTAGGCTTAATGACGATGGGGCCATTGACTGGCGATCCAGAAGAAGCCAGACCTTATTTCCGCGAAACAAGACTTCTCTTTGAAGAACTAAAAAGAATCAATTTGCCTAACTGTGAATTGCGCTATCTTTCTATGGGCATGAGCAATTCTTATAAGATAGCCCTGGAAGAAGGGGCAAATCTGATTCGAATAGGGACAAGAATTTTCGGGCCAAGGGGAAAAAAATAGAATTTATGAGGAAAAAAGTTATTAATTAAAAATATTTTTTAAAAAAGGAGGTCGAGGTGAAAATTTCGCGGCAGGAATTTTTAAAAACTCTCGGCTTGGGAACTGCTGTCCTTGGCACAATTCCCATTCCTCTTCTTTCTTCATCGTCCGAATGGAACTTTGGAGCAGGCCCTTCCAATCAGACTGAGGCTATTAAGAAATCATCTGGTCGAATGAAGATTAAAGAAATTGAAATTTATTATTTCGATATTCCTCTCAATCAGCCTTTTCGAATCGCTATTGGGACAGTAACTGCGGCCAGTGATGTTCTGATAAGAATTATTACCGATTCTGGATTGATCGGTTTGGGTGAAGCCTCACCTTTTCTCCCTATTACTGGAGAAACCCAGGAAACAAATGTCACCGCGGCCCGCCATATTAGGGAGATGCTTCTTGGTCGAGACGCTTTGGCTCTAGAAAGTCATCTTAAAGAAATGAAACCCTTTATGCAGACTAACCCAAGTATTGTAGCTGCCTTCGATATGGCCTTTTATGATTTGCTTGGCAAAGTGGCTGGCCTACCTCTTTATCGGTTCTTAGGTGGTGATCGATCCGATTTAGAAACAGATATCACCGTCGATTTAGATGAGCCTAAAATTATGGCCAAGCGAGCCAAGGAGTTTGTTAACCGAGGTTTTAGGACAATCAAGGTCAAAGTTGGCCAATCTCCCCAACTTGATGAAGCTAGAATAAGAGCTATTAGGGAAGCAATCGGAGAAAATCCAACCATTAGGATTGATGCTAATCAAGGTTGGACTGTGCCTCAAGCAATTGAAGCCTTGCGTCGCTTAGAAAAATACCGCCTTGAATTCTGCGAGCAGCCAGTTGCGGCAAGTGATATTGATGGTTTAAGAGTGGTTAGAGAAGAAAGTCCTATTCCTATTATGGCGGACGAATCTCTATTTTTGCCCGTAGATGCCATAAGATTAATTAAGGCTGGCGCGTGTGATTATTTCAACATAAAGGTCATGAAAGCGGCTGGTTTAGCCAATTCGATAAGGATTGCTCATATTGCCGAAGCAGCTAACATTAGATGCATGTTGGGCTGCATGGTGGAAAGCCGACTCGCCTTAACAGCTGCAGCTCATGTAATGGCTGCTAACCATAATATTATTTTTGCTGACCTTGATGGTTTTACTTCTCACACTGTTGACCCAATTATAGGAGGCATGAAGCTTGATGGCGGCAAAATTACTCTTCCTGAAACCCCTGGGCTAGGCTGCGAGGTTGATCCTGCTTTTTTAAAGAAACTCCGCCGAGTTTAATAAAGAAAATAAGAATTTTTTTATTATCAATATGATTTTACTTTAATGATGGAAACTGCCCCTGGCGCGGAAGTTATAATCAATGGTCGGCGGTTAATTTATTTTGGTGGCACTGGCTATTTTGGTCTGCAAGGGCATCCTGAAGTTATTAAAGCTGGGATCGAAGCTTTCCGTCAATACGGCGTTCATGTAGCCACTTCCAGGATCAGTTTTGGAAATAATCCTGTTCTTCTAACTTTAGAAAAGAAAATTGCCGACTTTTTCGGCACTGAGGCGGCCATCTATTTAGCCTCAGGTTATTTTATCAATTTAACTTTAGTTCAAGGCCTCAGCCATCTCTATGAAAAAATTTACATGGATGAATTGGCCCATTTTAGTATTCGGGATGCGGTTTACTCGGCGCGAAAACCAGTCTTGACTTTTCGTCATCGTGACCCTGAAGACCTTAAGAAAAAGATAAGAGCCGAATTGAAAGCAAACGAGCGTCCTTTAGTTATTACGGATGGTCTTTTTCCTATTTTTGGCTCTTTAGCTCCAGTCGAGGCTTATTTGCCACTGATTGAAGAATATAATGGCCTCCTTTGTCTTGATGATGCCCATGCTGTGGGCATCCTTGGACCTAAAGGGCGAGGAACCTTTGATTATTTCGGTCTAAAGGGAGATCGACTTTTTTTTGGGGCTACTCTTTCTAAGGCATTCGGGGGTTATGGTGGCTTTATTCCCGGAACTCGGGACTTCTTAGAAAAGGTCCGGTTAACTGTTGGGGTGTATAAAGGAGCAACCCCAGCGCCTACTCCCATAGCTGCTGCCACTTTAAAAGCTATTGACCTTGTGGCTCAGCATCCCGAATGGCGAGAAACTGTCTCTTATACACATCTGACGCTGCCGACGAGC
>JAOAFQ010000145.1 GCA_026416195.1 Candidatus Aminicenantota bacterium | reverse complement strand
AGTCCAGACCTGAAGGAAGCTATAAAAAACACAGGGAACACGGTTGTTTAGATAATCCCATTTTTCGACTTCGTTGTTAGGTGGTTCCTTCCATCTGAGGTCATCGTAATCTTCAAGGCCAAATAAATGCCGGAAATATGCTGTGCTATATTGTCTCCAGTCATAGTCCGAATAAACGAGACCTAAACGATAAGGTTTTACTTTTCCTGTCCAATAATTATGGTTTTTATCCATGTATTGGCAAAAGAGGTCAACCTCATGACCATAGTAGCCCATGGTAGAAGGATCGATTCGGCCAACAAATACTTCAGCGTCAATATCTCCGAGGCCACTTATATGGGAATCATATTTACCGTTTACATTCAGGTCTTGCCATAATCCGTCAAGGTCCATTAAAAACAGGTCGCAGGTCCAGTCAGCATAGCCATATCCTCCTTGCCACCAGTAATGGTCATTAGGCACTTCAAACCAAGCGGCTGGTTGCTTCCCAAGGAGCACGACCCCATCTAGCCCGGCGAGCCAAAATTCCTGTTGGATTAAAGCTTTAATATCTTCCGCTTTACCGCCCTCGGCCGTGATCAAAATTACCGAGCAACCCCAGGCCTGGCTTATATCTTGAACATAGCGATCAATACGAGTCCGAGCTCTAGGGTCAGCATACAGGGAGTCGTTGGCAATAACCAGAATCCTTCGGGGTAAATTAAGGGCATAAACTTTGAATTTAGAAATTTTATAGGCGGTGGGATCAGTTTTGGGAGTCAATAGGTAGCGATAACTATAAGAAAAAGGAACTGATTTTTCCTTTTCCTGTTCCCGATAAAGGGCATGGAGCTGGTTATAATTAATTCCTGGATTGAACCGGGAAAGAATTTTGGACATTTCAACATAAATAGAGG
The DNA here is from genome assembly GCA_026416195.1 of Candidatus Aminicenantota bacterium. Lineage (GTDB taxonomy): Bacteria > Acidobacteriota > Aminicenantia > Aminicenantales > CALLJL01 > CALLJL01. The sequence goes on along the minus strand of JAOAFQ010000145.1, from coordinate 5,345 downwards.
AATTTTCCTCAGGTTTGTCTTGAACCTCTCTCTTAAGTTGCGCCGAGCTGGTCAGGAGAAAAATTAAACCGATAAAAATTAGATAAAAACAGCCTTTCTTCTTCATTCTTTCTTGCCTTTAAAAAAGTTAATTACGCCTTAAAGTTTAACAAAAGCCTTCCTAAATTGGTACCGCCTTACCAATTCACCTTTTTTTACATAATAGACTTGTTTGAAAAAATGGCAATCACAAAATAGGTAAATAAGTAAGGTGGTACCTTAATGGATACCTTAATGGAATGATGAATTCTTGACAATATAGATTTAATTTTCGTATAAAAATCAATCATAGAGGGAAAGGAGAGGCCCTAATAATAAAGTCTAAGACAATCTTAAAGACTAACAAATGTATGGATAAACTTAAAAATATTGTCTAAGAAGGGGAATGAATATCATGACTTCATCAAAACTATTAAAAAAATATAAAGAAAAATATTCAATTTTATTTTTATTATGTTTTTTAACATTGGTGAGTAAATTGTTGGGAGTCGACAGTTATGATTTTATAAAAAATGCCCCTCAAGCAAGATGGATGAGGGATGTCGAAGGAAAACTTCTCCTTCCCTTTGGGGGCGAAGAATCGGATAGAAGAGGGTTTGTTCGTTATCTCGAAAAGGTTATTCTTGAAGACGGACAAACTTATGCCCAAGGCCTCATGACTCACCCTGAATGGAAAAATAGGGGAATAATCAGGGGAATATATGAAGGAATAAGGATTCCACCGAAAGCAAAATTTATAGCCAAAGTAGGCTTTAAGCAAGGTGCTGACAAAACTGACGGGGTCACCTTTAAATTAATTGTTATTTCTAATTCAGTTGGGCCGGCTATTGTTGTGGCCACTAAGCCTATCTTTTACGATGCTCATCTAGATAACATTGATGTCAGTTTAGAACAATTTGCTAATCAAACTGTAACCATCATAATTCAAGTTGAAGCCGGGCCCTCTTCGGGACAAGATTGGGTAGTTTGGACCCAAGCTTCTCTATTGGAGGAGTTGCCTATGCCCCAAATCACCCCTGAAACTTCAGCAAAAGTTAAAGCTTCTCTCCAAAAAAAGAAAATAGCTGAGACGACGCCAATTCCCCAATTCAAACCTATTTTCATAAAAAAAATTCCGTTGATTCCAGTTGGAGTAACTCCCCCGAAATATCAAATTCAAGAATATAAAACCCTTGCTGTAGATGAACCGATATCATTATCAAAGGTTATTTATAAAAACTTAACCAAAGCTAATACCTTTTATTTTTTACCTTTAGAAATTAACTTAGCCAGAGAGGAGTCTACTGGAAATTATCGAATAAGTGCGGTTTGGACCCAGCAACAAAAAATAAGAACAACTCTGACTCTTAAAGCGAAGATTGATCCCTTCGAGGTCAAATTGCTGGAAGAAAAGCTAAAAGCGACCGAAGGTCCATCAGCGGCTCTTGAATGCCTTCCTTATGAGGAGGCGAGTATCATTGATATGAAAGGTTGGGAGGATTGGGATATCGAAGATATTCGGTTACCAACCTTTGGTTCTCTTGAAGGAGAAATGCCCATAAACATCGCCATGAGCCCAGAAACCTTAGCTCAATTAAAGCCCCTCCTGGAAAAAGAGGGTTTGACCGCCGCCATGAGTATTAAAACCGGAGAGAAAGAAAGAGCTATCCCCATAAGGATTGGTCTTAAGTATTTCACCGGGAGAATATATTCGTCAATTGAGGAGATTTCTTATGCTTATGACGAACCGAACTCAATCTTAACCGTTTATAACGTCACCAATCATACAGACTTCCCAATTGAGGTTAAGGCGGTCAATTTAAGATTCAAAATTGGCAGTTCAGAAGAACTTTATAAGAACCTTAGATGCCAACCAGCCACCATCATTCCGCCGAAAGAAAAACGAAATATAAAAGTGAGATTTTCCTTTAAAGATGGCCTTTTACTAGCCGAGTATAGAAAGCTGTTTCCGTCCCTTCCGTCTTCTTCTAAGCCCAAGACTTCCATAATAAAAAAGGTAACTGATTTAATTAAGGAAGAGATTGAGAAAAAGGCTGAAAAACAAAAAGAGGTGGCAGAAAAATTTGAAGAGGCCCCTGACCCTCGCCAAGATAACTTCTTTAAAAATTACCTCAGAAGTTATTGGTTAGAATTTGTCCCCGATTTTGATTGCCAATCCTGTCTCGATAGAATTTGGGACAAAATTGAAGTGGTTTCATACATCGAGAGAATGAGGAGAATTAATGTTGAAATTCTCTCCAGTGTTTTTGACTCTCAAGCCTTTGACCCGCCCATTGAAGTGGAGAAAGTCCATGTTGATTTACGCTCTCCCTATTTAAGCGCCAAAGGAAAAGAGACCTTATTAACCAGCGTTGATTTTAATAAAGAAAAGTTGAAGGAATTGGTGGTCGCTTATTTACCTTTATCGAGTGAAGAAGAATTTTATTTTGAATATAAGGTAAAGGCCATCCTAAAAACGGGTGAATCCTTTGAATCTTCGGATTGGGAAAGAATCTCTGAAAGCCTCGATTTAACCATCGGCCCATTTCAAATAAAAAAGATAATTCAAAAATAGAGGGGGAAGAAAATGGCAGTAATAAATCCCTTTCGCACTTTTCTTTTGATAAGTATCTCTGCTATTTTCCTTTTTTCTCCAATTGAAGCCGAGATATTGCTCGATGTTGAACCTCTTCAGATCAAAAATGCTCTTCTTTTTCGAGATCATGCTGACGCTCATGGATACCATTACATGCCCCTTTCGCCGAGAATTGCTCGCTGGCCTGATGGCACCCCAAAATTTTCTTTTATTCAATATGTAAGAACAGGTAAAGAGATAACTGGAGGCATTCTTCATTTCCTTTGCACTTTCGGCTTGACGCCAGAAGAGTTGGAAGAAGCTCGCCAGGAACTAAGAAAAATTGATAAACAGGGGAAAATCATTGGTCCTGTCGTTTTTACTAAAGGTGAATTTCATATCATTTCGGCCTCGGCTGGCGAAGGAGGAATTTTCACGAGGAAAATTTGTGGGACAGGAAAAGCCCCAATCTTAGCCGGTACAGAAGCGGCTGTTTCTATTGCTCTGACTGAAGAAGGTAGTACCCTCTTAATGGAATCATTTAAACAACCCACCTCTGAAGTTTCGGTCCAATTTGTCATGACCTATCAAGGTCTAACTCCGGCTTACCGGGCCCTTCTGACTGTTGATTGGGACAAGGTCTATAACCATCGAGAATTTAAGGGAAAAGTGGGTAATCTTTTTGCGAGCGCCACTATTCAAAAAATCTATTCAGAATTAAGAGAGCAAGGGGCCATCAAGCTGGATATCGTTGGTGAGGATACAAAAATGGATGACCTTCTTCAAACTGCTTATGCCACCATTACCCAGATGATGTTTGAAGCGAAACCAGTAAAGCCAGAGGACCTGGGTAAAGCCAGGGCCTCAACGGGGGATAATTGGCTTGGCCGCCTTTTTGGCCAGACTCATATGGGCCTTTATTTAAAGACTGTGAGAATGAGCGGACGGTACACTGTTGATTTGACTCGAAGGAAAAGAGATCAGCGAGAAGTTCCCCTAACCGGAAACATCGGCAATTTTTATAAACAATATGGGCAGGACTCAAGGCTATTCTCGGTTGTCGATTTAGATGACCCCACTTTTGAAGAGAGAACGATTCATGTTATTCTCGATGGCGAAGATTTAGAGACCTTTCAACAGTTTCTCAATTTCGCCGGTATAACCTTTAAAAAAGAATATGAAATCGAGGGAATGAAAGCGATTACCGAAGACCTCATCTTCGACCGCTCAAAGTTCATGCAAAATGGCAATCGCCTAACTTTGAAATATCGTCGGAAAGGTGAAAAGACTGATAAATGGTTAGAGTACCAATATAAACCGATTTGGAGTTATATTGGTGGATTTGAATTTACCCTGGACTGGATAACAACCAATCAACCTGTAATTACTTTAACTCCCCCTCATAAATATAGATACATAGAGGTTCTAGCTGACGAAGATAACATGGCCGAAAATGGCATTATAAGAATAGCGGTCCAATTTCGTCACAAAAATTTTGGTCGCGAAATTCAAAAAGAGGTGGTTTTAAGAAAAGGGGAACCTTTAAATATTAATTATGTCTATTTTCATGAACCTGGAAATCTTGAGTATGAGTATAAAATAACCTGGCTTTTTAAGGATAATACGACCGCGACTTCTGGATGGCAAAGAGCCAATGACCCATTTATTTATGCCTACTATAAAAAATAATATTTCATGAAAAGGATTTTTCTATTACTGTCAATTTTCTCTCTTATGGTTAAACCTCTCTTTCCTCAGCCAATGCTGAGTCAGCCTGAGATTTTAGCCGACAAAATTCTTGTCTATCCTGATGTTAAACAATTAAACGTAATTCATTATGTCCCGACAAGTCTTACTCTCGTCCAAAATTTCGGCCAGCCTCAATTTTTTTTCTATAAATATATTTATATAAAGCAAAAGACAGCTGGAGCACCCCAGACAATCGCCGGCGGTATTTTAACCTTGGGCATTGAATTCTCCGATGATTCTGAAATTTTACGAAGGATTAAAGGAGAAAAATTTAGCTTTCGACCCGTCCCTATTGAAAAAATTGATTGTCAATTGAGTTATGAAGTCTTGAGCTCTCAAAAAGAGAAGGAGGAAGAAAAAGCCGAAAAGGAGATAATCGCTAAAAGGAAACTTGTATGGACAAGAAAGAATTTCACTTTACCCTTAGATCGAGTTTCAGCTCAATTATTATGGAAAATTTTTGAAGAGAATAAATCAACCGGTTTAAGTGTCGAGTGTGAATTTGAATATAAAGGTTATGAGCTTGAACCTGAGGGAAAAATTATTGAGGGGGTTCGCTCTGGACGAATATCATTTTTAATTCCCATAACCATGAAAAGCCATCCAGATCTTTTTCGGGTGATTAATTTGGCCGAAAAAATTAATTTTACCTATCGAAACCTTACTCTCCTTTGTTTTGATTTCGTTAATAGAGTAAGCAACGACCTAGCTAAAATCATGGTCGAAGTCGAAATATTAACGGCCAGGCGCCAGAGGGATTTCAAAACAATTTATTTTACGCCCGAGTCTGAGCCTCAAGTTGATTTGGAATTTAATATACCGGAAGCAAAGGGAGGGAAATATAAGTATAAAGTAACCCGTTTTTTTAAAGATGGGAAAGTAATCAAAAGTGATTGGCTCGAGGGCGATGAAGTTTTCCTTGATATTTCAACCTATGAAATCAAGGAAATAGAGAGGAAATAAAGATTAGGGGGATAAAATGAAAGGGTTAAAAATTTTTTGG
>JAOAFQ010000120.1 GCA_026416195.1 Candidatus Aminicenantota bacterium | reverse complement strand
AAATGAACCACATATACCTTGCTTTCCACTTCTTTCTTTTACTCCTTTCGCCCAAAGCAGTAGTTCCAACTGGCAGAAAATCTGCTTTTTTGACTTCTTTTTTTATAAAGTTATTCATTAATATCTTAATAAATATATTTTTATGAAAACTTGCATAGTCATCTACGTAATCATAAATATAAACATATTTATTAGAAGGAGATATTGAAAATGAGTGTGAAAAATTATTTATAATAAGGTGTATGTTTAAATCTTTAATTATTTTTTTTATAATCCCCCTATTATAAGTTAATAGAGGCTCAATTAGGGCTGGGATATAAGGAATTCTAATAAAAATAATTTTATCTATTTGGCGATAAACAATACTCTTTTTAAACCCATTTTTAATCCCATATAACAAGTCATCTCTCATTAAGCCTCTTTCTAAGTAAAATATTTTAAAGATTTGGTCTTTTGAAAGTTCTTTCGAAATTTCTAAAGTTCTTGCCTTCAACTTTTTATGTGGGATTGCATGAGGAAGAATAAGGACGTTAATCATAGGTATCCCGTTATATTTAATTTAATCCAAAACTTAAATTAATCTAAAATCAGATCATTTCCTTAAGGCAATTTTAAAATAGGTTAATATTATTCCTCCTGTGGACAGGCATTTAGTTCTCAAAGACCCTTTTCTTATTGCAATTTTAAAATTTTCTCTAGCTTTTTTCCATTGTTTCTTGCTAAGATAAATCCTTCCAAGTGAAAAATAAGGATAAGCTGCTCTATATTTTTGCAATTTAATAATTTTTTCAAAAGATAATTTTAACTCATTTTTGATGGAAAGAGGAATCTTCTCAATAAATTCAGAAACGAAAATAGCCGAAGCTTTCTCTTGTTCTTCACCAAAAATAGTAGTAGCTTGAGATTCATGCCTTCGCCAATAACCAACAATATCTCTCTCAAAGTAAAACTCGCCCATTAAACTCAGCAATAACCATGTCGGATAATCGACAAAAGGCAAATAGTTCCGTTGAACGAAACCACCGATTGAAGTGATTGATTCTTTTTTTATTAATACACCAACTGCAGGTATAATATCTTTATATAATAATATTTTTAGAATGTTACCTGGAGGCCTATTCCTTGAAACGTTATCTTTAAGCTTTCTCGTAGGGATAATACCCAGAATTTCCCCTCTTTCATCCACCATGGCCACTTTCCCCCAACAAAAATGGACATTGTAGTTTTCAAATGCCTTTAATTGCTTTTTTAATTTTTGCGGAGGCCAAAAATCATCTCCTTCAAGAATGGCGAGATACTTACCCTTTGATAATTCCAAAGCTTGGTTATATGTTTCAGCAAGTCTATAAATACCCCAGTTTTCAGTATGCCTGACCAATCTAATTCTTTCGTCTTTTCTGGCATACTCTTCAATTATCCATGCCGTTTTGTCCGTTGAAGAATCATCTATTATTATCATTTCCCAGTCATGAAAGGTTTGAGCTAAAACACTCTCGATACATTGGCCAATATATTTTTCATGATTGTAAGTAGGAGTAATAATTGAAACTATAGGTCTCATTCTCTAGATTTAATAAATGATTTAATAAATTTCATTAGGCTATTCATTTCATCGCAACCAATAAAATTTCCTCTCCAATGTTTTTAATAAACAAGCATAATCCAGATTCTGTTAATTTAAACATCAATCCTTCTAATTTAAGCCAAAGATTTATCTTATTTGATGAATCGCTAGGTAGAAAACCGAGGCGTCTTGTAAGCCTAGTTGTTGTCCACATCCAATGCGCTCCTCGGGCTGATGTTCGAACTTGTTTTATCCTCAATTCTGATCGTTCGACGCAGATACGTAAAGATTTAGGCGAAAAAAGAAATAAATGCCGAGGAACGTCCCATCCGCGCCAATATTGGCCAAATAGGTATTTTGTCAAGCTCTTTAGATTAGGAGTCGCAATAACTATTATACCATTTGATTTGAGTATTCTCCTACATTCGGCCAAAAGTTTAATAGGATCATGAACGTGTTCAATAACATGATTAATGGTAATAGCCTCGAACTGCTCAGGAGGAAATTTTATATCATCCAATGTTCCTTGAATAACCTCGAGTCCAAACATATCTTTGGCCAGTCGAACCGCTTCTTCATCCCTTTCCACGCCTGTTACTTTCCAACCAAGCTTAAGCATCACCTTCAAAAACCAACCATTGCCACAACCTACATCCAGCAAATGACCCCCTCGTGATGATTTCAAACATTTTATGATGGCTTTAGCCCGCTTTCTTAAATTAACTAAATCTCTTTCTGAATTAAAGAGCGCTTCATGGGTATAATAATTGGCATAAAGCTTGATCGCATTTTCTTTTATAGGCCGCGGGTTTAACCAAGCCAGCTCACATTCAGGGCAATATCTGAAGGACCAAAATCCAGGAGATTTGAAGAGACGATCTTGGATATCTTGATAAAGAAGCATTCCTCTTTTTGAACATAAAAGGCACTCAAGAGAGTCTTCCACTATAATGCCTTCATTTATTTTTATTCTGTTCATTTGAATTTATCTCAAACTTCATAACCTTAAATATTTGTTTTTTGGATTAAAGCCCGAATTTCCTTTCTATAAAGAAGCCAAGCAAATTGGCTAAAAAGAGCAATAATAAGAATAAGCTGAATTAACAGAGGAAAATTTTCTGTCAAGATTTTCAACCCAAAGGCAATTATTGCCAGCAATAAAAGAAAAAAACTATTAAAAACTAGCTTGCTGGTCTTCAATAAATTGATAGGAAAATGGCAAATTTTAAAGGAGGCAATAAATAAAAGGAAAGCATCGATTATTACCCTAAGTGTCCATGAAATTGCAGCTCCTTTGATTCCATATTTGCTGATTAATATATAAGCTAGTCCACAATAAATCGGAAGCTCAAGAAGATGAAACTTAGCTGGTAAGTCAGGTCGACCAATACTCTGTAGAAGGGAAAAAGGAGTAAAAGCAAGCGAATTGACCAAAACACCAGCGGCTAAAATTTGGAGAACCGTTGTGCTTTTTAAGGCGAAATCTGGACCAAGCCATAACTGGACTGCTTCTTGGGCAAAGATTAATATAATAATTATAATCGGACCCATTATTAAGAGTATATATTTGACGGAATATATAAAGAGATTTCCAAGCTTCTTTCTATCTTTTATTCCTTCCAAGGAACTAAAAGCTGGAAATAGCGTCATAACTAAGCTAGTAGGAATAATCCAAAGGCGGGAGACAATTTCATAGGGAGCGGTATAATAAGCAACTGAAGCCACCCCCGAAATTGAACCAATTAAAAATCGGTCTAAATACATTAAAATGGGCCCGACAATACCTGAAACCATAACCCAGCTCCCAAATGAAAAGAGACGTGGAAAAAGAGAGAAAGAACCTGAGTACCTTTTTAGTAATGGATTTATGTGAAAATTTATCCCTACAAAAGCAATCAGGGCTCCAATCTTTGATAAAAGAACTAAAACAATAATCCCTGGAAGATCAAAGCCTACCCATAAGCCAATCAAGGGAAGCAAAAAATTCAAGCTATGAGAGGGAATATTGACAGCATTAACTAAATCAAATCGTTGAGCTGCTTCTAAACTACCCCTGAAGGAACCTGTAATCAAGACGACAGGAATGGCAAAGGCCAACAAAGAGAAGGTAATTTTAGCCTCACCGGCCAGCTCTTGGGGAATCTTCAAGAAATGATTCACAAACAATGGAGTAAATCCAATGAAAACAAAGGAACCAACAAGGCCAAAGACAATTTGCACGGTTGCTGAAGTCCAAACAAGAGAAGGAACTTGATTTTTTTTCCCTTGGCTTAGCGCATCAGCGACGTATTTGGTAGTGGCCCGCCCTAAGCCCAGGTCAAAAATGGCGAAATAGCCTAATATTACCCAGGCCAGAGATAAAAGCCCAAATCTTTCAGGGCCTAAGTTACGAATAATAAACGGGATAGTAACAACTCCTAATATCAGAGGAGCTATTTGGCCAATAAAGTTTAGGATTGTATTGACAGCGAGTCGGTTCTCTTTAATCTCAACTTGGCCTTCCATCTAGGCTAAAGGAATGTTTTGCGATATCTTTTCTTAACTTATTTAATTTTTAAAATGCTAAATTTTTATAGCTTCTTTGTCAAATTTTTTTTTATGCCTTAGTATCGGGATTCCTTTATTATTCCTTAATTTCAAATTTGTCAATTTTTATCTTCCCAAAAACATCGTCTAGTGCCTTTTGTTGTTTGAATTAAACGACCTTTAG
>JAOAFQ010000104.1 GCA_026416195.1 Candidatus Aminicenantota bacterium | reverse complement strand
CGTCAGATGTGTATAAGAGACAGGCCGTAAACCGTGACACTGGCCACGGCTCCCTTGTCTTTTGTTTCCTGGACAGAGACCTGGACCACGCCAATCGCAGGATGATCTTTCAAGATGTTTCTTTCGACAATCTTCTGGGCTATTCTGTCCCCGAATCTCTGTCTCTGAGTGTGCTCCTCAAGGCAATCAATAATGGCCTGATCGTCGAGATTGATCCAGATGCCGATTTCCCCTTCTGTCGGAAGAAAATGCCAGGATCCCGGCTTATTCGGCTTTTCCGCTGCGATTCCATAGACCGCGCAGTCCGGATATTCTTTCTGGTTTGTTTTTTTCCCGTTATCATATTTGACCCGCTTCATCTTCGCCTGGATGGACTGAATCAGATAAGTGTAAACGTTATAAAATAGAGTCTTGTCCAGGACGACGATATTTCCCGCCGGTGAATAACCGATCCCCATTTTTCTGATATTCACGGCAAGAATGGCCTTGGTTTTCGGGTCTCGCTCAATGTGCGGGTTCGGGACCGGACGCCCGTCCACGATCACGCTTTGCGGTGTGACGATTGAGATGGAAGCCACTTTATTGAGGTGGATGTATCCCTGGGAAGTGATGGCCCATTTTCCCTGGATGTTGCAGATGTGACCGAGTTTCTCATAAATAGTCATCTCGGCCTTGACGGGGGCCAGCACCTGGCCGCCGCGCACGACCTGGTAGAGCTTTCCGAACTCAGCATTGAAAACTATCCGCTGATCTTTCGGCTCCACCTTTTTGAGTTCCTTCGTAATGGTCATTTCAGACTCCTTTTGCCGACTCGCTTGACAGCCAGGATTAAAAAACCTAAATTATCTGTGGTGTGTGGCTGGCTCGCCTGTGGAGTCGGCCCTTTTATTTTTCCCCAGCCCTGGGCCGGAAAGCCCAACCGATAAACCAATTTTCCTTTTTCTTGAATTCTCACCTCCTTTTTTTGCAATTCGAAAATTTGGCCTGCAGAATGCCCGAATTTCAGCTTTAGAAGCCCGTAGGCGCAAAAACGCTTCCAGCTGCGACCGTTGGCCTTGCTCAAAAAAATGCCTTTATTCCGCATCTGCAATCTCGCGGTTGGCCTTATTCCTTTGGATAAGAATTCCGGTTATCTTGCAGTGAAATTCTGTTGTCGAGGCAAATTGATCTTTTGTAAGCCTCTCCAATTCCCTTATGATGTTGACTCGGATGTTAACCGATTCCGGACTATTCCCTAACTGCTTATTGGCAATGATGCTGTAAAGATTGTGAATTCTATTAATGGTTTCCTGAGAATATTCCCGCATGCTTCCCCCTCAGGACGATTGCCTTTTAGTTTCCCGCCAGCGCTCGAAAAGAGCGCTGCTCCCGTAGACACACCGATAGAATGGACGACTGTTGATCAGATATTCAAAAACCTGAGCATTCGCCCTCTTGGAATAGAGCGTAATGGTTGCAACGACACCGCGAGTCTTCAGCTCTTCATAAAGATGCGAGTGCCGAACCTTGATGTCCTCTATCGGGACTCGGACTTCATCAATCTTCTCTCTCATAATTCGACCTCCTTTTTTATTTTTTCCCTGAGCTCCGCAGCCTTCTGCTGAAGCCGGAGAAGAGCCTTTTCGATCTTCTGGAGTTCCGATCTCTCCAACTTTCCGTCTTCATAGGCCTTCTCGATTTCCTCGAGCGCTTTGCCGGTGAATATGGAAAGGCGAATTTGCTCTTTTTCTCTTTCTTCTTTCGTCAGCCTGGCCGGACCCTGCGGCACCGGCACGTAACCGCAGGGATCGCAGAAGAATTCCAAGTACTCGATGTCGCCGGTAGCTCTTACCAGGTCGATGATCCTGTCGGGCGGGATGATGTTCTCGCCCCGGACATAGCGGTAAAGCGTATCAGTGGCGATGCGCATCTCTTTCGCCACATCATCAATGCGATATTTTTTCTTGATGACAAAATTGACGTATAACAAACTAGCAAATCCGGAATTCATGATTCCCCTCTTTCGGATTCTGATTCCAGACCAGGCAATTTATTTGGATTGCCTTTGGTCAAGCTATGGTCTATTTTTTTTATCGGAGATGAACAATGAGGGCTATCCTGATTTATGCCTTCGGAGAACTCTTCATGATCTGGCTCAATGGACCGGCTCCCTGGGTATTGCCGGAATCTGAGACGGTTCATTGAAAAATAATTGCGAGCTGCGGGGATTGTATTTTGTCTGATGAACTTCTCGATGGCCTCCCTGGGAAAAAGAATTTTCCCGCCAATCTTCACATATTCAAGCTTTCTCTGCCGGGCAAGATCATATATGGCATTTTTTCCCAGCCGAAGAATTTTCCTGGCTTCCTTGGCGGTAAGCAGGTCTGGTATCATGTGTGGACCTCTTCCCGGGGATATAAAAGGTTGAGAACAGGAATCCCGGTTCTTTCTGATATCCTTAAAGCGAGTCGCTTGGAAGGAACTCTTTTTCCAGACAAAAGAAAAGCCACATATATCTCAGATATTCCGAACAGTTCGGCTAATTGTTTATTAGTAAGTTGTCTTTTTTCTTTAAACTGCGAAAGAGTTTCAATTTTCATCTTTAGCCTCCAGATTAATATATACAAATTGTAGATACATTTGTCAAGTAATATTTTATACAAATGGTAGATTTTTTTATTTAGCTATTGAAAATAAACAAATTGTATATTTATTATAAGATATGAATATTAGGCAAAATATCCGAAAAATGATCGCGATAAAGGGCTTTCGATCAGTTCGGGAATTTGCTAAACATGCCAATATTAGTTATGTGTATTTAAATGCAATTTTAAATAAAAACCGTAGATTAAATGAAGATTTCTTAGAAAGAATTGCTGCTGCTTTAGAAGTTCCTCTTTACCAACTTCTGGCAGAAGAACCTTTAATTCCTTATAGCCAGATAAAAAAGTATACCGAACCATCTGAGCTCTATGAGCAAATCAAATTCTTTTCTGATCCCCTGAGCTTGGGGCCCGGTGTCGAAATCTCTGAGATCCCACCATCCGATTACCTACCCTTCCTAAAAAAGTGGCTGCCACGGGGCTACAAATCCGATCCAGACCGTATCGTGGCCTTCCCCACCGCCGGGATATCCATGAAGCCAACTATCATGCCTGGCTCGATTATCTGGATCGACAGAAAAGATGTCCAGCCAAGAGAGGGCGAGATTTATGCTTTCTGGCTGGAGCGGACAAATGCAGTTACCATAAAACGCTTGATTAAAATCAGCCGGGGCCGATACTGCATTATTGACGGCGACAATCGGAATGAAGAGGACAGAAAGTCTGAAGAACTCAAGGACTTCCCGATGGTTATAGATTGTAAGGAGCACGAAGAGGGCGATCATCCTTGGCCGATAAGAGGAAGGGTAATATGGGTGCTAAATCGGTTCATTGAAGAACCGAAAAAATAAAGAGGAGGCAACTTCATGAAAAGGGGATTTATTTACTTTATCAGTATAATAATGTTTCTCGTAATGTTAACCCAGTTGGTAGCACAAGAAGGAAAGAAGCCGGTTACAAAACTTGAGGAGATGTTTCTATTAAAAAGTTCATTG
>JAOAFQ010000098.1 GCA_026416195.1 Candidatus Aminicenantota bacterium | reverse complement strand
GAATGAAGAGACCGCCTCGCTTGGTCAAGCCTGGAAGGACGAAGATGAAAGCCATCCCATTCCTTTGAGCCTCCTTGATAAATTTCATTTCGACCTTCCCTTAATTTAGGGTAAGTCATGGAAAATTCAGATCTCAAAGATGAAAAAAGGTCATCTTCCCTCATGGCCCTCAAGACTAGGTTAGTTGAATAAATTGACCTTTTACCTTGGGCGTCCTCGAGAATCATTGTTACCCCTGATTCAAAATTTTCTTTTTTCGCCTCAAAAAACCACTTAGCTTTTTTCATTCTTTTTTTCTCCAAGGCTTAGATTTAGTCAGGGATTTCCTCCTTTTTTCGGAATTTCTTTGAGGTCCGGGCGAATTTCCATAGCCACAAGCAGAGCTGGTGGTTTTAAGAAAACTAAAACCTTTTTCTTTTAGATACCTATCAAGGAGGACAAAAAATGCCTCTTCAGTCCTAACGATTTGGCTTCGCTTCGAGCATCGACTTAGAGCCATCATTTTTTTCGGACTTTTTTTAGTCGGAGAAAGAAGAATTTATCAGAAAAAAAATTCCCAAAAAATTAATCTTCCTTATCGATTCCTGCCTATTTTATCGCTTCATTAAATCGAATTAGAATAATTTCCTTGTTTTAACGAGGGCTTGAAAGTTATAATTAGTCTAAATGTCTAGACAATTTTCCACCAATGAACTCGAACAGATTATCCGGCAATATCGACCTATAATTGGGTTTACCATCAAAAAGGCTTTGGGCCCCCAATATCCTGAATGGGAGGATATTGTCCAAGATGTCCTGACTCAAGTAATTAGCAAGCTCCAGAAAGGAGAATTTAGGGAAGAATGTAGCCTCGGAACTTTCATTTATACTATTACTAAAAGAAGGATTATTGATTGCATTCGGCAAAAAGCAAAGGCTTCCTCTGAAAAAATTGAAGAAATAGCCTCTCTGGGTGGTCCCGAAGAAGACTTTTTAAAAAAGGAAAGAGCTGAGATCATTTCTCAGACTCTTTTTAAACTCAAACCCAAATTTCGAGAAATTCTTTACCTTTATTATTACAAAGAATTAAGTCGAGAAGAGGTGGCTGCTAGGCTTGGGCTATCCGTCCGGCAAGTAAGTGAGCGTCTTTATTATGCTCAGAAGATTTTAGCTCGAAGCCTGAGAAAATTTTTCCCTGAAAAAAATTCCAATTTTGCGTTATTGAGACGACTAAAAAAGTGAACTAAGGGCAAAGGAACAAAATTATGAGTAAATGTCGATTTGAAGAATTAATTGACGGATATTTATTAAACAAGCTCGATACCGAAGAGGCCGAGAGGTTTGAAGAGCATTTTTTCAATTGTTCTCGTTGTTTCAACCAGTTGCAACAAAGGGAAGAAGTAATTAAAGCCATCAAAGAGCATGGCCCAGCTTTAATCAGGGAAGTAAAACCTGCTCAGTCGCGCCTGCAGCGATGGGCCGACGAAGTCGTGATGATTTTTGCTAATCGGCAATGGCTTGTGGCTCCAACCATAGCTGCTTTCTTAATAGTCATTTTTCTAATTTTTTCACCTTTTTCTAAGGAGGAACCCCCCTCTTTTGTTCTCAATGGAGAAAACGTCCTTCGCGGTCAGGCTATCAACCTTATTTCCCCTATTATCGATGTCAACCAGCCACCTCTTTATTTCGAATGGAAAAAACAAGGAGAAGACCTTGAATATAAGATTTCTCTTTATGATAGCCGAAATGAACTTCTCTGGAGTTCAACCACAAAGGAAACAGTTATTATTCTTCCCGAAGATATTAGAAAAAAGATGAAGCCTGGAGAAAAATATTCCTGGCAGGTAAAAGCTATTTCTTCTAATGGAATTCTCGTCGCCGTTTCCAGCCGGGTCCAGTTTATGATTAAGGACGAAAACTAATCCTCAATTAAATATTCTTCTTCTTCACTATAAAGGCGACCAGCCGATTCTTCTTCAAAAGCCAGGCAACACATTAAGCGGCCACAAAGACCTGAAATTTTAGTGGGATTAATTACTATTTGCTGGCGGCGGGCTTTCTGAATCGTTACTGGCTCAAAGGATCTCATAAAACTAAAACAGCAGATAAGGCGACCACAGACCCCAATGCCACCTACAAGCTTAGCCTCATCGCGAACCCCAATCTGACGCATCTCGATTCTTATGCGAAGTTCGCGAGCCAAGTCTTTAACTAGCTGTCGAAAATCAATTCGCCCATCGGCAGTATAGTAAAAAATGGCCTTTTTTTCTTCAAAGAAATAACGCACAGCGACCAATTTCATAGGTAGTCCGTGGGCCTTTATTCTTTGGAGACAAAAGTCAAAGGCATATTTTTCTTTTTCTCTCAGCCAAGCTAGCCTGTTTTTATCCTCTTCAGTTGCTCGACGAATAATTTTGACGGCATCGTTATGAGCTCGTTCATATTGGCAAATTTCACTCCCGATATCGATGACTTCCGCTAAATCTCCGCCTAGATCGGATTCAACAAGACAAATATCACCTAAACTGATGGCCAAATCTCCCTTTAAGGCTCGGACAATCTTGCCTGTAGTCAAAGAAAGCAATCGAACTATTTCAGGCATGGTCGCGGCTCCGCATTTGAGCATAAAAATAAAGCCAAAGCAACCTGGGATTAAGATTTCTATCTAAACCTCCAAGAATCTGTTGGCCTAACTCAATTCCTTTAAGTAAAAACTCTTGGGACAATTGATGAACCATGATCTGCATTTCCTCCTTGAGATCAGGGTTAATAAGGAGAGTTTCCGGCCCCTTTTCCTTAAGAAGCAGAAGATCTCGGAAAAAAGTAATGAAAAAATTCACCATTTCCTCGAGATCAGATTTAAATTCAGCTCCTCGAGATGACGCCAGAAGCTTAGTTAGAAAGGTGCTATCTTCTTTCAGGAACAACCGAAAGGCCTGCCAAGCCTGATGACGCTTGGAAAGAATCTTTTCCCAGTCAAGACTAAGAGCTTTCTCTAAGCTTCCCTGAGCTAAGCAAGCCACTGTTCTGGCTCTTATCGGTTCATACCCCAAGGAAATAAGACGAGCTGTAATGGTTTCTAAATCAATGGCTTTAAAATTAAAAGATTGGCAACGAGAACGAATGGTTGCTGGAAGAGAGTCGGCATTGGTGGTTATCAAAATAAAATAGGTATATGAGGGGGGCTCTTCAAGAATCTTAAGAAGGGCATTCAATGCTTCTAGGGACATTTTTTCAGCTTCCTCAAAGATAAAAATTCTATGGCGTCCAACCATCGGCCTCATGAAAGCAAGTTGTCTTATCTCCCTGATCTCATCTATTCCTATTCCCATTTTGTTCTCCTTGGAAGCTAAAAGGATAACGTCGGGAAAATTTTCCTGAAAAATAGAGCGACAAGAGGAACATTCTCCACAGGCCTCATCTTGTCTTTTAAGACAATTTAAAGCCTGAGCCAAAAACAGGGCCATTTTTTTCATTCCTAATTCATCCGGCCCAGAAAAAAGCAAAGAATTCGGGAGTTTACCTAAGGCTAAGCAGGTCATCAAATCCCTTTTCACGGGTTCATGTGCCCAAACTTTAATTAAAGACATCGAATTTCCTATCCTGGGGTTTAACCTTTAGAATTTTTTTAAGGAATTGACCAGTGTAAGAACGGGGATTTTCAGCTATTTCTTCAGGGGGACCGGCCGCCACTACCCATCCCCCTTCTTCTCCGCCTTCAGGCCCAAGATCGATAACATAATCGCAGGACTTTATAACATCAAGATTATGCTCAATAATGAGGACGGTGTTACCTAGATCAACCAATTCATGAAGCAATTCGATAAGTTTCCTGACATCTTCGAAATGAAGACCGGTTGTCGGTTCGTCCAAGATATAAAGGGTTTTCCCCGTATTTTTCCGAGACAGCTCTTTGGTTAACTTTATTCTTTGGGCTTCACCGCCCGATAACGTCGGAGCAGGTTGACCTAAGCGAAGGTAACCAAGACCAACCCTTTGCAAAGTAGCTAGCTTCTTCTTGAGCAAAGGATGAGCTTTTAGCTCTTCATAAGCTTCATCAACTGTCATGTCGAGAAAAGAAGCAATATTTTTGCCATGATATAGAACAGCCAATGTTTCTTTATTATAACGTCGTCCGCCACAACGATCGCAGGTCACCAAAACATCGGGTAAAAAGTGCATTTCAATTTTCTTAACACCAGCTCCCTGACATTCTTCACAGCGACCACCAGGCAAATTAAAACTGAAACGACTAGGAGAATATCCTCTCATCCTGGCTTCCAGGGTTCTGGCAAAAAGCTGTCTTAGAGGGGTAAAGATACCAGTATAAGTAGCGGGGTTTGACCTGGGGGTTCGACCAATTGGCCTTTGATCAACCGCCACGACTTTATCAATCTGCTCAAGACCTTCAATCTTTTCATGTTTTCCTGGCTTTTCAAGAGATCGATAAAGTTTTTTCATTAAAGCCCGCAAAAGAATATCGCTCACTAAAGTACTTTTGCCAGAACCAGAAACACCAGTTACCGCCGTCATCACTCCAAGGGGAAGTTTGACATCAATTCCTTTAAGGTTGTGTTCACTAGCCTTTCGGATAATCAGCCAGCCTTTGGGCTGGCGACGTTGAGTCGGTATCGGAATTTCTCTTTCCCCTCGTAAGTATTGAGCGGTAAGTGACTCAGCACAAGAGAGAACTTGGGAGAGAGAGCCCTCAGCCACTTTATATCCTCCTTTCTCTCCAGCCCCTGGGCCCAGATCAAGGATATAATCAGCCGAGCGAATTGTTTGCTCATCGTGTTCAACTACCACCACAGTGTTGCCGGCATCACGGATTGCCCTGAGGAGATTAATCAAACGATTATTATCTCTTTGATGAAGACCAATTGTCGGTTCATCAAGAACGTAAAGAACTCCTTTAAGCCGAGCCCCGATTTGGGCCGTCAATCGAACCCGCTGGGCTTCCCCCCCAGAAAGAGTTGAAGTGGGTCGGCTAAGTTGCAAATAACCAAGGCCAAGCATTTCCATAACTTGAAGACGGGAGAGAATTTCCTTGATTATCTTGGAAGCAATAATTTCTTGGGTTGGAGGAAAAGAGAGAGAGGAAAGGAATTGAATCAACCGAGTCACAGGAAGGGAACTCAGCTCATGAATATTTTTCCCTTGGATAAGAACCGAAAGAGATTCTTTTTTTAGTCGACTTCCTTGGCAAAGGGAGCAGGCTTCTTCGGTTAGTTCAATTTCTCCCCATTCATCGAGTCTAGTTTTATACCCAAGGCCATGGCATTCTGGGCAAGCTCCGTAGGGACTATTATAAGAAAAGAAGCGAGGTTCAAGCCGAGGTAAGCTGATTTCACAAAAGGGACAAAGAAGTTTGACGGAAAAGAGCCTTTTCTGACCATTCTCTTGAATGATTATAAGATCGCCCCCAGCTAGCTCTAACGCCTTTTCTACTGCCTCTTTGAGCCTTTTTTCCGCCGCGGGGCTGACAAAAACTTCATCAACTAAAACTTCAATATCATGCTTTTTTGTTTTTTCAAGCCAAATATCCTCATCCAATTCCCGCCATCGACCATCTACTCTAACCCGAATATAACCTCGTCGACGCAAACGTTCAAAAAGCTTGGTATATTCACCTTTTCTGCCTCTGACCAGAGGAGCTAAGATTTTAAGCTTTTCATTAAAAAAAAGTTCTTTAAGCTTGACGATTAAGCTCTCACGACTTTGAGCCTGAACAGGTTGACCGCACTGGGGACAATGGGGAAGACCAACTCGGGCAAAAAGGAGCCTTAAGAAATCATGAATCTCAGTAACAGTACCCACAGTCGATCGAGGATTAGTGGTAATGGTTTTCTGATCAATGGAAATGGAAGGAGAGATTCCTTCAATTGACTCCATTTCTGGTTTAGGCATGATTTCGAGAAATTGCCGAGCATAGGCTGAAAGACACTCAAGATAACGCCTCTGACCTTCGGCAAAAAGGGTATCAAAGGCTAAGGAACTTTTGCCTGAGCCACTTGGCCCTGTAATGACAATTAGACGGTTGCGAGGTAAAGTAACATCAATCCCCTTTAAATTGTGTTGAGCAGCTTTTTTAATTCTAATTTCACTTAGCATATTTTCATTTTACCTTCAGCCGACTTCAGTGACAAATTGCTCCCTTTATCAATTTCTTTCGATAATTAACCGACTCGATTTCCTGCCTTTGAAATGTCTTTGGAAAAAATAAAAAGGAAGACCAGAAGCAATAAAGATTAAATCAATGAGGGTCCGACGCCACTCAAAAATTGACCGAAAAACAATTAAGATAATTAGGCCAGTTAAATAAACTATAGGAAAAAGAGGAAAGAGGGGAACTCGATAACCTTCCTTATCTCCGACCTCAAGCAAACGAAATTTAATCAAAGAAAAAGTACTTAAGGCTAAAAAAATGAGGATGCCGAAAACCATGCCGGCAGCGATAACTTCAAATTTTGATCGAAGAAAAAGAATAACTAAAGCCCAGAGGCAATGGGCCATAACGGCTCGGGAAGGGGTGCGAAAGCGGGGATGAACGTAGTTAAGCCATGAGAGAAAAAGCCCATCTCTAGCCATCGCATAATAGACTCGAGTAGCGGTCATCATGGTGCCGTTTATGCTACCTGTAGCCGAAAGAATAACCAAGATGGCCACAAAACTTGCCCCAATTGGCCCAGCAAGATGAACCGCGGCCGCTGAGGCAACAATGGTATTTCCCCTTACCCCTTCCATGCCTAAAACCAAATGATAGATGAGATTAACCAGGCAATAAATAATGACAATGAGACCGATACCAAGGGCAAGGCTCAAGGGAATGGTTTTCCGAGGATTTTTCATTTCACCAGCCGAATAGCCAAGACGTTCAAAACCAGTATGAGCAAAGAAGACCATCATCAACGCGGCAATGATTCTAGTGATAGGACTTAGGTCACTCAAAGGTTCAAGTCGCTGATTTAAACCACTGGCTAAACCCTGACTAAGGATTAATCCGCCAATCACAAAAAGAAATAGCCCTAAAACTTTGAAAGTTGTGGTGAATTTTTGAAAAGCACTAGCCCATTTAAGACCGATGATATTTAATAGGCCAAGAATCAAAATAACACTTGTTGCGACCACTTTGTGGACTATGGGCGACAAAGGAAAAAAATAGCTAAGATAATCGGCCGTAACAAGGGCTAACCCAGCTGCTGGACTAGTTCTAATGATAAAAAGCTGTGACCAGCCAAAGAGAAAGCCAACCAAGGGTCCAAAGGCTCGATAAAGATAAACATATTCTCCCCCTGTATGAGGAAATCTTGTCCCCAGCTCAGCGTAGATTAAACCGCCGAGAAAGACGAAAAGACCAACGATTATCCAAAGAATAATAATTTGGTTAAAAGAAGAAAGGTAACCGGCAATAATTTGGGGAGTAGAATAAATTCCAGCCCCAATTGTAATTCCAATTATTATCGCTAAACCATCCAGCAAGCTGAGGGTGCGGGGCAATTTCATCTTTTCCGGCCCTGGCCAGGTCTCGAAATTCCCTCGTCCAATCTTATGAAGCCTTTTAGGGAGATTTAAAAGCGCCTGAACATTATCTTTTGTTGAATTGACAATTAAGTCAAGCCGAAGTTAATTTACTCTTTTTGTATTCTGAATTTTTAACTATCAGTCAAAATTTAATCAATTGAAAAATTTAGGCTAAGTAAAACAACTTAATTTTGTATTTCCCCTAATAATACGTTAGTATTAAATAAAAGGCTATGGGTCGAACAGAAAATCTACTGGAGGCTCTCGAATTTCTTAAAGAAATTGGTTTTAAAGATCAAGCAATCAGGGCTATTCATTATATCCCGCCCCAACCCGGTCGTTATCGAGATTATCCAAGCGACGTTCATCCACTTCTCCTCTCCGCCCTCCAGCAAAAGGGATATCATCAGCTCTTCTTGCATCAATATCTCAGCTGGCAAGCGGTTAGACAAGGGAAAAACATTGTGGTGGTTACCCCAACGGCTTCAGGGAAAACCCTTTGTTATAATCTTCCTGTTCTCCAAAGCCTTCTTGAAGATAATTCAAGCCGAGCTATTTATCTCTTTCCGACCAAAGCCTTATCTCAAGACCAACGAGCTGAGCTAGATGAAATTATTTCATTTTTACCCGAAGAGATTAAGGTATATACTTATGATGGCGATACCCCGCAAGACGCCCGAAAAGCTATCCGAGCCCAGGGCCACATTGTTATTACCAACCCAGATATGCTCCATACTGGTATTTTGCCCCATCACACCAAATGGATAAAGCTTTTTAAAAATCTTAAATACATTGTCATTGACGAGCTTCATAATTACCGGGGAATTTTTGGTAGTCATCTAACCAACGTGCTTCGCCGTCTCAAAAGAATTGCTCGGTTTTATGGTTCCAAACCTCTCTTCATCCTCTGCTCAGCAACGATCGCTAATCCTAAAGAAATGGCCGAAAAACTTATTGAAGAGCCCGTTGAGCTCATTGATCAAAATGGCTCTCCCAGAGGAGAAAAGTATTTTATTTTTTACAATCCGCCTGTGGTTAATCCTTATCTCGGCATTAGACGCTCCTATGTTAATGAAACAAGACGAGTCGCCGCTATTTTTCTTGGCAAAAAGTTACAGACCATTGTTTTTGCCCCCAGCCGATTAATAACCGAAGTTCTTCTGACCTATATCAAGGAGGATATAGAAAAAGGGATTCAGGATGAAGGCCTCATCCGAGGCTACCGGGGGGGCTATCTCCCTCTCAAGAGAAGAGAAATTGAGAAAGGCTTGAGGGAAGGGAAAATTCTTGGGGTTGTTTCCACCAATGCCCTAGAGTTAGGCATTGATATTGGTTCACTCGATGTAGCCATAATGGCCTCTTACCCTGGAACAATTGCCAGTACTTGGCAAAGAGCTGGCCGAGCTGGTCGAAAAATGGGAACATCAGCTGCCATTTTAGTAGCCTCAAGTTCACCTCTTGACCAATTTATTATCAATCATCCTGATTATTTTTTCTCTCAATCTCCCGAAAGAGCTCTGATTAATCCCGATAATCCTTCAATTCTTATCAGCCATGTGGGCTGTGCTGCCTTTGAATTGCCCTTTGTTGATGGCGAGAAATTTGGTCGAGTTGAGATTAGTTCTATTCTGGAATTCTTAGAAAAGGAAAAAGTCCTTCATCACTCGCGAGATAAATGGTTTTGGACCTCAGAGGCCTATCCGGCCGACCAAATCAGTCTGCGCAGCGTCAGCTCAGATAATTTCGTGGTAATTGATATGACGGAAAAAACAAGAGTCATCGCTGAAGTTGATTTCACCTCAGCTCTCACTACTCTTCATCCCAAGGCAATTTATATTTGTGAAGGCGAACAGTATTACGTTGAGGAACTTAATTTTGACCAGCGGAAAGCCTATGTTCGCAAAACTGAAGTTGACTATTTTACTGATGCCATTGATTACACCAAAATTAAAATTCTCGATGTCTTTGATCAGAAAGATTTAGGCAGGAGTAAAATTAATCACGGTGAAGTTCATGTCGCCACGCAAGTAGTTGGCTTCAAGAAGATTAAATTTCACACGATGGAAAACGTCGGAGCTGGCGATCTCAACTTACCTCAGAATGAAATGCAGACAACAGCTTACTGGTTAACCATTCCAGGCAAAGTTTTTTCTTCTCTTCCTTTTGATCCAGAAGTAAAAGTTAATGGTCTCTTTGGTTTGGCCTATCTTCTCCATCATGTTTCGCCTCTTTTCATGATGTGTGATCTCCATGATATTGGGGTTTCCATAGGCGATGATCTAACTGGCGAATCAATACCTCGAAGCGAAATTCCTCAGAGAATAGCTCCTGACCAGGCTGAAACTTCATTTTTTTCCCCTAATTTCTCACCTAACATTTTCATTTACGACAATTATCCGGGGGGAATAGGTCTTAGTCCTTCTCTCTTCGATTTGGAGAAAAAATTACTCCTAGCTTGTCTAGAAACTCTGCAGGCTTGCCCTTGTTACGAAGGCTGTCCCTCCTGTGTCGGCCCAGTTCGGGAAAGTGGTCAAAAGGCCAAGCAAGTAACTGAATTTATTCTAAAGTATCTTCTCGAATAAGAAAGAGTCAGTCACTTTGGCCTTACGCTTTCTTTGAACTTCAAAGTTTGAGTAACTTTTCGAGCTTATCTTCCTCTCCCATGACGACAAGAATATCGCTATCTTTGATGATAAAATCAGCCGGCGGAATATATACTGTTCTCTCCGGCACCAGTTCTCTGATAGCAATCACCTGAACTCCATATTTATTTCTCAGATCGAGTTGTCTTAAACTTTGGCCAATAAACTTTTCAGGGGGGGCAATTTCTTGAATACTCACGTTGGAACTAAGAGGGAGGCATTCTAAAATATTCGGGCTAGTCAGCTTAAGAGCTGTTCTGATGGCCATATCCTTTTCAGGATAAATCACCTCACTAGCCCCAACAGCCTCAAGAATCTTAGCATGATCTTCATTCAGAGCCTTAGCTACGATTCGTTTTACTCCAAGTTCATGAAGATAAAGAACAGTTAAAATTGAGGCCTCCATTTCTGGACCGAGACTGACAATGACAACATCCATCTCTTTAATCCCTAGGGCTTCTAGGTTTTCTTTATCAGCCGAATTCATGTGAACTGCATGGGAGGTATAATCTTTGGCTGACTCAATTTTATTTTTATCCCGATCAACCGCTAGAACTTCATGACCTCTTTGGTAAAGGGTTTTGGCTACATTAGAACCGAAACTGCCAAGCCCAATAACCGCAAATTTCATTGGTTCACCTATTCATAAAAATTTTAGCCAATCATTACTGATTCTTCAACGTACTCGTACTGTCCCCAAGGCCTGGTCCGGCTGAAGATAGTCAATATTGTCAACGGGCCAATTCGGCCTATATACATGGTGACAATTATAACAATTTTTCCGATTGGAGTTAGTTCAGAGGCAAGACCAAGGGAAAGACCAACGGTACCGAAGGCCGAAAAAACTTCAAAAAAGACCTCTTTCATTAGAGCTGACGGCTGAGCTAAGAAAATAAAAAAAGAAGCCAGAGCTATCCAGGAAAGAGCTAAGAAGAAAAGGGTAAAAGCTCGGGTAAGGCAATCATCGGGAAGAGTACGATAAAAGAGATAAACTCTCTCGCGGGCCCTTAATTTTGCCCGGATAAAGGCGATGATAACCCCTAGAGTCGCTGTTTTAATCCCACCTCCAGTTGAGCCGGGCGAAGCGCCAATAAACATAAGTCCCATAAGAAAAAAAATTGAAGCAATTTGAAGATTTCGAAGATCTACCGTATTAAAACCTGCCGTTCTTGGGGTTACTGCTTGAAAAAGAGAAGCCAAAATTTTGCCTTTTCCGTCCAAATGATTGAAGCCATGAGAGCTTTCTAAGAGATATAGAACTAACCACCCCGTGATAATCAAACTGCTACTTACCGTAAGAACAATCTTACTGTGTAAACTAAAACGATATCTTTTTGCCGCCCGAGCTAAGACAAAGTAATAAAAGCATTCTTGAATAACGAGGAAACCGAGACCGCCTAAAATAATCAAGGAAATAATCGTTAAATTGACAACCACATCCCCCACAAACCCTTGAAGATTATCACTAAAAGTAGAAAATCCAGCATTGCAAAAAGAAGAAACGGCATGAAAAAGGGAATGGAATAGGGCCTCAGGCCAGGCAAATTTCCTATTAAGACAGAGAAAAAGAAAGATAGTGCCAGCAAGCTCAATGGCCACGGTCATAAAAAAAATATTGCGGATTATAGCTCGAAAATCACGAGGCGCTCGCGGCAAGAAACTTTCCTGAACCATAATTCGGTCTTGAATTGAAATTCGCCGACCTGCGGCTAGAAGAATTAAAGTAGAAAATGTCATAATTCCCAGCCCACCTAGCTGAATCAGAATCAAAATGATTATCTGCCCAAATCGAGTGAAATAAGTGGCAGTATCGACAACGGTCAAGCCAGTTACACAAATAGCTGAAGTGGCTGTAAAAAGAGCATCGATAAACCTAATTTTGCCAGTAACAGTACTCGCCGGAAACAAAAGAATAATCGTCCCAAGAGTTATAGCGATTAAAAAACTAATGGCCAAAACCGAAGCCGGCTGGAATCTTTTCTGTCGAAACAAAATTATCTTTCCTTATTTTTTAATTTCTTTAAATCTAAATCTCTCGTTTAGCTTTTGTCAATAAAAGAAAAAAGCCATTTAAATAATTCCTTCTTTATTTAAGTTCTCCTCCCTCGTTGACAGAATTAAGAGGCTATGATACCTTGGGAAAGCAACCAAAAAAAATGACTTTGTTCCGGCTTGTTTTAGAAGCTAATATTATTGTTCAGTTAGTACTTATCATCCTTCTTCTTTTTTCTGTTTTTTCTTGGGCGATAATTATTTTCAAGAGGAATACCTTCCGTGAGGCCGCAAAGCATTCTGAAGGATTTCTTCATGTTTTTCGCCGTAGCCGCAATCTGAATGAAGTCAATGAAGCTTCTCGCCAATATCGTTCTAGCCCCTTGGTTGCTCTTTTTCAGGCTGGTTACCGAGAATTAATCTCTTTATCCTCACGACACAATCCTCCATCGAGTCAAGGGGAAAAACCTAATCTTAACAACCTCCAAAGAGCTTTGCTTCGAGCCTCGAATGCTGAAATATCTAAAATGGAAAGGATGATGAGCTTTTTAGCCACTACTGGCAGTGTTACCCCCTTCATTGGCCTTTTCGGAACAGTTATTGGCATTATGGATGCCTTTCATAAAATTGGCATCGTTCGGTCAGCTAGCCTAAGCACCGTGGCTCCAGGAATAGCCGAAGCTTTAGTCGCAACCGCGGCTGGCCTTTTCGCCGCTATCCCCGCTGTAATTGCTTATAATCATTTTCTTCACCGAATAAAAGATACGATCACCCAAATGGAAGATTTTTCCCTCGAATTTCTTAATATGGCTGAAAAACTTTATGGCTCTTAAAAATCAAGCTTTAACGGATCCTAAATCACGGCTGGGGACTAGTCTTTCAGAAATCAACGTTACGCCTTTAGTCGACGTTATGCTGGTCCTTTTGATCATTTTTATGGTTACAGCTCCCATGATGCAATCGGGGATCGGGGTTAATCTGCCTCAAGCTGAAACTGAATCGGCCCCTGCAGAAGGTGGATTGACTATTACTATTACTCGGGACAGGCTAATTTATATGGAAGATTTAGTTATTAATATTAACCTTCTCGAAAAAAAGCTGCAGGAATATTTTTATGGTCGAGACAAAAAAATAGTTTTCATCAAGGCTGATCGAGATATCCCTTATGGATTCTTTATTGAGACCCTTGATATAATTAAAAAAGCTGGAATTGAAACAGTTGGCCTAATTACTGAACCTCTTGAGCCGACCAAGAAAAAATAGGTTCTAAACTAAAAATGAAAAAAAATCATGGTTTTAAGCAAGCCATTATCACCTCTGTTTTTCTCCATATTTTAATTTTCCTCCTGCTTATTTTCTCTCCATCGCTACCCAAACCGACCAAAAAAGGGACAATTTATTATTTACCCCTTAATCTTGTTGGCCCACCAGGCGGCGGGGGTGGCGGAGGTGGCGGTGGTGGCGGTGGTGGCGCTTCAGCTCCGGCTAAAACTGCTTCCTCTAACCAGCCTTCCTTAAGGGAACTAACGGCTATTCAGAAAAAAACAGCCGAGCCTTCCTCTTCTCTTCGTTATCCTATAGACAAAAAAACGGTCAACCAAAAGATAAAAGAGAAAAAAACGGTTATTTCCAAACCTCAACCCGAGCCTTCAACCACAGGTCCAGAAGCTGGCCCCATTGGCTCAGGTAGCCTGAGTGGCTCAGGGATAAGAATTGGTCTTGGGCCAGGCCCAGGTGGTCCAGGAACAGGAACTGGCTGGGGTGGCGGAACCTTCGATCTTTCAGCCTTTCCCTTTACCTACTACCTTCAGATTATTCAAGATAGGGTGTCCACTAATTGGTTCACTTCGCTCATTGATCCGGGAGGCTCAGGCCAATTCCAGTGCATGGTTTTTTTTAAGATTCTGCGGGATGGACGGATTGCTGAGCTACAGATTGAAGTTTCAAGTGGTTCTCGGTCCTTCGATCTTTCAGCTCTTCGGGCTGTCCAGAATGCTTCCCCCTTTCCTCCTTTGCCCAGAGAATTTGAAGGTGATTATTTAGGAGTTCATCTTATTTTTGAGCAGAGCAAATGAAAAGGTCAGCCAAAATTGCTATCATTTTTTTCGGTTACTTCTTAATTGCTCTAATTTTATTAACGAATAATTTGGTTCCCCAACAAGAAGTTGTCCTAAAAATCACCGAAGGTGTTCCCGCTATTTCGTTAGCTTTGCCTAAGTTTATTATTCACAGCGATAATAATGAATGTCAGCAAGCTGCAAGTGAAATCTACGAGGTTTTGTCAGCCGATTTAAAGTATAGTCGCGTTTTTCAGCTTCTTCCCCAAAGCTATTACAGCTACATCCGTCCGCTTGACCCCAAGAATATCTTTTTCAAAGACTGGGAATCAATTCAAGCGCGAGTTCTTGTCGTGGGCGAAATCAGCGGAAATAGCGAAAATTTGATTTTTGAGGCCAAGCTCTATGATGTCCGAAGTGCCAAGTTTATTGTTGGACGTAAATACCAGGGAAACCAAGCCAGCCGACGCGAGATGGCGCACCGATTGGCCAATGAGATTATGAAAGCCTTTGGAGAAAAGCCAATTTTTACTTCCAAAATAGTTTTTGTCTCCGATAGAGACGGCAATGATGAACTATATCTAATGGATTATGATGGAGCCAATCAAATCCGTCTCACCTTTAACCGGGTTCGCGATTATATGCCGGCCATCGCGCCAGACGCTCAGAAAATTGCCTTTACCTCCTACCGCGAAACAGTAGCCGGACTTTATCTTATGGATCTGACAAAAAAGAAAATAATACCCATCTCTACCAATGGGACAAATTTTGCGGCCGCCTTTTCGCCTGACGGCAAGAAACTGGCTTTTTGTTCAACTATGGATGGTAATGCTGAAATTTACGTCGCCACTTTAGGCGAGAATGGAATTCAGAGCGTTAAACGACTTACTTTTAACGAAGCTATTGACACGGCTCCTTGTTTTTCGCCTACTGGGAGAGAAATTGCCTTCGTTTCAGATCGGGGAGGAACCCCTCAAATCTACATCATGGATGCCGAGGGTTCAAATGTCCGTCGTGTTAGTTTCGGGGGCACCTATCATGATGCCCCCGCCTGGTCACCAGATGGCGAGAGAATTGTCTATGTTTCAAGATTGGATAATATTTTCGATTTATATGTCCTCAATTTAAGGACCAATCAAATTATTAAATTAACCGAAAGTAACGCTCGCCATGAATCACCCTGCTGGTCGCCTGATGGCCGACACATTGTTTTCTCCTCCAACCTTAGCGGCCAGATTCAAATTTTTTCTATTGATTATGATGGAACTAATTTGCGGCGCTTAACTTCTCAAGGAAATAATAAACTTCCCGATTGGTCCAATTAATTAAATCAATTTGGGCTTAGGTGGTCTTTTGAACCATAAAAGAAGCAAGCTTAGCCTATCAAAAAGGATTATTTTTTTGATCTTTAAGATCGAAACCAAAGGTAAATTTCTAAAATATCCACTTTTAAAAGGCAAATATTGATTGACAGACCTTGAAAGCATCTATTAGAATGAGAACGAAAACGGGAAAATTTAGAGAGATTGCCCGGTAAAATACGTTAAAAAGAAGGAGGTTTAATGAAAAAGCGCAGCCTAGTTTTTATAGTTTTAATTTTAACAACCATTTTCTTTTCCGCCTGCAAACCTAAGGTGAAGCAGGTACCGCCAACACCACCTCCCCAAGTAAAAGAACAACCTAAAGTAGAAAAAGTAGAACCACCTAAAGAGACTGCAAAACGGCCTCTTACCGAAGAAGAAATATTTATGTCCCAATCTTTAGAAGAAGCCAATAAAGCTGGCTATCTCAAAATGATTCATTTTGATTTTGACAAATATAACATTCGTGATGATATGAAACCTATTCTAGCCCAAAATGCAGCTTGGCTGAAAAAATTCCAATCAGTCAAAATCCTTATTGAAGGGCATTGCGATGAAAGAGGAACGGAGGAATATAATTTAGCCTTAGGAGAAAGAAGGGCCAAATCAACTTTTGATTATCTTGTTTCACTGGGCATCTCTCCTGATAGAATGAAGATAATCTCTTATGGAAAAAGTCAACCCCTTGACCCTGGACATAATGAAGAAGCTTGGGCGAAGAATCGGCGAGCGCAGTTTACAATTATTGAAAAATAAATCAACTATTTTGGTTTTTTGCCTTTTATCTTAAAGATTTAAAGAAAGGTTATTAATTCGATAAAGGTAATTCGATTTGGTAACGAGAAAAGAAATTATCTTAGGAATCGGATGGCTCAGTCTCTTCCTTTTTATCGCTTCTTCTCAAGCTGACCAGTCTCAAAAAATTTATGAGCTTATCTATGAAGATGTTCAAGTTCTGAAAAAGCAACTTCTTCTTCTTCAAGAGAGATGGCAAAATTTGGCCTCCGAAATTCAAGGGCTTAAAACTCAACTCCAAGAAATTCAAGCTACTCTTAAAATTTGGCAGAAAGAAATGGCTGAGACCAAAAATAGCTTAAAAGAAGTTCCCATGCAATATCAGTTTTTAAATGATCGCCTTGATCAGCTTGGGTCTCGACTTGAACGAATAGCTGAAGACTTAGTTGCTTTAAAACCACCCCTTTCTCTTCCTCAAACCCTAGCTGAAACCAAACCAGTTTCGACCTCATCCGCCGAGGCCAAAAAAAAGGAACAAGAAGAGAAGATAGCCAAAGAAATGCCACCGTCAGTCAGTGGTCCATCGCCTCAGGAAATCTATAACAACGCCTATAGCGATTATCTTAAAGGAAATTATGAACTGGCCATTGAGGGGTTTAAATTATATCGAGACCAATTTGGCGAAAGTCCCTTGGCCGATAATGCTCTTTATTGGATTGGCGAATGCTATTTTAGTTTAAAAAATTATGAAGCTGCTATTGCTGCTTTCAACGAAGTTATCCTTTATTATCCAAAAGGTGATCGAGTACCTGCCGCCTATTTGAAAAAGGGACTCAGTTATCTTGAACTGGGCCAGAAGGAAGAGGCTTTGGCTGTTCTTAAACTTCTTGTCAGCCGCTTTCCCCTACAAGAAGAAGCTAAAATTGCCCAACAAAAAATAAAGGAACTAATTGAAAAATGAGAGACATCAATAGTTTAAATCGCGTAATTTTAGTTGGGCGACTTCGAGATAAGCCAATTCTTCGTTATTTGGCTCGAAGCGAAAGACCAGTGGCCCATTTTGATCTAGCCACCAATGAACTTGTCTATGATCCGAGCAAGAATGAAAGCCGACGTCGAGCCGAATGGCATCGGATCATTGCGTGGGGTAAATTGGCTGAATTTTGTAGTAAATATCTTACTAAGGGGCGGCAAATCCTCATTGAGGGTAAGCTTCGCAGTCGAACGTGGGAAGGTCGGGATGGGGTGAAAAGAAAAACTACCGAGATCGAAGCTAGAACGATTATTCTTCTAGGGAAAAGAGAAGAGGAAATTGAAGCCGCCGAAATAACTGAACCTGAAGCTCTCGCCTATTACGAACCAGAAGTCACCGACTTTCCCGACCAAGAACCTTTAGAAGCTGAACCGGATTATTTACCCGAAACTGAATCAGAAGAAGAAATTCCTTTTTAAGCTAGCGCTTTCAAGTTAACTGGGTAGTCAAGAAGGCCTGAGGATGGCGGGAGATAACTCGTTCAATAAAATACTCTTCAATATCCTGCGAGGTTTTTAATTTTAAAATCTCTTCAGCCGCTTCTTTCACTGTTTTGAGTTCGACGGAGCGTAACGCTTTTTTAATTCTTGGGATAAAGATGGGATTCATACTAAAAATTCTTAAACCGAAGCCAAGAAGAATCAGAGCCGAGAGAGGATCAGCTGCCATCTCGCCACAAACCCCAACTTCGCGACCAGCCTCATTGGCCTGATCAATTACTTGCTTGATCAGCCTAAGCACTGATGGGTGGAGGGGTTTATAAAGGTAAGCCACAGATTCATTAGAGCGATCGACGGCAAGAAAGTATTGGATAAGGTCGTTGGTGCCAATGCTAATAAAATTTACCTCTTTGGCCAGAAATTCAGTGATGGCGGCGGCAGCAGGAACTTCAATCATGATCCCAAGAGGGATATTCTCGTCAAAACGGACTCTCTGACGACGTAATTCGGATTTTACTTCAGCCAATAACTCCTTGATCAACAAAATCTCTTCAATCTCAGTGATCATCGGAAAAAGGAGTCGAACATTGCCTTGACCACTAGCGCGCAGAATCGCTCTAAGTTGAAGACGAAAGATTTCAGGATTCTTTAAAGAAAAGCGAATAGCCCTTAAGCCCAAAGCTGGATTGGGTTCAGCTCCCAGATTAAATTGAGAGTAAGATTTTTCGCCGCCAATATCAAGGGTTCGAATATAAACCGGTCTTGGATAACATCTTCGGGCCAGCTTAGAATAGATTTCAAAATGTTCCTCCTCTGTGGGTAAACTCTGGCGCTGGAGATAAATAAATTCAGACCGAAAAAGGCCAATTCCTTCAGCTCCCAAACTAAAAGCAACCGACACTTCCTCAGGCAATTCAATATTAGCTAGAGGTTTAAAAGCCACTCCATCCAAAGTTACTGAAGGCTGACGAGCAATCTTTCTTAGCTCTAGGCGATATTTATCATACTTTTCTTTCTTACTCTGAAATTCTTTCCTAATGGCCTGTGGGGGATTGATTAGAACTTCACCATCAGTTCCATCAACAATCAAAAAGTCGCCATTTCTAACTTGAGCCGTGATATTATGTAGACCTACGACAGCTGGAATATCCAAAGATCGGGCTAAAATAGCAGTATGAGAAGTCGGTCCTCCCATATCCAGGGCAACCCCAATCACATTGCCTCGGCTAAAACGGCTAGCGGCTTCTGAAGGAAGAAGGTCATGAGCTACTAGAATTACTTTTCGATCGCTTGGCTGGTCTCTTCTCTTACTAGTTTCGGGCTTAAGATTCCTTTGAATTCGCATTAAAACATCAAAAATATCAGCCTGCCGCTGGCGAAAATATTCATCATTAATGCTTTCAAAAATGCCCCGATATTTTCGATTAATTTCTTCCAAAGCCCATTCAGCTTTGACTTTGTCCTGTCTTATTATCTTTTCTAAGCCAGAAAGAAGAGACCTGTCTCTTAGAATCAAAAGGTGGGCTTCAAGAAGAATTGCCTGCTCCTCGCCAGCGATAATTTTTATTTTCTCCTTGATTTCCAGTAATTCTTTTTCAGTTTTTTGGATAGCCGCCTTAAGTCTTTCTATTTCCTTATCGATTTGGGAAACGGGGATAGTTTCTTTACAGATAGCTAAAGATGAAGGCACTGTCAGGAAACTTTCACCCATCGCAATACCTGGAGACACTCCTATGCCTCTTAAGCGAATGAACTCCATCTTAACTATTCACCTTCATCGAATTTGTTATTGATTAACTCCATTAGCGCTCTCATGGCCTCTCGTTCATCTTCACCAGAAACTCGAAGAGTAAGTTTAGTCCCTTGACTGGCAGCTAAAGTCAAAATTCCAAGGATGCTTTTGCCATCTATTTCCATGGTATCCTTAATGATCCGAACACTCGAACTAAAACGATTAGCTAAGTTAACAAATTTAACTGCAGCCCGAGCATGGAGTCCCAACTTGTTCTTGATCACTACTTGTTTTTCAATCATCGGTTATTTTCTGGTTTTGAGTAAGGAGCTGGCAAGATGAATGTTCTTTTTCCCTTGCTCCATTACCTTTTTGGCTACTTCTTTCAAATTTTTGGAGCGCTGGAGTGAAACAAATTTAATCAGCATCGGTAAGTTTACCCCAGTAATTATTTCGACTTCATTATCACGCAGAAAACTAAAGCTTAGATTAGAAGGAGTTCCGCCAAACATGTCCGTAAAAATAATAACTCCATTTTTTTGATCAACTCGCTTTAAGGATTGATTAATCTTCCTTTTCGACTCCTCAACGTCATCATACCAACCTATTGAGATGGCCTCGATATTCGGCGCCTCACCTAGGATAATAGTTAAAACATTGAGCAGCTCCTCGGCTAGTTTCCCGTGGGAAACTATGATGCCACCAATCATTTTTTACTTCCCACTGAATTTATTAAGCCAAAGTTTTCTTTTCACCGCCCTAGATCGCGGTGAATAATTTTTATATCATAATTTTGCTGTTTCAAAAAATTCTTGAGCTCTTCACCAATCACCACTGAACGATGTTTGCCACCCGTACAACCAAGGCCAATAGTTAGATAACTTTTACCTTCGTTAATAAATTTAGGCAAAAGATAAAGAATAAATCCAGTCATTTTTTCCAAAAAATCTTTGGTTTCAGGGGAATTAAGCACAAACTTTCTTACCTCAGGACTTTTACCCGTTTTATTTCTAAAACGGTCAATATAAAAAGGATTGGCTAGGAAGCGCGTATCAAAAATGAGGTCGGCTTCTAAAGGAAGACCATATTTGTAGCCAAAAGTGATAATCGCTATTTGCAATTTTTTTCGAGGCCGGGGCCAAAGCTTCTTAGTCATTAATTCCCGGAGTTGAGCAATAGTTGTTTGGGAAGTATCGATGATTTCATCAGCCATGGCCTTAATAGCTTCCAATCTTTTCCTTTCGAGACTGATGGCTTCAAGAACAGGCTTACGGGGGTAAAGTGGGTGAGGTCTTCGACTTTCACTAAATCTTTTAACTAGGGCTTCGTCCGAAGCATCTAAAAAAATCAATTTAACTGGAATTTTGGTTTTAATCTCGGCAAAAACTCGAGGAAAATCATGAAGGAACCCTGGCTCCCTCATATCAACGACTAAGGCGACTTTATCAATTTCTACCTCTTTTTTAAGCCAGAGATCAATAAAATTGGGAATAAGTTTGGCCGGAAGATTATCAATACAGTAATAGCCTAAATCTTCAAGAAAATGGCTAACGACAGTCTTACCAGAACCTGATAGACCCGTAATAATCAGAAAACGATTATCCTTCTGGAAATCCTTTTTTTTGGTCACCTTTATTTCATCCTTTTTTCCATTCGTTTAACGATTTCCCGAGAAGCCAGATAACCTTTCTGACGCAGTCGGTGAACTCGGCAAGCTATTTCAATCAGAGTGGCTATATTTCGACCGGGAGCCACCGGAATAATAAGTTGAGGAATCTTTACCCCAAGGATTTCATAATCTTCAGGAAACTCAAGACCAATTCGGTCAAATTCATCGCCACGGTGCCATCGTTTTAAATAGATTGCCAGATCAATCGGAACAGAGTAAGAAATAGCTTTCTTCCCAAAAATTTCTTTGATATTGATCAACCCAAGGCCTCGAAGCTCCATGAAGTGGCGGGCGACTTCAGGGGCTCGACCCCTCAATTTCCCGGATCTGGTTTTTTTAACCAGAACCACATCATCGGCTACAAAGCGATGTCCCCTCGTAATTAACTCCAGGGCACTTTCACTTTTGCCAACCCCACTATCGCCTAAAATCAAAACGCCAAGACCATTTATTTCTAAAAGGCCAGCTGGAATAATTTTTGAATTTTTGGCTTCCAGTTTTTTTGAAGTCATGCAAATTAAAATTTAAATATTCTTTTGATCCACGGCCCCTAATTTTCATTCATAGATTTTTTCTTCTTCTTCCCGAATTATTTCTAAAATCCGTCTAGCACTTTTAGCGGCCATTATCTTTTTGGGGAGCGAAGGAGCTTGACGAATCAACTGGGCAATTGCCGCTAGAATCTGAAGATTAAGACTGGGGTTTTCTTGAGGAGATACAAGCATAAAAAAAATTGAAGTTAGCTTGCCATTCGCTGAACCAAAGGCCACGCCTTTTTTTGAAATGGCTAACAAGAGAATTGGACTTCTCAATTCGGCAATTTTGCAGTGAGGAATTGCAATCCCATCGCCCACTGCTGTGCTACCTAAATTTTCGCGTTGAATTAGCCTTTCCAAAAGCTCCGAAGCATTATTAATCTTTTTTTTATTCTTCAGGAAATCAACCATTTCCCGCAGAACCTCATCTCGATCTTTACCTTTCAATTCAGAAATAATCATATCTTCTGTCAATAAATTAGCAATTCTCATTTCCCACCTAAACTAATTATTCTGGCTCAATCAAACCATAATGACCATCACGCCGTCTGAATATGACCGCCAGCTTTTCATTCTCTTCGCGGCGGAAAACGAAAACATCCCTTTTTTTCAGATCAAGTTGGATAATCGCTTCTTCCACTGTCATTGGCTTTAAAGAATAATCGCTCATGCGAATCACCCTTTTTTCTTCAACTTCAGTTTCAGGCTCTAGGGCTGCCACCAGCGTCTTTTGCTTTTTTTCTCGGGTTATTCTTCTCTTCCTCTCCCTCGTCTTCTCTCTCTCTTTCTTGATTCGCTTTTCAAGGCTATCAAAAACTTTCCCTAAAGAAGCCATCAAATTGGCAGACTCTTCTTCGGCTATGGCAGCAATTCCTTTGGCTTTGAGGTTAGCTTCTATCTTATACCGATATTTTTCGTGAGAAAGAATAAGATCCACTTCCACCGGCGGCCGGAGAAGTTTAGAAAATGATTTTAATCTTTTTTCACAATAGCTTTTAATCTCCGGCGTTAGCTCCATCTGCCGGGTAGTAAAACGAATATTCATTTCTTACCCTCCGCTAAAAACTTCCTTTTTCGGACATGCGAAGGAGGAAGGCGTAATTGCTTCCGATATTTAGCCACTGTTCGGCGAGCGATTTTTATATTTTCACGCCTTAATATATCACATAAATCAGTATCACTCAATGGGTTGGCTGGATCCTCTCCTTCGATTAACTTTTTTATTCTTTCCTTGATTCGAAGGGAAGAAACTTCCTCTCCGTTCTCGCTGGCCAATGACTTGTGGAAAAAATATTTTAAAGAAAATACACCTCTAGGCGTCTGAATATATTTATTAGCCACAACCCGGCCAACCGTTGATTCATGAACTTCTACTTCTTCCGCAATTTCTGAAAGAGTCAGGGGTTTAAGAAAATCAATTCCTTTTTCGAGAAAATCTTTTTGGCGCTCGATAATTGCTTTAGCCACACGGAAAACTGTTTGTTCTCGCTGGTTCAGGCTTTTTAAAAACCAAATAGCCCGTTTCATTCTATCTTTTAAATAATTATAAGCCTCGGGATTAAGCTGAGATCCTTTCGCCAAAATCTGGCGATAAAAGCTACTTATTCTTAATTTAGGCAGGCCTTCATTGTTTAAAAATATTTTATAATCATCTCCTTCCTTGGTTACAATAATATCGGGAACCACATAGGCAACCTTTTCTTGGCTATATTTCCTCCCTGGAGCCGGATCAAGGTGTTTAAGGATTTCCAGATGATTTTTGAGTTCAGCTAAAGATATTTTCAGTTCCCTAGTTAATTGTTCATAATCGGCCTTTTCCAGAATGGGTAGATAATTTTCGACTATTCTCCGAGTAATCTCATTGTTGATTCCGAGATGCTCCATTTGAGCCAACATCATTTCCTGGAGATTTAAAGAGCCAGAACCTACAGGATCAAAGCCCTTGATTTTTTGGCGGACAGTCTCAACTTGGGCTAACTCAACCCCAAGAGAAGCCGCAATCTCTTCAACCGAGGTAGTTAGATAACCATCTTCATTAATGTTGCCAATGATATAAGAAGCGATGGCTCGTTCATCTTCACTAAAAAAAGTTAGACTGGCCTGCCAATTAAGATGATCCCAAAGAGAAGGGCCGCGAGCAAGAATATTTTCTAAAGCTATGGGTTCTTTTGGTTCCTGATTAAGTTGATCCGGACTATCATCAAAGTAATGAACTAAAATTTCGTCCCAAGAGGCTTCTCCAAGTTGATTACCCGAAGTCATCAGCTCGGTTTCCTCGAGGCTAGTCGGCTCATCAGGGTTAGATTCCGATAAGGTCTCTTCCTCAGGCGTTTCCCCTTCCTCTTGGACTTCTCCTTGGGACATTTCTTCCAAAAGTGGATTTTCGGCCAATTCAGCGTCAATTACTTCGATTAGCTCTAAGTTGGTTAAAGGTAATAAACGAATAGCTTGCTGAAGGGCTGGGGCCAAAATTAACTTTTGAACTTGCTTCTGATCTAGCTTTTGCTTGAGCATGCTGTCGATTTCTCCATCAAGTAAGACGGAAATCTTCCCCTAAATATCTCTTTCTAACTTCTGAAGAATCGATGATTTTCTGAGGTGGCCCACTTTCTAAAATTTGACCTCGATCAATAATAGCGGCCCAATCAGTAATCTTCAGAGTTTCTCGCACATTATGGTCAGTTATTAAAAGACCAAGCCCTTCTTTTTTTAGTTCTTGGAAATGCTCTTTTAACTCCATTACCCCCAGGGGATCAATTCCAGTAAATGGTTCATCTAAAAGAAGAAAATCAGGTCTAACCGCCATGGCTCGGGCCAACTCTAAGCGTCTTCGCTCCCCCCCTGAAAGATAAGCGGCCTTAACGCGGCTTAAATTTTTTAGGCCAAATTTCTTTAAAAGCTGATTAAGATCAGCTTTTGGCTTTTTTTCATTGACCACCTGTTGTTGAACGGCTAAGATATTTTCTTCCACGGTTAAGCCAAGAAAAACTGATGGTTCTTGCGGTAAAAATCCAAGGCCAGCTCGGGCTCTTAAATACATCGGCCAGCTTGAAATATCCTCCCCTTTTAAAAAGATTTTACCTTCATCAGGCGAAATGAGACCGGCCAAAATAGCGAAGGTGGTGGTTTTTCCAGCTCCATTTGGTCCTAAAAGACCAACAATCTCCCCCTGCTTGACCTCAAGTGAGACTTCGTCAACCACTCGACGGCGGCCATAACTTTTGACCAATTTTTTGGCTTGTAAAAAATAATTCATTATTTCTTAATAATAGAAATTGATCTCTCACGTCCCTGATTTTCCACAAGTATTCTACCCTCGGCCAAATTAAATGTCAATTTATCTCCCCTGATGACTCCTTTTTCAGGATCCTCGAGAACAGGTCTACCTTCCAAAATAAGAACGTCTTTTTCCCAGTCATAATAACCCCTTTGAGCGCTGGCCTTAGTCATCCCTTTAACTACATTTACTTCACCTTTGGTTTTGACTTCTTCGATCTCAGCACTTTCACCCTTAAAGTCAATTTCTAGTGCTTGGGCTTTTACCTGGAAATCGGCCCATTTCATTTCCGCCGGCCCTTCAAAAATCAGACAATTTTCAGCTGGCCAATATTTCAGCTTAGGTGAAGTCATAATCACTTGCTGAGGTTGGCTAAATCTCTTCTCTTCTCGCCTAACAACAATCATTTTAACCTGATCTGTGGCCTCAAGTTCTCGAGAATCTGGACATAAAATTATTTGATTAGCCTGAAGCGAAAGACTTTCTTGCCAAAGCCTGGCCTCTTTTTCTAAAAGCAACCAGTTTTTTTCCAGCGAAAAATAAAAAATTTCACTATAGCCAAAGATAGGCTTATCAGTAGATAAGAGCCAATTTCTCCTCTCAAATTCCTTTTGTTCTGGGCTAATAATAAACTGAACAGCCTGCTGAGCTTCTAAATCTTGCGTTCCGACATTAAGGGTCATTTCAGTAGCACTTATTTTAGCTCCAGGTTGACTTAAATAGGCCTTTTTTTCCTTTGGACTCTTGATTAAAAGATGCTCTTTCCCAGCAAAAAAATTAATCAATTCGGCCCTCGCTTCTTGCTCAACACCTGAGTTCAGATCCTTTCTTAACCAGGAAGCCTGATCTTCACTCTTAATTTCCCTTAAGCCTCCCCATCGGTCAAAAACGACGCTCAGATTTTCGCCGACAAAAGAAATTTTTTCCTTATCTCTAATTATTTCCATCAGGCAGTTCCCTTTAGCTTCAAGGGCATGAATTCGATTAGAATTATAAAAAGGTCTGATTTTTAAGGAAGAAGCTTTAAGCAAGGTATCCACAGAATCTATCTTGATTTGTCCTTTTATCTGATCCCCCATTTCTAGATGACGCAAATATTGTTCATCTTCAGAAAGAAGAAATTCAATCCAATTGGCTTCTCCAAAATTGCTTCCTTGCCGAAATCGAACTTGTCCCTCCAAGCGACCCCATGATTTCCCTCTTGCCAAAGTAAAAAACTGTCCTTCCATCATCAGAGGAGCCTGGGGGGGGTCTGAGGTTTTAACTTCAATTTTAACGTCTTGGCTTAGTTGCAGTTTTTCTTCTTTTAAAAAATAGACAAGCTTGTCGGCTTGACCACTGATTTTTTTAAATTTTATTTTTACTTCCCCTTGAGCTTCAATGAACTCAGCCTCTCGGTAATAAAATAACTTTTCAGCCTCAAGTTCTAAACCTTGTCTTCTCATTTTTACTTCACCTGAAAGAATAACTTGACTCCACTCTTGATCATACTGAGCTTGTTGACAACTAATCCAAGCTTCAGGCCCTTGACGCCGCCCAAAATCGTGGATAAGCACATCTCCTTCAAGGCGATATTGACCCTCCTTCATCGCCAAATGCCGTTGAGCTTTAATTTCAATTCGGCCTCGATCGCCTCTAAATTCAATAAATTTCAGGCCTATTTGCTGTTCAATTAAAAGATTTTCAGCTCTTGATGGGGGAGGTGAGGGGGTCAGACTCGTAAGCCTCTTCCTTCCAGGGGAGAAGAGAAGAAAATAACCAATGGCTCCAAGAATAATTAAAAAAACAGCCAAAGAGAGAGCTTTAAGAAAAAAGAGAAATAGAAAATATTTCGCCCGAGCCATTTAATCTATCTAGGTTTAGCCCAATCCTCGACCGAAAAAATAAAATTATCCTCTTCCCCTGGACCGACAAAGTGAAGGGAGGCCACTACATCTAACCTTGTTCCCTCGTTAAAGCAAGCTAATTCCTGGGGTGAAAAAGTGCCCATAACTTCAAAGACATGGCTATCCTGTTCCATTTTTAATTTTACCAAATTATTGATATGAAGTTTGGCTTTGGATTTAACTTTGACTCCAGAAAAAAGAAAAATTGGCCGGGGATTACCTGGTCCAAAAGGGGGTAAAAGCTGATAACTCTGAAGAAGGGAGCGATTAATTTCGGCAAATCTGAGAGGGCAATCAAATACCAAGGTGGGTTTTAAATCTTCATCTTTCAGTCGGGAAGAAGCAAAAGTATTTAATCTTCTTTTTAATTCAGCCATACGTTCTCTTCGAAGAACACAGCCAGCCGCATGATGATGACCGCCAAAGTCTTCAAAAAGATCATAACAAGACTGTAAAGCTTCGATGAGAGAAAAAGAATCAATGCTACGGCCGGAACCATAGGCATACTCATTTTCATAAGCTAAGAGAATTACAGGACGACAAAATTGCTCTTTGAGACGATTAGCCACAATACCAATAATTCCTCGGGACCATTCTTCGCAACCAGCAATAATAATTTTGTATTTAGTCGACCAATGGCGAGTGATTATTCTGGTCAAAGCTTGATTTAGAATTCTCTCTTCAACTTGTTGTCGAACGTTATTGAGCTGAGTCAACTTCTGTGAATGATGAGAGGCTTCTTCCTCAGATTCGGAAAGCAAAAGTTTAACCGCTAAGTCAGCTGAGGCCATTCGGCCAGCCGCGTTAATCCGCGGACCTAGTCGAAAGCTTACATCACCCTCGGTGATTCTATCCCCATGAAGCCCACAGCTCTCCAGCAATTTTTTTAACCCATGATTTCGGACCTCCGAAATGGTTCTCAGTCCATGGCGAACAAGGAGGCGATTTTCGCCTATAAGGGGAGCCATATCAGTAATAGTGCCGATGGCCACGAGCTTAAGATAATGAGGGAGAAGTGATTCTCTTTTTTTTCGGATCAATAAAGCTTGAATCAATTTGAAAGCGACGCCGACGGCAGTGAGGTGAGGAAAGGGATAGCCAGAGTCGGGAAGGTGAGGGTTAAGGATAGCCAAAGCTTCTGGAGTTTGTCCCCCAGGCTGGTGATGATCAGTAATAATAACATCGATTTTAGCTTCTTTGGCCAAACGAACAAATTCATTAGCTTTTATGCCACAATCTACGGTAATAACTAAACTCGCTCCTTTCCCTTTAATTAATTCAAGATGTTTACCTTTAATTCCATAACCCTCACTAAGTCTATCAGGAACATAATAATCAACCCAAGCGCCAAGTTGGCTTAGCGTTTGATATAACATAACTAAGGCCAGAATACCATCAGCATCGTAATCACCAAAAATAAAAATTTTTTCTTTTTTGGCTAAAGCTCTTTCAATTCTTTCTAAACAAAGCTCCATATCCTTAAAAAGGAAGGGGGAAGGACCATCCAGCCATGAGCCCCAAAGAAAAAGTTCGACTTCCTCAATTTTATGTAAACCTCGATTAGCTAAGATCTGAGCAATCGGTCGGCAAAGGCCAAGCTTTTTGCTTAAAAGGACTGAACTTTCAGAAAGGGGGGCCATTCGCCAATGAGCTCTAAATCCATGCATGGCTTCATAGTACAAAAAAAAGAGGCAAGGCTCAATTGAGATCAGATAACTGCGTTGACTTGGCCTTAGGCCAAATTTATAATGAAAAAAATGGTATTTTCGCAGCTACAAGCTAAACTTTACCGAACGCGTCAGATCCTTAAGGAAAAAATCCAACTTTTTGGCAGCAAAACTGTTTCGAAAGAAAAGGCCCTGGATGAATTAGCGGAAGCTCTCATTCTGGCCGATGTTGGGGTAGCTACGACTGAAAAAATTATAGCTTCCCTCAGAAGAAGAATAAAAGAAGATTCTTCTTTGAATCTAGAGCAGGCTTTAAAACAAGAGCTGTTGGCCCTACTCGGCAAAAATCCTCCTCCGCTCAATTTCAACTGCGTCCCGGTGGTCATCATGCTGGTTGGGGTCAACGGTGGAGGAAAAACCACTTCATTGGCAAAACTAGCCTATTATTTAAAAAAACAGGGAAAGCAGGTTATGCTCGTGGCGGCTGATACTTTCCGAGCCGCAGCTCAGGAACAACTCCAGATCTGGAGCCGTAAACTCGATTTGCCTCTCATTCGAGGTCAGTATGGAGCGGACCCGGCCGCCGTCGTTTATGACGCTCTTCAAGCCCTCAAGGCTAGAAAAGGCGAAGCTTTACTCATTGATACAGCCGGGCGTATTCATACTAATTCCAATTTAATGGCTGAACTTGAGAAGATAAAGCGGGTAATTAGCCGAGAAATAAACGGCGCCCCTCACGAAGTCCTTTTGGTTCTTGATGCAAGCATTGGCCAAAACGCTCTTTCTCAGGCCAGGGAATTTCTTAAATTTTCTGGGTTAACCGGTATCTTCCTATCCAAGCTTGATGGTACAGCAAAAGGTGGTGCAGCTCTTGCGATTGCAGCTGAGCTCAATCTGCCTATTAAGTTCCTGGGTATTGGTGAGAGCGAGTCGGATATGCTTCTCTTTTCGCCTCAAGATTTTATAAATGCCCTCCTTTCATGATAAAAACACAGGAAATCATTGATCGAGGCTATATGCAGATGGCCTATTCTCTAGCGGCTAGAGCTAGAGGTTGGGCCAGCCCTAACCCTTATGTAGGGGCCGTCGTAGTTAAAGGTAATAAGATTATCGGCTATGGCTACCATGAGCAACCAGGAAAGCCTCATGCTGAAGTGGTGGCTCTGGAAATGGCCGGCGAAAAGTCAAGAGATAGTACTCTCTATGTTACCTTAGAACCCTGCGTCCATTGGGGGCGAACCCCGCCCTGCGTTGAGACAGTGCTCCGCTTTCGACCAAAAAGAGTAGTTATTTCCTCGCTTGATCCTAATCCAATTGTCTATAAAAAAGGAGTGGAAAGATTAAGAGAAAAGGGAATTGAGGTGGACTTAGGCTGCTTAAAAGAGATAAATGAAAAATTAAACGAAGCCTATTTTAAATTTGTTCGGCATGGCCGACCTTGGGTTATCCTCAAGGCCGCTCTTTCTCTTGATGCTAAAATCGCTGCGGTTGATGGCTCTTCTAAGTGGCTTACTGGGCCTCTGGCTAGAGATTATGTCCATTTGCTTCGGGGAGAGGTCGATGCTCTCCTTGTTGGCATTAACACCATTCTTAAAGATAACCCTAGGTTAACTGTTCGCCATCCCCTCTGGCCAAAAAAACATCTCACCCGAGTTATTCTTGACAGCCAGCTTAGACTACCTCTAAATTCTCGCCTCCTTAATACCTTGGATCAAGGTCCGATAATCGTCTTTTCCTCTAATCAAGCTTCTAGTAGAAAACAAAAGCTTCTCGAAAAAAAAGGGGTAAAAATAATAAAAGTCAGCCACGATGGCCGCTGGCTCAATTTAGAGCAAGTGCTCGAAGAATTAGGCCAACTGGGAATCGCTAGTATATTAGTTGAAGGTGGAGGCCAAGTATTAACGAGTTTTTTTGAGCAAAATTTGGCTGATAAGATTTATCTCCATATAGCTCCTTGTTTTCTCGGCGGCGAGCGGGCGACGTCGCTTTTTAAAGGCCACGGTTTTCCTTCGATTGAGAACCGCTTAAAACTCCGTCATTATCGAACATTCTGGCTTGGGCCAGATATCATCTTAGAGGGCTATTTTTAATGTTCACCGGAATAATTCATTACCTCGGCACCTTTCGTGGCTATCGACAAAACCACCAAAAGCTAATTATTCAAGTTTCTGATTTACCCGGGCCTTTGCAACCCGGTGAAAGTCTTGCTGTCAATGGGGTTTGTCTTTCCCTTGAGAGAAAAGATGGGGCAGAGCTCACCTTTCACCTTTCACGGGAAACCTTGGATAGAACTAACTTGGGCGAGCTTAGACCAGGCGAAAAGGTTAATCTTGAGCTTCCTCTAACTTTACAAACACCTCTTGGTGGTCATCTGGTTACCGGCCATGTAGATGCCGTCGGGACTGTTCTTCGAATTCAACCTAAAGGCCAAGGAAAAAGAATGTTGATCTCTTTTCCTGAAGATTTTCGCCATAACTTGGTGCCTAAAGGTTCAATTGCCGTAAATGGGGTCAGTCTAACCGTAGCTTCGCTCGGCTGGGATCATTTTGAGGTAGAATTAATTCCCCTTACCTTGAAAAAAACTAATCTTGGCCTTCTTAAGCCTGGAAAAAAGGTCAATCTCGAAGGTGACATCATCGGCAAATACGTGTATAATTATTTATCTAAAAGAGCTAAATAAAACGAATTTTTCTTGAGTGGGGTAATTAATGGAATCTAAAGTAGGCATTATTTCCATCGAGGAAGCCATTGAACATGTTCGAGCTGGTCATTTAATCATTATTGTAGATGATGAAGATCGAGAAAATGAAGGAGATTTGATGGTAGCAG
This sequence comes from Candidatus Aminicenantota bacterium, assembly GCA_026416195.1. Classification (GTDB taxonomy): domain Bacteria; phylum Acidobacteriota; class Aminicenantia; order Aminicenantales; family CALLJL01; genus CALLJL01. The sequence continues at coordinate 40,763 of JAOAFQ010000098.1, read as the reverse complement.
CTGAAAAAGTCAGCCCAGAAATAATCAATTTTATGACCAAATATGGCCGAGGCCTAATTTGCTTGCCCATAACCCGGCAAAGAGCTAATGAACTCGATCTAGATCTGATGGTTCAAGAAAATACTGCGCCCTTTGGGACTGCCTTTACGGTATCTATTGATGCCAGAGAGGGGGTAACTACCGGCATCTCAGCTTATGACCGAGCTAAAACTATCCTTACAGTTATCGATCCCAAAACGAAACCCTCGGATCTTGTTCGACCTGGTCATATTTTCCCCCTTCAAGCCAAAGATGGAGGCGTTTTAGAACGCGCTGGCCAAACCGAAGCCGCGGTTGATCTAGCCCGACTAGCTGGGCTTAAGCCAGCTGGGGTAATTTGTGAAATTCTCAATGATGATGGGAGCATGGCCCGCCTTCCTCAACTTGAGGAATTCAGCCGCCGTCATCGAATCCCCATTGTCACTATTGCTGACCTGATTAAATATCGTCTTCAACATGAATGTTTAGTTCGAAAAATAGACGAGGCTGATATGCCCACTGAATTTGGCCATTTTCGTATCGTTGTTTTCGAAGATATCATTCACCATGAGCATCATGTGGCTTTAGTTAAGGGTGAGATTAAACGAGACGAGCCAGTCCTTGTCCGGGCTCATTCTCAGTGTCTGACTGGTGATACCTTTGGTTCGCTCCGCTGCGATTGTGGTCGACAACTTCATCAAGCTATGGCCATTATTGAAAAGGAAGGACGGGGTGTTATTCTCTACATGCTAAACCATGAGGGCCGGGGAATAGGTTTGACCAATAAAATTCGAGCGTATGCCCTTCAAGATAAAGGACTGGATACAGTTGAAGCCAACAGGCGCCTTGGTTTTAAACCCGATCATCGGGATTATGGAATTGGCGCCCAAATTTTGGTCGCCCTCGGAATCAAAAAAATCAGGCTCCTGACAAACAACCCCAGAAAGTTTATTGGTCTAGCCGGCTATGGTCTCGAGATTGTTGAAAGAGTGCCTATTGAAGTCCCGCCCAACGAAGTCAACCGTCAGTATCTTAAAGCAAAAAAGAATAAAATGGGCCATCTTTTAGAGATGGTTTAATTTCAGGCAGCCAGCTAATCCCTGAACTGACATTAGCTGGCTCAATAATGTCAAATTTAATGCTTGAGGTTAAAGGAAAAAAGAATCTGCCTCCAGGAGTCATGGCCCATATCCTCGCCAAAATTAAGGCCACTCAAAATAAAGAACTTAGAACCAAAATGCTTATGGCTATAGCTAAAATAAGGGAGCCTTGGGTCTTGCCTATTCTATTAGAAGCTTTAGCTGACCCATCAGAGGGAGTTAGGGAAAAAATTATTAACCAACTGATCAATAGAGACGATCTAGCCTACGAAGACCTTTCCCTTAGACTGAAAAATCAACCTTGGTTCGTCAAAGTGGCAGTCCTCAAAATATTAGGTTTAAAAAAGGAAAGGCGGGCTATTGAAAAGTTAGTTAAGATCCTCGATGATCCCAATATTGAAGTTAGGCGCCACTTGGCTATTTGTCTTGGCCAGATTGGGGCGAAAGAAGGTGTTCCTTTATTAGTTAAACTGTTAAGAGATTCAAGCCGTTATGTTAGGCTAGCCGCTGAAGAAGCCATGCGTCAGATAAGTCGCCTCCGTTTTACCTGATTATCCCTCTTTTATTTTTCCCCTTCAGACTGACTTTCTAAAATAAAAGTAACTGGCCCGTCATTAATGAGATAAACATCCATTATAGCCCCAAAGATGCCTGTTTTCACTCTAAAGCCTGCTTGTCTCATTTGATCAACAAAATAATTGAAAAGGGCTTCAGCCCGGCGCGGCTCTTCGGCTCGATCAAAACTGGGGCGACGGCCTCTCTTGGTTGAGCCAGCCAAGGTAAATTGAGAGATAGCTAAAATTTCGCCTCCAATTTGAGCTAGGGAAAGGTTCATTTTGCCTTCTTCATCTGGAAATATCCTAAGTTCGACCACTTTCCGAGCTAGCGCTTCGACTTCTTTCTCAGTATCCCCCTTTTCTAGGCCAACAAGTAAACATAAGCCGCGCTCAATCCGACTAACCTCTTCCCCTCTAACCTCTACTTTAGCCATCTTGACTCTCTGGAGAACCACCTTCAAAGAACACCTCCTTAAGTCGAGCCTTTAAAATTTGACTTATTTTTTATTTTTGCCTATATTAAAGGCTTAAAGAGGTAAGAAATGGCCAGGCACAAATCAGCAATGAGACAGTGGCGGCGCAGTTTGCGGCGTAATGCGATCAATCGACGTAATAAATCCATTTTAAGAACCCAGATTAAGAAGCTGCGACAAGCAATTAAAGAAAAAAATCTTGACTTGGCTCGGCAGCTCTTGCCCAAAACATTTTCCATCATTGACAAATGTGTTAAAAAGGGAACGATTCACGAAAATAAAGGTTCTCGTTATAAATCTCGTCTGAGCCAACAAGTAGCTCGATTGGCTTCTCAGTTCAGTTAAAATTAACTGAATTCTTTTTCCTCCTTCGTTCAAAATACCAAAAAAGAAATTCTTCAAACATAATTCTCTTTGACCTTTCCCCTGCCCCACTTTTAAAAGCTTGGTCAAGGGAATGAAGCTTAATAATTGCTTGTCTTAATTCATCTTCACTTAAGGCGAAAACAGCTCGAATGAATTGCTCCTTTTTTGCGCGATAAAAGGAACCGAAAGACTCCTTGATCCACGGCCTAAGCTGGCTGAAAACTTTTCTTTCATCTTGACCTTTTTCGAGCCATTCTCGAGCTAGCAAAAGATCTTTAAAATATTGAGTTAAAGCGCCAATAATTATTTCAGGCTCACTTGTCTCATCAAGGAGCTTTGCCAGCACCTGAAAGGCCCTTGAGGCTTTGCCTATCTCCAAACTCTCAATCAATTCATATTCTTTAAGACTACGAACCGATGAACAAAGAACTACCACATCTTCAAGTTCAATCTTCTTTGCCTTTGAGGAGTAAAGACAAAGCTTTTCAATTTCTTTAGCCAACCCTCTGAGGTCATTTCCAATAGCTTCAAGGAGAGCCTGGACAGCTGCCTCTGAGATTTCTTTGCCCTCTTTTCTCAACTGAACTTTAATCCAATTTTCAATCTCTTTACCTTTTAATTCTTTAAATTCCTCCTCTTGCCCATAGGCCGATTTCCCTAACTGAAATAAACGATATAACTTACTGTTTTTATCTAGCTTGCCAGCATAATGGATAATTAAAAGAATTTCTGGGCGAGGTGAAGTGAAATAATCCCGCCATAATCTTTCTTCTTCGTCTTCCAAAGTGTTTTCCATGCCCTTGGGAATCTTAAGAAGAACAAGTTTTCGCTCTCGATGAAAGAGATCACCGGTCCTAAGAGCCTCAATAATTTCCAGCCAATTAGTTTCGTCAAGGGAATAGCGAAGAAATGAGCCAGGTTGCTCCTCAGGTAAATAAGACCGCCGGATGTCTTCAATTCTTAATTCAGCTAAAAAAGGTTCTTCGCCGTGAAAAAGGTAAATCCGAGCCCAATTATTTTTCTTGAGGGCCATGAGCTTTAGACTAAAATCCCTCTAGGAGGGCGACAACTAAACTCCGAGCAAATTTCTCAGCCACTCTGGCAAGGGCCTCAGCTTCCATTGATTCAAAATCAGTTCCCTCAGGAACTTCATACTCTTCTACATAGACAAAAGCTGGATGAGAAAAAAGGACCTGCTGAGACCTAAGTTCCCGGAAAATGATTTTGGCCACAATCGTAATGTTATACTTATCAGCCGTATCTTTTCCGGTAAAAGCTAAGGGAGCAACCTGAAAAGAAGTTATTTCGCCGAGAAGAAGAGCATCAGCTTTTTCAGCCTCACCCACGAGCTCAAGTTTTCCTCTGGTTATTAGTTCATTAATGACTGCCTGAGTAAGCTTGAGGTCAAGCTCATAACGGGTGGTTAAATTTTTAAAAACCGGAACATATATCTTTTTAATTGACGGCGGAAGAGCAGTTCCCGTACCCCTGAGATGATAGCCGCAATTAATGAAAAAACTGGAAATTAAAAAAAAGAATAATATTCTCAAAAAATTTTTTAAGGCCATTTTTGGTTGAACCTACCCCTAAATTACAATATTGACCAGTTTGTTTTCAACAGTGATTATATTTTTAATCGTTCTATTGGCAATCAACGCTTTGATGCGTTCAGAAGCGAGGGCCTTTTTCTTCATTTCCTCAGCTGAAATATCGGCCGGCGCCTGGAAACGATCTCGAAGTTTTCCATTAATCTGAACAACCACGGTAATTAATTCTTCTTTGGCTAATTCAGGGTCATATTCTGGCCAAGAACTTCTAACTAAATAATGGCTGTGTCCAGTCCTTTGCCATAATTCTTCACAGAGATGAGGCGTAAAAGGAGATAGCAACTGAAGAAATGTTTCAAGACACTGTCGAAGGATTTCTCGGCCCTCTTCATTCTGCCGTAAATCATCCTTATTTCGTCTTATTTCATTGAGAAGCTCCATCAACGAACTAATGGCCGTATTAAGATGGAAACGTTGGCCGATATCTTCGCTTACCTTCTTAATGGCTCTATGTAGAAAACGTAACAGCTTAATGGCCGATTTATTTTTGATTTGATGAATATTTAATTCCCGCTTAGGCTGGTCAAATAAATCTTGACATTCTTCGAAGGTAGCCCAAACTCGATGAAGAAAGCGATAACAACCTTCAATTCCTTCCTCTGACCAGGCAAACTCCTTTTCAGGCGGAGCTGCAAAAAGAATAAAAAGACGCAGTGAGTCAGCCCCATAGCGATTAATCATCTCGTCGGGATCAACAATATTACCCCTTGATTTCGACATAGCTGCTCCATCTTTAGTCACCATCCCTTGAGCCAAATAATGAGGGAAAGGCTCATTAAGATTAGTTAGACCTAGATCCCGCAAAACCTTGGTAAAAAACCGGGAATAGATAAGATGAAGAATAGCATGCTCTACCCCTCCAATATAAAGGTCTACCGGCATCCAGTAGGCGGCCTTTTCCTGATCAAAGGGAAGCTTTTCTTCATGGGGAGAAGTGTAGCGGAAGAAATACCAAGAAGAGTCAAAAAAAGTATCCATCGTGTCCGTTTCTCGCCTAGCCGGACCTTGACAATGAGGACAAGTTGTATTGACGAATTCAGCCACTTTCTCCAGGGGCGAACCCTCTTCGCCGGTAAATTTAGCTTCATAGGGAAGAATAACCGGAAGTTCTTCATAAGGAACAGGCACGATCCCGCACCGATCACAGTAAATAATCGGGATAGGCGTACCCCAATATCTCTGTCTTGAAATTCCCCAGTCCCGAAGCCGATAAATTACACTCTTATTACCCAGACCTTTTTCCTCAGCGTAGCGAGCCATAGCTTCGATAGCTTCTTCAGAAGTAAGACCAGAAAAGGGACCTGAATCGACCAGCCGACCATAAATTTCCAGCGCTTGGGTAAGGGGAATTTTAACTTCTGAACCATCAGGGGGAACAATTACGAGCCTAATCGGCAAGCCATATTGTTGAGCAAATTCAAAGTCGCGCTGATCATGGGCTGGTACACCCATAATAGCGCCAGTCCCATAGTCCATTAGGACATAATTGGCAATCCAAATAGGAATTGATTCTCTTGTAAAGGGATTTATAGCTCGTTTACCCGTGTCAAGGCCTTCCTTCTTAATTTCACTTCCTGATCGACGCCGCTGTCTTGACTCGATAATGACTCGGTTAAGCCAGGCTTCGAGCTCAGACCTACGGGGAGAGTCAGCAATCAATTCTAGACAAAGAGGGTGCTCAGGCGACAGAACAAGAAAAGTGGCCCCATAAATAGTATCAAGTCGGGTCGTGAAAACTTCAATTTTTTGAGAACCATCTTCAAGGGGAAAGGCAATCGTCGCGCCTTCGCTCTCGCCAATCCAATTACGTTGCATCAAGAGAACGTGCTCTGGCCATTTTTTCAACTCATTATGGCCGGAAAGTAACTCCCGGGCATAATGGGTTATCTTTAAAAACCAATGGTCCATCTGCTTTTGCTCAACCGGACTTGAACAACGCCAACACTGATCACCGACAGCTTGCTCATTAGCCAAAACAGTTCGGCATTGAGGACACCAGTTGACCCAGCTCTTGCGCCGAAAGGCCAAACCCCGCTCAAACATTTTAAGAAAAATCCATTGATTCCATTTGTAATATTCAGGCAAACAGGTATTAACTTCACGCGACCAATCATAGCTTAAACCGAGTCGCTTGAGCTGAGCCTTCATAGTGGCGATGTTATCCAGAGTCCATTTCTGGGGATGAATTCCATGTTTGATGGCCGCATTTTCGGCCGGTAAGCCTAAAGCATCCCAGCCCATGGGATGAAGGACATTAAACCCTTTCATCATCATGTAGCGAGAAATGACATCCCCAATTGTGTAATTCCGTACATGACCCATATGGATGCGGCCTGAAGGATAGGGATACATCTCTAGACAATAAAATTTTTTTCTAGTTAAATCTTCTTTAACTTCAAAGACTTTTTCTTGCTCCCAAATTTGTTGCCATTTAGTTTCAATTGCTTCGAAATTATAGCCTTCCTTTTTCATCGAACTTGCCTCTTTCTTCAAGTCAGAAAATAGCTCGCCTTTTGATCAAATTTCTTTTCATCTTAGCTTCAACCTGTCTTGACTGTCAAGAAAACTCTGGCAAGCCACTTCTTTTCCTCGAAGATACCTGTTAATCCTGTTTAATTTAGTCAATTTTTTTTCTAATCTAAATATAAGAGATAATAGCTCAAGGCTAATGAAAAATGAAAAAAAGCAACTTTTTGCTTAGACTTATGATTTTTTATCCCATTATCTTTTTCTTGATTATCTTTTTCTTGCTCGAGAAAAACTTGGCTTATTCCTCGGATCAACCATCAAGAATTCTTCGCGATGCTCTAGGTTATGAATTTCCCCTTGGTCCACCGCCTCAAAGAATCATTTCCTTAGCCCCAAATTTAACTGAGATTCTTTTTGAACTTAATTTAGGCGAAAAGATCATTGGCCTAACTCGCTTTTGTAATTATCCCCCCCAGGCAACGACAATTGAGCGAGTTGGTGGATATCTTGATCCCAATCTAGAAAAGATTACTGCTCTCAACCCTGATCTCGTTCTGGCCTACAGAGGCACACCTCTTGATGTCCTTAACAAGCTCAGGACTGCCGGATTGCCCCTTTTTGTTTTCGATGAAGGTCAAAAAATTGAAGACCTTTTCTCTTTGATTGAGACTTTAGGTCTGATTACTCGGAGAGAGGGTCAAGCCCTGAAACTCATTCAAAATCTTCGTCTCCGCCTCCTATATCTTCAGGCTAAAATTAAATCAACTTCGGCCAGGCCCAAAGTATTTTTGACACTTTCTGGTTTAGGCTTATGGACATGCGGACAACAGAGCTTCCTTCATCATCTTATTGAAATGGCCGGAGGGGTCAATATTGCCGCTTTCGAATCAAGACGCTGGTTTTTCCTCCGAACCGAAGACTTAATCCAAGCTGCCCCTGATATTATTGTTATTTTAGCCCCTGATTCTCAAGCTTTTTCGGCCAAAAAAAATTTTTTTCTTAAAGAGCCTTCCTTCAAAAAAATTAAAGCTATCCAGGATCATTACTTTGGCTGGCTCCAAGAAGATGAGGCCAGCCGCTTCGGCCCCAGATTAATTAAAGCTCTGGAAGAATTAGCTCGTCTCCTCCACCCTGAAGTTTTTTAATTTGTTTGACAAATCTTTTCTTTTCCTTTATTTTTCTCAGAGAAAAATGCCGCTCACACTTAATCAATTTTTATGGCTGGTTATTACGCTGGTGATTGTTGTGGTGGCGACTTGGCTAATACTTTTCTTACACCAACTTAAAAGAACAGCAGAGGAAGCGGAGAAAGCTCTGGCTGAACTTCGCCACAATCTCCAAGAATTTAATGAACTTCAGGCTTTAATTAAGGAAAAAGCTGAAAGAGTGGGCGAAACGATCGAATCATCCAGAAAAATTGCTTCAAACTTAGCTGAAATCCTAGGTTTTATGACAGCCCGAGTAATCCGACCGTCCGCTCAATATTGGCCTTTAATTTTTCCTCTTCTTCAATTCCTGTGGCGGCATAAAAAGAAAAGAAAGGAGAAGTCTCATGGCTGAAAACAAAGGTTCAAGCCCCCTTAGTCTGGCCGTTTCCTTTTTGATTGGCGCAGCCACAGGCTTTGTCCTAGGCCTCCTTTTTGCGCCAGCTAGTGGCAAGGAAACAAGACAAAAAATAAAACAACAGGCAATTAAAACTGGGGAAGTGGCCAAAGAAGCTTATGAAAAATTAACTGAAGAAGCGGAAAAGGGAATTAAAGTAGTGAAAGAAAAAACTCAAGAAGGAATCGAAGCCATTCGCGAATTTCTTGAAAAAAAGAAAGAAGAATATGCTCGGAAAGCCCAAGAAAAGGGACAAACGGCCGAATAAATTTATTGACCGAAGAATTTTTCCTAAATTCCTTACCTGGAGGTAAAAAATGTCTACAAAAATCTCGCGGGTAAAGGCTCTGGAAATCCTCGATTCCAGAGGGAATCCTACTATTAGGTGCTGGGTCTGGTTAGAAGATGGGAGTTACGGCGTTGCCTCTGTACCTTCAGGCGCTTCGACAGGGACTCATGAGGCCTTAGAACTAAGAGACGGCGATCCCAAGCGCTATTTAGGAAAAGGAGTAACTAAAGCGGTAAAAAATGTGGAAGAACTAATCGGTCCCGCCATTAAAGGCTTTGACGCCCTAGATCAAACGAAGTTGGATGAGCGTCTCCTAGAGCTTGATGGCACACCCAATAAAAGTCGGCTTGGAGCTAATGCTATTTTATCAGTTTCTATGGCCGTAGCGGTGGCTGCGGCTAACGCTCAGAAAAAGCCTCTTTATAAAACTCTCTGGGAGCGTTCCCAATATCGATTGCCTGTGCCTATGATCAATATCCTTAATGGTGGTTTCCATGCAGATAATAACCTCAATATTCAAGAATTTATGATTGTCCCCGTTGGGGGGGCTAATTTTGCGGAATCACTTCGGATGGCTGCTGAGGTTTTCTATCACTTAAAAAAAATTTTAAAATTACGCAATTATAGTACAGCCGTCGGCGATGAAGGCGGCTTCGCCCCCAATTTGAAGGAAGACGAAGAAGCCCTGGTTCTAATTGCGGAAAGCATCGAAGCGGCAGGATATCGTCTAGCTAAAGACATTTATCTGGCGATTGATGTGGCCGCCTCTGAACTCTATGAAGAAGGTGAATATGTCTTTAAGAAATCGGATGGTTCTCGTCACAAGCTTGAAGAGATGGTTTCTTTTTATAAAAAATTAAAAGATAAATATAAACTTATTTCTATTGAAGATGGCCTGGCTGAAGATGATTGGACTGGCTGGAAAAAACTCACTTTGGAACTTGGCCAAGAGCTTCAACTTGTTGGGGACGATATTTTCGTAACTAATCTCGAAAGATTCCGCCGGGGCTTAAAAGAAGGAATTGGCAACGCCATTCTAATTAAACTTAACCAGATTGGCACAGTCACTGAAACCATCAGGACCATCGAGGAAGCCAAGAAAAATGGTTATGGAACGATAATTTCTCATCGATCAGGAGAAACGGAAGATACTTTTATTGCTGATTTTAGCGTTGCTTTTGACTGCTTACAAATAAAAACAGGGTCATTAAGTCGGTCTGAAAGAATTGCTAAATATAATCGCCTGCTCGAAATTGAAGCTGAATTAGGGGAGCAGGCAACATATGCCGGCCAAACCCCTTATCTGCCTTTCCTTAAATAAGATTTAATTTCTGGGTGAGGTGGGAGGATGGCTGGGGTAAAAGAACGAAAACCCTTTTTCTCAACTCCATCGGGAATAAATCTTGAACGGGTTTATACTCCAGACCATTTAACTAATTTTAATTTTGAAAGAGATCTTGGCCAACCTGGCTCTTTTCCCTTTACCCGGGGAATCTATCCAACCATGTACCGAGGCCGCTTGTGGACAATGCGCCAATATGCTGGCTATGGGACAGCTCGGGAAACCAACCGTCGCTTTCGCTATTTACTCGCTCAGGGCCAGACTGGCTTAAGTGTTGCCTTTGATTTACCGACTCAAATTGGTCTTGATTCTGACCATCCTCAAGCGAAAGGTGAAGTCGGCCGGGTTGGCGTGGCTATTGATGGCCTGTGGGACATGGAAGAGCTTTTCGATTCCATTCCCCTCGATCGAGTCAGTGTCTCGATGACGATTAATGCCACGGCAGCGCCCATTCTGGCCATGTATCTAGTGATGGCCGAAAAAAGGGGTCTCGCCTGGAATTGCTTAGCTGGGACAACTCAGAATGACATTCTTAAGGAATATGTGGCCCGAGGAACTTATATTTATCCGCCTCGTCCTTCCCTTCGTCTGGTAACTGATCTGATTGACTTTTGTCAGGCCTATTTACCACGTTGGAATCCTATTTCTGTTAGTGGTTATCATATTCGTGAAGCTGGCGCCAATGCCATTCAAGAGCTAGCTTTTACTTTGGCGAATGGCATTACTTATGTTCGCGCGGCCATTGAAAGAGGCTTAAAGGTTGATTCTTTTGCTCCTCGCTTTTCTTTTTTCCTCGCCGCTCATAATCACTTCTTTGAGGAAATTGCTAAATTTCGAGCTGCTCGCCGTCTTTGGGCTAAAATCATGAAAACCGAATTTGGGGCAAGCCAAGAAGAATCATGCCTCTTCCGCTTTCATACGCAAACCAGCGGCTGTACTCTTACCGCTCATCAACCTGAAAATAATGTTATCCGAGTAACACTTCAAGCCTTAGCAGCTGTTCTTGGTGGCACTCAGTCTCTCCACACTAATTCCCGAGATGAGGCTTTATCATTACCCACAGAAGAATCGGCCCGAATTGCCCTGAGAACTCAGCAGATAATAGCTTATGAAAGTGGCGTGGCCGATACAGTCGATCCATTAGGCGGAAGTTATTTTCTCGAGCATCTGACCAATGTAATTGAAGAAAAGGTGTGGCAATTGATCAAGCAAATAGAAGAACAGGGCGGCATGCTTGAAGCTATCGAAAATGGTTTCATTCAGCATCAGATTGAGACCAGTGCGTACGAACAGCAAAAACTGATTGACCAAGGAGAACAAATTGTTGTTGGCGTAAATGAGTTTCGGCTGGAGGGGGAAAAGCCTCGTTTTAAGCTTCTTTCCATTCCCCCTACCGTGGAAAAAAGGCAAATCGAAAAACTTAGAAAAAGAAAAGCAAGAAGGTCGCTTAAACAAGTATTAACGTGCCTCGAAAAATTAAAAGAAGCGGCTAAGACCAAGGAGAATCTAATGCCCTTGATTATGGAAGCAGTTAGGGCTCAGGCAACCTTAGGCGAAATCGCTGATGCTCTCAAAGAGGTTTTCGGCGTCTATCAGGAAAAATTACTTTTCTGATAATTAAAAAATTAGCCCCCTTTCTTGACAAGAATCTTATCTCAGCTTAAGATGACTTTGAGAAATGAAAAATTTTTTGTATAAAAAAATTTTTATTTTCCTTTTTGTCTTGCTGCTACCGGCCCTTTCTTTAGCAATTGACAAAAAAATCTCCACTGAAATTGAAAGTCTGATTGAAAGATATCGAGGGGAAATTATCCGGCTTCGCCGCTATCTTCATATGAATCCTGAACTAAGCAACCAAGAGGTTGAAACCGGTCGACTTATTAGTTCCCGATTGATTTCTCTCGGCTTTGAGGTGAAAAGTGGGGTAGCTGGGAACGGGGTGGTTGGGCTTTTAAGAGGCTACCAGTCCGGTCCAACTATTGCCCTTAGAGCGGATATGGATGCTTTGCCTATTCAAGAAATGCTGGCTTTGCCCTTTAAATCGCTTAATCCTGGGGTGATGCATGCCTGCGGCCACGATGTTCATATGGCCATAGCCTTGGGAACAGCTTATGTTCTCAATGATCTTCGTCATCAGTTAAAAGGCAATATAAAATTTATTTTTCAACCGGCGGAAGAAGGCTTGTCTTCGGGCGAAGAAGGGGGGGCGGCCCTGATGATTAAAGAGGGTGTCCTTGACAACCCACCCACTCGGGCGATTTTCGGGCTTCATGTCTGGCCCGAAGCCAATGTGGGTCAAATCATGTTTTCGCCCGGCATTATAATGGCCAGCTCGGATTGGTTCCAACTAACAATCAAAGGTAAAGGAGCCCATGGCGCTCGTCCCCAAGATGGGGTAGATGCGATTGTGCTAGCCTCGCAAGTGGTCATGGCTTTGCAATCGATTGCTTCTCGCCATATTGATCCCACTGATCCCATTGTCCTCACCGTGGGGAAAATTTCAGGTGGGATCAGGTCCAACATTTTGGCTGATCAGGTTATCTTAGAAGGAACAGTCAGAACGCTCAGCGAAGAAAACCGTCAAAAAATTCCAAGTCTAATTACCTCTGTTGTCCGCGGTCTCGTCCAACCTCTAGGTGGCGATTTTACCCTTGATTACCGACACCTTGTCCCCTTTGTTTATAATCATCCTGAATTGGCTAAATTAATGCTTCCGACCCTAATTAAGGCTGTTGGCCAGGAAAATTTACTCGATCTTAAGCCCCAGTTCGTCGCTGAAGATTTTGCCTTTTATGCTCAGAAAATTCCAGCCCTTTATTTTTTTCTGGGGGTCAAAAATCCTCGGGAAACCAAGGCTGCCCCTTTACATAGCCCTTACTTTAACCCCGATGAAAGAAGCATTCCTGTGGGCATTCGGGTCATGTCGCACCTTCTCCTTGATTGTTTGGAAAAATTGAGTTCCCTTGTCACCCAGTCAGAAAACAATTAAGAATCAAAAGAAATAGATGACCTCACCCTTCCTACCTCTCACTTTGGCCCTAATTGCTGGCCTAATTGGAGGCAAGATATTTCCCTCCTCTCTTTCCTTGTTTTTAGTTCCTTTCTTCCTAAGTTTTATTTTGGCTTGGTTTTTTTATTTAAAAAAATGGTCGAAGATATCTTTTCTTTTTATTATTCTCTCTTTTTTCTTTTTTGGCGCAACTTATTATTTACTTAAAGATAAGGCCTATGAATCTAATCCCCTTCGATCTCTTGCTTCTGAGGACTATCTTGATATTGAAGGCCAAATTGAAAAAAGCCCTGATCTAGCTCAAGACCGTTGTTATCTCTTGATTAAGACGCATAAAATCAGATTTAAAGGTGAAGAAAGAACGATTAAAGGTCGTCTTCAGATTGCTTTTCCCCTTTCGCCTGATTTTTCTCCACCGAAAATTTTAGCTGGGGATAAAGTTAATTTATCAGCTCGCTTTTTAGCTGACGATGACTTCAGCAATTTCCAAGAACCAGTATCGTTGATCTTAATGAAAGCTCGCGGCATTCATCGTCGAGGTTATGCTAAAAGCTGGCTTCTTCTAGAAAAAAAGGAGCCAGGTCGACTTTCTTTAACTCGGACCTTCTCTTGGTTGAATCAGCAAATCCAGGCTAAAATAAAAGATTATTTCCCTGAAGACTCAAGCAAAATCTCTCAGGTAGGAGCCTTTCTTGAGGCTCTACTTCTTGGAGAAAGGGGGCGGCTTGATGAAAACTCAATTCGCCAGTTACAAAGCTCGGGCCTTTTTCATCTGATTGCCATCTCTGGAGCCCACATCGCTATCATTTCTTATTTCCTTTTTCAGTTTTGGCGTCTTTTTCCTGTCTCAGAGAGGGTTCGCTCCTTTATTCTCATTTTGAGTTTAATTTTTTATGCTCTTCTGGTTGAAGGTCGGCCTTCGGTTTTCAGAGCGACAATAATGACCATTCTTTACTTAATCGGTCGTATCTACTGGAAAGATACCCATCTTTTGAACACCCTAGCCGCCTCAGCTTTCATCCTTCTCCTGTTTAACCCTTTTCAGCTTTTTGAAGCCGGCTTTATTCTCACCTTCATGGCAACTCTAACGATAATTATTTTTTTCCCAAAAATTAAAAAATTCTGGCCAATCTTGCCTTTTCGCTTGACTGATCTTTTTATTCTTTCTTTGGCCGCTCAACTAGGAGTTATTCCTTTCACTGCCTTCATTTTCAATCGCATTACCTTGGCCAGTATTATTTTAAATCTTCCAGCTGTGCCTCTTATTGGCGTAATTATGGCTGTCGGCTGGCTCTTCCTTTTAACTACTCCGTTGAGTTCAACCCTGGCGTCTTTAATCGCTTTAGGTTTAAATAAGTTAATCCATTTATTTTTTGGCCTATCTCGCCTCTTTGATGATTTCCAACCCCTTTCCTATCGAATCCCCACTCCTCCACTAATTGTCATTGTTGGCTATTTTCTTTTTCTTTTCCTGCTAATTCCTCAGGCCCGCTTTCGTTTTCAAAAACTGTTGATCTTCTGTGGTTTTAGCCTTTTTGCCTCTTTTCTCCTTTTTTATCCTTTTCCTTCATCAACTCCTTATCTTCGCCTTACCTGCCTTGATGTCGGTCAAGGGGAGGCGATGCTCGTGGAATTTCCCGGTAAAGAGAAAATGCTGATTGATGGAGGGGGCTTCCCCCATAGTCCCTTCGATGTGGGTGAATTTATTGTTTCCCCTTTTTTGTGGCGCCGCGGTATCAAAAAAATTGACTATCTGGTTCTGTCCCATGCTCATCCGGATCATTTATTAGGACTGAAAGCTGTGGTTCGCAATTTTAGAATCGGTGAATTTTGGGAGGGAGTTAGACCGTCAGATTCTAAGGACTATGATGAATTAGTCGCTTCCCTGAGCCCTAAGACAAAAAGAATTCATTATTTTCGAGGAGCAAAACGGGAAATTGCTGGCTTTACCATAGAATTTCTTCATCCAGAAGCTTCGAAAACAGGACCAGCCCCGATTTCCAATGAAGATTCTCTTGTTTTTCGGCTTAAACGTCACCAGGGTTTAGTTCTTTTTACCGGAGATATTGGAAGGACAAGTGAAGATGAGCTCTTGGCTTCTTCTCTGGATTTAAGGGCGTTGGTTTTGAAGTCAGCCCATCACGGCAGCCGAACTTCAAGTAGCCAATCATTCTTAGAAGCGGTTGGCCCGGCTTTAATCATTATTAGCGCCGGTCGAGGTAATGTTTATGAAGTTCCCCATAAAGATATTCTGGAAAGATATGAAAAAATTGGAGCTACCGTTTTGAGAACTGACTTTGATGGGGCTATCGAGCTTGTTTTTCAGGAAAAAAGAGTCAAAATAAGGACTTCTCGATCTCGCCTTGACATCCTTCGACCTGTGAATTAAATTAGGAGTAGGGATATTAGGGATATATGAAAAATAAAATCTTCTGCTTAATTAGTAGTTTTTTATTGTTAGCCGGCCTAATTTCGGCTCAAAGTCTGGCTGAGTTAGCTAAAAAAGAAAAAGAAAGGCGGCAAAGCCTTGGGGAAAAAAAAGGAAGAGTCGTTACCAATGAAGATCTCACCAAAATAAAACGCCGTCCAGCTCTAGAAACAGGCCAATCGTCCACCGAGACATCAGGTCAAGCCACAGCCGGTTTTGAACAATCTTTAGCCGAAAGAGGAACGAGTGACTTTTCTGCTGGGACAACTTACCATTCTGTTATTAGTGAGCCCTCCTCATCTGTTGACATCGGTAGCCGGGCCGGTGAAGTAAAATACCTTGAGGAAGCCCATAAAAAGGCTCAAGAATATGTAGAGCTTTTGACCCTCAAGCTTAATGCACTCTGGCAAGAATTTTATAGCCTAGATGATATGACGCCAAGAGATCAGATTCAGCAGGCTATTGCCGAAACTTTCCTTAAATTACAAAAAGCTCAGGAGGAAGAGGAAAAATTAAGGAAGGAATTAGAGAAATATCTTTCCCTCAAAAAAGCGAACGTTTCGTCAATCTGGATTCGCTGAAACCAGCCTGTTGAACCTTTAGCGAAAGTAAATAAAGGAAATTTGGACTCCCAATTCTCGTTCGTCCTTGGAACCGGGAAGAGTTTTGGCCGGGATAAAAGTTTTATCGGTGGTGACAATCAGACGGAATTCATCCTTATCGCCGAGCATCTCTTTGGTAATTTTGTAAGTTTTTTCAAAAGAGCTTTCCTGGGGAACAAACTCATCTAAAACGGTATCGTTAATCTTAAAAATAACTTTTTGGCCTGGAACAGCCTCAAGATTGACTCCTCCCCTAATCACCAAAGTGGCCTCACGATGCGGGTTATCAATAACACAAACCGCTTCCTTGGCTGTCCAGCGCCATTGTCTTAAAAAGGCGTTAGGATCAATTTCAAGATCATACCAGCCATTTTCATAAATAATTTCAGGCGTATCAGGTGGAGGAGGAAGAACTTTTAGATTCTTAGTAAGAATCTCGCTTTTGCTTTTGCCGGTGCGGTCAAAAGGAGAATAAAGGCCAACAACTAATTTGAGAGTTTCTTCTCCTTTAAACTCAGGGTCGAATTCATCAATGAATTTAGGAATATAGATTCGTCGGACATAGGTATATTCTTTTCCGGGTTCCCAGCTTGAAGTGGGAACAGTAGGCATATGATCATCTTGGAAAAGCAGATTGTTCTTATGCCAGAAATGGACATAAACGTTTAAATCCCGATCAAAACGAACAAAATCTTGACCGGTTTTCCAGCGGTACTGCACATCAGTCAGGAGATTATCTGTCAAAGTCTTCTCCGCAAAAGAGACTGTTAATTCAAGCCCCTTGACTTGCATTTTCTTCTGGCATGAACCGACGATAGCGATAAGGACGATTATCATAAGAATTGAAAACCATCTTTTCACAGCCAACCTCCTGCTTCTCTATTTAAAAACGTCAAAATTATAAACAAGCCTAATTTTTTTGTAAAGCTATCTAAGACAAAATGGTCCCAAACGGCCGAGTTGATTCAGTTTCCTGAATAAGCTATAGTGCCTTTTAAAATGATTCCTTCTTTTTTAATTACTCTAGCTTCATGGGCCGTACGTTCCGCCTCCTGGACACGAAATAAACTTTATGATGTTGGCCTTAAAAGAATAAAGAGCCCGCCCATATTAACAATCAGTATCGGTAACCTTGCTTTTGGAGGCACAGGAAAAACCCCTTGTGCTCTCTTTCTGCTGGCCATTCTCCAGGAGAAAGGCTGGCGACCCTGTTTTATTAGCCGCGGCTATCGGGGCCTTTGGGAAAAAAGGGGGGGAATTGTTTCTAATGGTCGACAAATCCTGGCAAACTGGAAAGAGGCGGGAGATGAACCCTACATGGTGGCCAGGCGATTGCCTGAAGTGCCAGTCATTGTTGGCCGAAATCGTTTTGCTTCTTGTCTTGCAGGCTTTCATCTTGGATGCCAGATAGCGGTGCTTGATGATGCCTTTCAGCATCGTTCCCTTGAGCGCCACCTAGATATTGTTCTTCTCAGTCCTGAAGACCAAGCTCAGCGGGAGAGTTGGTCAGCTTTAAAAAGAGCTAATTTTATTCTTATTCAAGGGAAAAAGGAAGAGCTGCCAAAGGCGGTTCATCAAGCGATAACTTCAGCCCAAAAAGAATCTTCAATCTTTGTCTATAAGCTCCATCCCGCCTCACTATATTTCCCTTTAAACCAAAAAGAATTGTCAGCCGAAGAAGTTAGGGGGAAAAGAATTGTGGCTTTTTGTGGCCTGGCCCGACCTAATAATTTCCGAACAACTTTGAAAGAACTAGGGGCTTCTATTGAAAATTTTTTGGTCTTTCCCGATCATTATCCCTATCCGGAGTCAGCTTTAAGAAAGGTCCTTAACTGTTTTAAGAAAAGCCAAGCCGACTGGCTGATAACGACCGAAAAAGATGCAGTCAAAATATTCGATCAAAATTGGTTTTTAAAAGAAATGCCCTTGGCCATTTTAAAGGTAAATTTTGTGCCAGAATCCGGTTTTATCCACGCTTTATTTAATTTTCTTGAAAAAAGCTGCCACTTTAAAAATAAATTAAAAGACCAAGCTAAATGAAAGATAAAAGCAGCGATAACTTGAGATGAAGAATTATTGTTTGCTTGGCCTTTATCGGTTAACTACTGGCCTCATCCGCTTTTTACCTCGTCGGCTCGTTCTTTCAAAAGGAAAATTTTTAGGACTTTTAGGTTATTTAATATTTAAATCTCATCGGCGCCTCGCCTGGCGTAACCTCGAATTAGCCTTCGGCGGCGAGCTGGAAGAGAAAGAAAAAAAAAGGATTGCTCGATCTGCCTTTGTCCATTTTGGTCAAATGATTTTTGATACGATCAAATTTACTCAACTTCGAGAGGATAAGAGAACTTCTCTTCTCCACCTCATTGGAAAGGAGAACCTTGAAAAGGCCAAGGCTTTAGGTCGAGGAATTCTCCTTTTCTCAGCTCATCTAGGCAATTGGGAAATAGCTTCATGGCCTGTCGCCTCTTTAGTTCCCCTTCATGTTGTGGCCAGACCTTTAGACAATCTAGTCCTAGAAAAAGAACTGGTCCGTTTAAGACAAAAACTTGGGGTCAAAGTAATCTCCAAATTTCAAGCGGCCCGCCCTATTCTTCGAGCTCTTCAGGCCAATGAAGCAGTGGCTATTCTAATTGACCAAAATGTCCTTCGCCGAGAAGCCGTTTTTGTTGATTTTTTTGGTCATCTGGCCGCCACGACTCCAGTCGTGGCGGCTTTTCATTTAAGAACCGGAGCACCCATCGTGCCCGTTTTTTGCCTTATGACTCAAGAGCGAAAATATCAAATTAAAATTTATGAACCCCTGTCTTTTGTCTTCGACTCGCTTTCTGAGCCCGAGCCTTTATTGCAAATAACCCAAGTTTTAACTAAGATAATTGAACAAGAAATTAGGCAAACTCCGGATCAATGGCTCTGGTTTCATGATCGTTGGCGAACCAGACCAGAGAACGAAAATCTTTTGAGGGTTGAAGATTGAAAGAAGGAATGGAAAATAAAAACGACAGAAAAATTAAAGGAGATAAATTGAATCAGCCGAATTTACGTTCAGATGGTCGCTTGAGCTGTGACCTTAGACCCATAAAAATATTTGTTAACTACCTCGATTTCGCATCAGGCTCAGCCTTAATTGAAATGGGACGGACCAAAGTTCTGGTTGCCGCCTCGATTGAGGAAAAAGTTCCCCCTTTTCTTAAAGGCACAGGCTCAGGCTGGGTGACCGCCGAATACGCTATGCTTCCCTGTTCTACTGAAATCCGGACACCCCGGGAAAGAACCCAAGGAAGAATTTCAGGTCGATCCCAGGAAATCCAGCGTCTTATCGGTCGGGCTTTGCGGGCCGCGGTTGATCTCAAGGCTCTAGGTGAGCGACAGATTCTTCTTGACTGCGATGTCATCCAAGCTGATGGGGGAACAAGAACAGCTTCAATCACCGCTGGCTGTGTGGCTTTGGCTCTAGCCTTAAAAAAGCTAGTCGATGAAAATAAAGTCAGCCAATTTCCTTTAACTAACCTCGTCGCCGGAATAAGTGTTGGTCTCATTAATGGCCAGCTCTATCTTGATCTCGATTACCATGAGGATAGTCAGGCTGAAGTCGATATGAATATCGTTGAAACTGACAGTGGCCAACTAGTGGAAATTCAAGCGACTGGAGAAAGGAGGTCTTTCACTCGGAAAGAATTAGCGGCGATGCTCCGTTTGGCTCATGAGGGATTGCAATCAATTTTTGAGATTCAGAGGACCGTTTTAAAAAAGAAAAGCCCCTTTTTTCATATCTTAGATAAAAAGATTAAGAAATGACTACATTTATTATTCCTTATTCATTAAAATCTTTTTGCTTAGAAGTTTATAAACTGATAATAATTTAACCATCATTTAATGACATTACTAAAAAAATTGATATCTAGTAGGAGTAATAAATGAAACGAATTCTGGTAACTGGTGGAGCAGGTTTTCTGGGCAGCCACCTCTGTGATCGTCTCCTTGAAGAAAAGGCCGATGTTATCTGCCTAGATAATTTTTTTTCCGGCTCCAAGGATAACATCCGCCATCTCTTTAATCATCCCTATTTTGAACTGATTAGACATGACATAATTCATCCCTTCTTTGTTGAAGTCGATGAAATTTATCACTTGGCATGTCCAGCCTCACCTATTCACTATCAAGTTAATGCCATTAAAACCGTTAAAACTAATGTTATGGGAACAATTAATATGCTTGGTTTGGCTAAAAGAACTAAGGCCAGAATCCTGCTTGCTTCTTCCTCTGAAGTCTATGGCGATGCTCAGGTTCATCCCCAACCTGAAAGCTATTGGGGAAACGTTAATCCGATTGGTGTCCGCAGTTGCTATGATGAAGGCAAAAGGGTAGCCGAAACCTTAATGATGGATTATCATCGCCAAAATAAGGTTGATATACGGATTGTCAGAATTTTTAACACTTATGGACCGAGAATGGCGATTAACGATGGCCGAGTCGTGAGTAATTTTATCGTTCAAGCACTTCGAGGCGAAGATTTAACGATTTATGGCAATGGCCAACAGACTCGCTCATTCTGCTATGTCTCTGATATGATTGAAGGCTTAATCAAAATGATGACCACCGAAAAGATAACTGGCCCAATTAATCTCGGCAACCCTGTGGAGACACCGATAATCGAACTTGCTGAACTTGTCCTAAAGTTAACTAAGAGCCGATCGCGTCTGAGCTATAAGCCCCTCCCCCCTGATGATCCGGGAAGACGTTGCCCTGATATCACTCTCGCAAAAAGCCTTCTAGGTTGGGAGCCAAAGGTCAGCTTGGAAGAAGGGCTGGCTTTAACCATTGATTATTTCAAAAAGACCATGGGGCTTATCTAGTTTTTTCAATAATTTAGCTTTAAATTGAAAGCCAAGTTCCAATTCGCTGGTTTAAATATAAACCCGAGAAGGAAGAGAAAAGAAAAAAGGAGAGCCATCACTTGAGGGAAGTTAATTCATTTAAAAAGTTATCCATTATCATTCCGGCCTATAATGAGGAAAAAACGATCGCAGAAATAATTGAGAGGGTTAAAAAGGTTGAAGTTGGGTTAGAAAAAGAAATTATTGTCGTGGATGACGGTTCAACTGATGGGACTCGAGAAATTTTAAAAAAAATGGCTGATCAGGGGATTAAAGTCCTTTTTCATGAAAAAAATCGGGGCAAAGGAGCGGCTCTCAGGACCGGTTTTTCCCAGGCTACAGGAGAGATTATTCTAATTCAGGATGCTGATCTAGAATATGACCCCCGTGAGTATCCCCGCCTGCTTGAGCCCATCCTTGATGGCCGAGCTGATGTCGTTTACGGCAGCCGTTTCTTAGGCGGACCTCATCGAGTTCTCCTCTTTTGGCACTATGTGGGGAATAAATTTTTAACTACTCTCTGTAATCTCTGCGCTAATCTTAATCTAACCGATATGGAAACCTGCTATAAAGTTTTTCGCCGAGAAATTCTGGAGAAAATTCGCCTCAAAGCTAACCGCTTCGGTTTTGAGCCTGAAATCACCATTAAAGTAGGTAAACTCCGCTGTCGCGTCTATGAAGTGCCAATTTCTTATTCCGGCCGAGATTACCGCGAAGGCAAAAAAATTACTTGGAAAGATGGTCTTGCCGCCATTTTCCATATCCTTCGCTTTCGCTTTTTTGATTAAGCAAAATTGCTTAAGTAATTTCAATTTGATATGAATAAATAAAAAAAATAAAAATATCTTATTTAAATCTTGAAAAAGTCTGAAAAAGGAATAATCAGGCGGAAATTAAAATTAAAGACATTTAAAAAAAGAAGACAGTTAAAAAAGAGAATAAGAGAGATGACTAGATTATGTTTATTTTAATTGGGCTGGTAATTGGCTTTATGGCATCCCTTCCGCCGGGACCAATCAATATTTATTCTCTTTCTCAGGCTCTTCGTTTTGGCTTTTGGAAAAGTGTTTCAATTCGTTTGACAGTAGCTATTCTTGATACGCTCTATTGTTATCTGGCCATTGTCTTTACTTCACTTCTCCTTTCTTTCCTTGACCGCTGGTCTTTCATTCTTCGATTGGCTGGGAGCGCTGCTATCGTAGTCGCTGGTATCCATCTTTTGCATCTGGCTCGAACTCATCGAGTTCTTGGTCTAGGCCTGCCGGAGAATAATAATGAGATAGAAAAAAATAAAAAAGTAAGCCATCCTATTTTCTTCACTTTTATCATGTATATTTCGAGTCCAACTCTGCCCGTATTTTGGCTAACGGTGGCCACCATCGTTACTTCCCATGGACTTATTAGCCACCACGGAATAAAGCCGTTTTTTTTCGGTTTGGCCTGCGGCCTCGGTAGCCTTATTTATTATATGATAGTCGCTTGGATTGGCCATAAACTGCAGCAGGTAATGAAACCAAAGACTTTTGAAGTCATTTATACCGTTATGGCCTGGGCTTTATTTCTTTTATCAGCCTTTAATCTCTTCGGTTATTTTCTTTCACCTTATAAATTTAATCCTCGCTTCTGATCTCTAGGTAAAATCAATATGTCTGCTTTCTTTACTTGAATTGAAAAAACTTTATAATCAATTTTACTTCATAGGTTTTGATAGTGGTTTGGCCATAGGCAACTTTCTTGACTTTGTTTATGGGTAAGAATAACATTTTATAATCCATCTTATTTCCCCTTAAGGGCCTTGCCCAGGGGAGAAGTTTTTCTGGCCAGAGGAATGGCCAGAAGGAGGTTAGAGATGACGCCTTTATCTTGGATAATACCAACCGCAATAATTATTGTCTTAGTCGCCCTCATTATTCTAGTTTTAGCAAAACAATACCGCAAAGTCGGACCAAATGAAATTTTAATTGTGGCTGGTGGACGCAAAAGAACCATCGTTCTTCCTGATGGTCGGCGCCTAAAAATAGGCTATCGCTATCGCCTTGGAGGCGGCACCTTCGTAATCCCCTTTATTGAAAGTGTTTATACCCTGCCCGTAGATGTGATTACTTTGAACCTTAAAACTCCTGAAGTCTTAACTTATAATGGGGTACCAATTATGGCTGAAGCTACGGCCCAAGTAAGAATCGATACCAGCGATGAGGCTATTAGGTTAGCAGCTGAACAATTTCTTGGCCAAGGGCGAGAAGGAATTCGCGACGTGGCGGCTACTGTTCTTGAAGGCAAAATGCGAGAAGTAATCGGTCGAATGACGGTGGAAGAAATTTATCGGGGCCGTCAAGAATTTGCCAATCGAGTCAGAGAAGCAATCAAAGAAGATTTCAGTCGCATGGGCCTTGTCATGATCTCCTTTTCTCTTAAAGATATCAGCGACCCCCAAGGCTACCTCGAAGCTTTAAGTCGACCTCAGATTGCGGCGGCTCGGCGCGATGCAGCTATTGCCCAAGCTGAAACGGAAAAGGAAGCTATCATCAAGTCATCCGAAGCTCGAAAAGAAGGGGAAATTGCTCGTCTGGCCGCTGAAGCCATGATTGCGAAAGCTCAATGGGAAAATGAAGCTAAGAGGGCTGAAAGCCAAGTTATGGTCAATCAGAAAAAGGCTCAGGCTGATTTTGCTTATGAATTGGAGCGCCATAAACTCACTCAAGAAATTAAAAGAGAAGAGGCCAAAGTTAAGCAAATTGAGAAGCAAGAAGCGATTAAGATTGAAGAACTTGAAATAATGAGACGACAAAAAGAATTAGAGGCCAGCGTTATTAAGCCCGCCGACGCTCGTAAATATCAGATTATGGCCGAAGCTGAGGCTGAGGAATATCGAATTCAAGCGGAGGCTAAAGGCAAGACCGAGGCTCTTCGTCTAGAAGGTCAAGTTGAAGCTGAGACAATAAGGCTTAAGGGAATGGCCGAAGCTGAGGCCATGCTTCAACGGGCGAAAGCGTGGGAAAGGCTCAATCAAGCCGCGCTACTTGAAATGTATTTTAAGACGCTGCCTGAGCTCGCGCGAGCTGTAGCTGAGCCTCTCTCGAAGATCGAGAAGATAATTATTGTCGGCAGTGATAAAGGAATTGGAGCCAGCCGACTTACAGCTCAAGTAGCTGAGATTCTAGCTCAAATGCCTGAAGTGGTAAAATCTCTTACTGGGGTTGACTTCCAACAATGGCTTCGTGATAAGCTGACGCCTGAAGCCAAATCAGAAAAACAAGAAAGCTGATAAAGGGCTAACCAACCATGATTTCGGAAAAAGCAATCCAAATCGGTACCTCCCCGACTTTAAAGATTTCAGCTAAAGCCAAGGCCATGAAGGCTGCTGGTCTTGATGTTATTGATCTCAGCGTAGGCGAACCTGATTTTCCCACCCCTGATAACGTCAAACAGGCTGGCATTCGAGCTATTCAAGAAAATTTCACTAAATACACTGAAAATGAAGGCATTCCAGCCTTAAAGAAAGCTATTATCAAGCGAATGAAAGATGATTATGGCCTTCATTATGAGCCTAATGAAGTAATTGTTTCCTGTGGAGCGAAAGCCTCCCTTTTTCATCTGATTATGGCCTTAATCAATGAAGGGGAAGAGGTGATCATCCCAGCCCCATATTGGGTGACTTATCCTCAAGCTGTTTTGCTAGCTAAGGGAAAACCGGTTATTGTTTCGACGAAAGAAGAGAATGGTTTCGTTTTGACGCCAGAAGAATTAAAGGCGGTGATAACTCCTTCAACCAAGGCTTTAATCCTAAATAATCCCAGCAATCCCACAGGTGCGGCTTATAACCGCAAGCAGCTTGAGGCTTTAGCTGAAATTATTCGCCATGAAGATATTTACGTCATAGCTGATGAAATTTATGGCAAGTTAGTCTATGAAGATTTTGAATTTGTCAGCTTTGCTTCCCTTGGTGAGGAAATAAAAAAGAAAACAATTATCGTCAATGGTGTTTCTAAGACCTATTCCATGACAGGTTGGCGGATTGGCTTTACCCTTGGACCAGCGGAAATAATCAATGCTATGGCTAAGATTCAAAGCCATACTACTTCAAATCCAACTTCAATTTCCCAGATGGCCAGCCTTGAGGCACTTCGTGGACCTCAGTATGAAGTTCAACGGATGGTGGCCGAATTTCAGCGGCGCCGTAATTATTGCTTAATGAAATTGAGAACTATTCCTCATGTTTCCTGTTTCAAGCCCCAAGGTGCTTTCTACCTTTTTCCTAATTTTTCTTATTACTACGATAAGGAAGCTGAAGGAATGCAAATCCGCAACTCATATGGCTTGGCCTATTATTTGTTAAAGGAAGCTCGCGTTGCTGTTGTCCCTGGGGATTCTTTCGGGGCTGATAATTATATTCGTATTTCCTACGCCACGTCGATGGAAAATCTTGAAAAAGGCATGGATCGAATTATAGCGGCTATTGCTAAACTTAAACCATCGCCCAAGGCTAGAAGGGTAATTCTAAGTAATGTCCAAACCAAAGTGAAAAAAGCGCCACCGATAGAGGCAGAGATTGATTTAAAACGGCGGGAAGCCCTTCAAATTGAAGTAGAAAGCCATTTAAGTCGAGAAAAAGTTTATATTTGGAACGCCAATATTAACGGAGTAATTATCCAGCTTAGAACTAATGTCTCTCATCTAAATGATTTTTGGATTGAGAATTGGTTTCCAGCCCAACTTGAAGCTGAAATTGAACCTCACGGGGTGATTTATGCGGTTGATGGCCTTGCCGGGCGAGAGAGTCGGGCCTTTTATAATCCCGAAACGAGAACAGCCTTTCTAATTAATACTGATCTCTATGGGCCTCTCCGAAGCTTAGCCCTGGGTATGGTCATTGAGATTACTCAAAGTCAATTAACGACCAATGCTCTTCGAGGCCTGTCCGTCGATTATAAGGGCAACGGTTTGGTTCTGGTGGGGCCGCCGGGCACACGAAAAACCGAACTTTTCTTTGAGCTTCTTTCTGACTCTCGTTTCCGCCTTCAGGCTAATGATTTGATTTTCATTAGATTATCAGGAAAAACCTCGGTAGCTGAATGCGTTGAAAGAAAGCTTTATCTAACCACGCCAGCCGTGGAACTTTATCCCGCCCTTGCCCCGCTTTTTGATTTAAGCAAATGCGAAAATGTGGTAACCAAAAAAGAGGACTGTCAGGATGCCGATTGCCAGCGAGACGAAGATTGCCGACTGGATCGAGGCGCTCCTTTCTGTTATCGGGCTTCGGCCAATGGCTACGCTATGCTTGATCCTAATTGGCTCTATGGCCAAGGAGGCTATCCCAGGCGAAACACTTTACGATGGATTTTCATCCTAAGAAGTGATGCTGTTTCTCCAGATTTTATCGAGCTAACCAAGGAAGAAGCCCTCAGGGTTTTTGAGTCAGGCGAAACGCCCGGGGCTCAACGAACCATCGCGTCGGGAAAGCATCAGCCCTTCTTTAATCCTCATCTTCTCGGCTTATCACCTGATAAATTGGAGTTACAGCGGTCTTTCTTTCAGCGATTGTTTGACTCAGTCACCGTCTATTTATTTAACAGCGGCCTAGCTGGTGCCGACAAAATCAAACGATTAATCGCCGCCGACTAATAACCTCTTTCAAATAGGTTCTTTCAAATAGGTTCCACCTCACTCATTTACCTAATTTATCTAGCCGAAAACACAAATAATTATTATTCAGTCCTTCAACTATAAAATTAGGAGCTAAGTGGGTCATCCTAAATGCGAAAAATTAATCTATAAGTGAGGCGAAACAGCAGACTGAACTGAAGAAAAGAAGTAAAAAATAGGTAAATAAGTAAGGCGGTACCTAAAAATTAAAATAAAAATTAAAAATTAAAAAAGGAGTTTTTCGAGAGATTCGGCCAGAAGATGAAGAAGAAAGAGGTGAACTTCTTGAATGCGGGGTGTTGACTGGCTGGGAACGGTAATAAGATAATCAGCCAAGGAGCCAAGAAGACCCCCGCCCTCGCCTGTTATAGCAACTGAAATTAGACCCTTTTTTTTGGCCGCTTTTAAGGCTTCAGCGATGTTAGGCGAGCGTCCGCTTGTCGATAAGCCTATGGCAATATCACCCGCATCTCCCAAAGCTTCAATCTGGCGGCTGAAAATAAAATTAAAGGAAGTGTCATTTCCAATAGAAGTCAAAATTGAGGTATCCGTTGATAAGGCCATGGCCCGAAGCGGCGGTCTAACCTCAAGAAATTTATTCACCAGCTCAGCCGCAAAATGCTGAGCTTCAGCGGCACTGCCTCCATTCCCAAAAATAAGAATCTTTTTACCCTTTCTTAAAGCTTCAGCCAACGCCTCAATTAGCCGAAGAATTTCCTTTTCATTTTCTCTGATAAATTTATCAAGCAGCTGCTTCAATTCTTCTCCCGCTGCAACAAGGCTTTCTCCTGATGAAATTTTATCCATTACCTTCTCCTCCAGAGATATTTATTCTTTTTTTTATAGGCTTCAATTTATTCTGCTTTTCTTGAATTTTCAAGGATATGATTAATTGATCCTAACCACTCTTTCGAAGAGGCTATTCTATTACTAAGAAGAGAGGGGCCTATATGGTTCAGGTAAGGCCAAAGCAATCTGATTTCTAACTTCCTTGATAAGCTGATCAATTGAATCCTTATTATAGCCAGTAACCGGCACAGGCGAATGAAAAACAACTTTAACTTTCCCAGGCTTTACGTGAAACTGGCCTCGAGGCATAAGCTCAAAGGTACCAATAAGAGTGATGGGAACAATCGGCGCTGCCGTTTCCAAGGCTAAGAAAAAACCCCCTCGCCGAAAATCCTGGAGTCGACCGTCACGGCTTCTGGTTCCTTCCGGGAAAATTAAGAAGGAATACCCCCTTTCCTTCATCAACCTAGCCGCTCGCTCTATGCTCCACCGCCCACCCCGCAACCTTTTTCGGTCAACAGGAATAAAATGAACATGCTTCATGCCAAGGCCAACTACAGGCAATCGAAAAACCTCTTTTTTGATGAAGACGCGGACAATTTGGGGAATGACGTAAAAAAGAAGGGGGCCATCGATAAAACTTAAGTGATTAGCCATGAAGACATAAGAGCCAGTCGGGTCAAATCTATCCAGGCCTAAAACCTCAATCTCGATCCTAAGGATTCGTTTACCTATACCCATGGCCCATTTACCAAGTTCAAGCAAGGGCTTTCTTATTCCCAAAATAAAAAAAATAAGAAGAACGGGAATTATCAGAAGGACAATCAGGCCATAAAGAAATATAAGGAAAGCTGTCCGTAATGAATAAAGTAATCGACCTTCTCTTATCATCCCTTCATCATCGGCTTGGTCTAATTATATCACAAAGATGAATTGACTATTTCTTTCTTGGAATATCTGCCACCATTGACCTAACCATTCCCTTGAGCGAAGTTAGACGCAGAAGATAAGAGAAAGTTTTATGGTTTTTGGGCCACGACCATCTGATTTAATAAAAATTTATCAAGCTTAACCTTTTTAAAGAAGCTTTCGATTTTATCCTCTTTCCAGATTCCAATGGGTGAAACCATAAAACCATAAGCTTCTAGGATTAAAAAATTTTCCTTTCGGCACATGTCAACAAGTTGAGAAAGAAACATTACATAATTATGCTCTCCCTTTATAAAACCTAAGACCCTAGCGATTTTCTCCCAAAACGGATTTGGAGTCGTCAGAATAATTATGCCCTTTGGCTTGAGCAATCGATAAGCCTCGCGGAGCATTCGGCTGGGGCTGACCAGATGTTCGATAATTGCAGCCGCTATAATGACATCAAATGTCTCATCTTGAATAAACTTAAGATTTTCAGCTTCAGCCCAAATGAACGATAAATCAGAAGATCTTTTTTTGCCGTATAAAAGAAGAGGAAAAGAAGAATCTACTCCTAAACAAAAAGCGCTCGGAAACGCCTTCTTGAGATAGGCCAGCATTTTTCCTTCGGCTGTCCCTAAATCCATGATCATTTGCGGTGAAGGCAAATATTTTCCTATAGTTTTAAGAACTTCTTTGGTCCGCTTATTTAGTTGGTTGCGATAGTCAACTCTTTTTTCTCTTGCGATGGCGTAATCAACATTCATTTTAATTTGTCAACTGAACTTTTTTTCATGGTCAGGACAGAAGCCCCTGCTTTTGTCTTTTTAATTAATTCATCCACTGATCTGGTTTTAATAAGGCGGGAAAATAAATAGCGGGGCCTGAGATAGAATTTTTTATAAAATTTAACAATTATTTCATAAAGTTCATCTCTTGAAAAATTTTCTTCCCAAACTGGCACCCGAAACTCTTTATTAGGATCTCGAGCGAATTCTCGCCAGATGTCTCTTTTTATAATCCCCTTTTCCATCCCAAGAAAGTAGAGTTTAGTTCCTGGATAAGGAGAGAAAATTGTAAAGTGAGTATAGTCAGGACGAAGCTCTTTAGCTAAATCAAAGGTATCTTGAATATGTTTAAGGTTTTCTGAGGGCAGGCCGATCATAAAGTAAGCAAGGGTCTCAAGGCCAATTTTTTTTGTTAAGGCAAAAGTTTCCTTAACTTTTTTTACCGTAAATCCCTTTTGAAGGATTTTCAAAATATCATCATTGCCTGATTCGACGCCATAATGAATTGCTACGCAACCGGCCCTTTTCATCATCCTTAGTATTTCTTCATCAACCAAATCAACTCTTGTTCTCACATCCCACCTAATTTTTAAATTATGCCTCAAAATCTCTTCACATATTGCCAGCACCCGATCTCGATTGACCGTGAAAGTATCATCATAAAAAAGAAAATCTTTGATTCCATATTCCATGCATTCTCTTATCTCTTCTACCACATTCTTGGCGCTTCGATAACGAAAAATGGAGGTGATGGGAGAAAGAGGACGATCACAAAAAGTGCAGTGAAAGGGACAGCCTCGGCTTGTAATTACGGTCGTACAAAGATTTCCCCGACTCAAGAGAGAACTATAATTTTTAATTCCGACTAAAGAACGTTCAGGCAAGGGTACTTCATCAAGATTTCTTATGATTTCAATGTTGTTCTTGATAATTTTCCCTTGGTTATCATTAAAAACAAGCCCAGGAACATTTTCAAAAGATTTCTGGCCATTTTCAAAGCAAGAAAGAAATTTAATGAACGAAAACTCAGCTTCCCCCATAAAAGCAAAATCTACCCCTTCGAGATTCTTAGTTTCTTCTGGAAATAAATGAACATGGGCCCCACCCAAGACAATCTTTGCCTCTGGAATAGCTCTCTTAACGACTCGAACTGTTTTAAAAGCATCGATTAAGGTAAAGGTCATAACCGAAATGCCGACTAAATCATAGGTTTTTCCTTTTAAATAAGTTTCAAGCTCTCGATAAGTCCATTGAAGTGGTTGAGCATCAAGGACTTCAATTTCATGGGAAGTATTCTTTTTTATGGAAGCAGCAAGATAAAGAAGACCCAAGGGTGGATTAAAACCTCGATGCTTTTCGATAATGGCCGGATTTTTCCCTACCAGCTCATTCCAACGGGGGGGATTAATTAGCAGAATTCTCATCGATTTAATCTTTTATCGATAAGATCAGCCAGAAGCCCTAAAGCCAGAAGATGCAACCCAGTCACAAAGAGCAAAATTGTTGTAATGTCCATAATTTTCCCTCTAAGATAAGACACCACTAAAACAACCAACGACAAAAACATAAAAAATAAGCTTACAGGCAGAAAGACTTTCAAGGGATTAAAAAACATAACTGTTCTAACAATCAATTGAATAAAATTTAAGGTGTCTTTAAGAGGTCTTATTTTTGATTGGCCTGTTCTTCTATAATAGTTAATCGGGTAATAAAAAATTTTATAGTTATTGGTTAAAAGTAAAAGAGTCAAGGTAGAAGTAAAGGAAAACCGATCGGGCAAGAATTTCATGAATTTTTGGATTAGCTCTTTTCTTACAATCCTCAACCCTGAATTAAGATCAGGAATTGAACAATCCGTCAAGAATTCAGCAAGTCTTTTCAAGAAATACTTAGCTAATTTTCTAAAAAAGCCCATTTTTACGGCTTTGCCTATTCTTGCGCCCACCACCATGTCTACGTTTCTCTCCATCAACATTTTAAATAATTCCAAAACTTTCTCGTGGGGATAAGAGCCGTCAGCGTCAGTGATAGCAATATAATCATAGGTGGCGATCGCAACGCCGCTCTTAATAGCTGCGCCATAGCCTTTATTTCTTTCATGAATCAGAAGACTTATTCGGTCGGCAGCAAAGCTCTTTAAAATATCTGATGTTTTATCAGTTGACCCATCATCAACGAAAATTACTTCTAAATTTTGGGTTTTTTCGATCAGCGTTTTAAAAAATTCAATAGTTTCATGAATTGACTTTTCCTCATTATAAACAGGAATTACAATACTAAGGCCCTCTTTTATTTCAGACATAGTTGAGGATCTTTTAATTTTTACTTCATTAAAAGATAAATTGTCAAATATCTTAGCTATAGAATTGGCCTCTTTTGAAGTCAGGCCCAAGTACTATTTCAAGAAAATAGGGCATAACTATTTCTTCAACTTGGCTCAAAACATAAGTCCATTGTTGATTTTGACTATTAGCCGTTTGTAAGAAAAAGGCAGAAAGAAACGAGGCCAACGATTCGCCTATCGCTTACTCGGTTCCAAACTTTGCTTGGGTAGCCGAGGCATAAAGAATTTTCCCACTTGGCTGGTCCAATATTGTTCGACCTCGGTTGGCTCCTAATTAGACAATACACCACAAGTTATGACTTTTCCTTGACATATTTTACTGATAATGTTATTGAGAAAAAATATGTTATAGGGGGGACGAATGAGTTTCGTTGAAGTAAAAAAACAACCTTAACTCCTATGATTACTATATTTTTAATCCAAATAATATTTGTTTCCTTTGTTTTTTGTTGGCCAAAAAAGGAAACTCAGATTTTTGAAGAAAAGAAAATAAACGAGATTGTAAAAAAGATAAAATATGTTTATGAGGAAGAAGGCTTTGAAATTAGAAAGGATTATTTAGGAGCCACAATCTTATATGAGTCAGACATAAAGTTGTTTTTTGGTTATAGCACTTTTTGCTTAAGCGAGCTCTTTAAAGGAGCATTAATCGATGTAATTGATGCTGAAATAGAAGGAGAAGATAATAAAAAGGGCGCCGAAATAACCAAAAATATCGCAAAAAAGTATTATCCCCATGTCAAGCTTACTATCGGCTTTTCGCCTCAGGACACACCAAGAGCTGTCCGTGCAGAAATTTTGAAAGAATAATTAATAAAAAAATAGATAAATGTTTCAAAGTTCTATTAAAAGTTTCTTTAACAAATGAAAATGGAAATCTTTAATTCTAATAAAGAGCGTTTTAATCTTTGCTGGATATAATTTGGCTATTGGGCTAATTATAATTTTCTAATAAGTTTAGATGCCTTTTCAAAATTTTTTCTGCCCGTTTTTTGCTAATAAAATTTGATTTCTAATCCTTTCTTTAATTAATATTCAAAAGGAGATGAGGTTTGCTTTATCCAAAAAAGTTGACCTATGGTTATTTATTATCTTTTGCGCCCTATTTCTCTTCCTTTTTCGCGATTTCTTTTTTAAAGCCAATACTTTTTATGAACGAGATTTTACTTTATTAGAAATTCCTTTACGGAAGCACGCCGCCGCTCTCCTTAAACAAGGCCACCTTGCTCTCTGGACAGAGGCTCATGGCAATGGCCAACCCTTTATGGCTAATCCCAAAACCGCTATTTTTTACCCTACGACTTGGCTTTATCTGATTCTTCCCTTTTTTGTAGCTTTTAAAATTCATTACCTTATCCACCCCTTAATCGGCTGGCTGGGCATGTATCTTTTAGCTGGAACCTATGGTCTTTCTAAAAAGGCCGCCTTTTTTTCGGCGAGCCTGTTTTTCTTCAGCGGCATTTATCTTTCTTCCTTTGAATTTTACAACCATATCGCTGCTATAGCCTGGATGATGTGGGCCTTATATCTTCATCGCTTAAACGTCCCAATTAAATCGCCAAAATTTATTATCAGCATTCTTGCTTGGGTCCTTTTAATTCTTTCTGGGGCTCCTGAATTTATAATTATTACAGGAATTTTGGCTTTAGCTCAGTGTTTCATTGAAACCCAGAAATTCAAAGAAAGCTTCCTAAAGCTGGCTATCGCCGTCTTATTAGCTTGCCTAATTTCCGCCGCCCAGATCTTGCCGGCCCTGGAAATGCTAAGCCAAACAGATCGAACCTCTCAGGCTGAAATTTGGCCCCTTGAATTAATCCAACTATTGAATTTAGTTTTTCCTGGGATTTTAGGTGATGACCGCTCTCCAGGTCGAAATGATTTCTGGGGAGGTCATCTATTTAATAGAGGGTTTCCACTGTATTATAGTTTTTACATTGGCTTTGGCAGCTTAATTTTGTCTATTTTAGGCTTATTTTTCAGAATGAAGAAGCATGAAAAAATATTGATTATCTTGGCATTTTTATTTTTCATAATTTCTTGTGGATGGTATTCACCTTTTTTCTACCTTTATCGGCAATTGCCAATTTTTTCTTCTATTCGCTATCCGGTTAAATATCTAATTGGTACTTTCGTTTGCCTTTGCTTATTATCTGGAGGAGGGCTTCAAAAGCTATCTTTTTATAGTTTTCGGCGCTTTCTTAATTATGGGCTAGTAGCTTTCTCCGTTTCTCTTTGGCTTATCTTTTTTTTATTTAAGCCCACTATTCTATATTTTCTTTTCCGGTTGTTTGTAATTGAAGAGGACTCTTCGAAAAATAATTTAATTAATTCTATTTTAATAGGATTAATTGCCTTATCCATTTATTCTATTCTTTTATTTTTTTCAACTAACTTTAATAAAAAAAGAGAAATTTTCATTTTTATTTTTATTGCATTTTGTTTTTTAGATCTAATTTATCATAACAAATATATAAATCCAACTATTCCAGAAACCTTCTTTGATAGACCATCCTTGCTAAAAAATATATCTATCCCTCTAATTATCTACCGAGAAGAGACATCTCCTTTCTCCCAACTTTCAAAGAAACCTGATAAAAGAAAGGCTATGTCATACTATTTCCAAAGTTTATTTCCCTTTTCAGGGATAGGATACGGAATAAAGTATGTTTTGAACAGGGATTTTATAAACTCCTATCCTTCATCCCAAAGAGCTTTAATAGACAATTTTTTTAGATTGCCGAAAGAAGAAAAGTTAAGAATTTTAACTTATCTTGGCTGCCACTTTTATATAGGATCAAAGCCATTTATTAACTCGAAAAAGGCTAAACAGATATCAATTGAAGGCTTCCCCATTTATATTGAAGAACTCTGTCAAGAAGAAGTTGGTCCGATTCTTATTTTCAATTTTATTCAAGTAACTTCAACTCAATTAGGTTTGAAGCTATTTCTTAATTCGAATTTCGATCCTAAGAAAATCGCAATAATCGAAAGTCAGTCAAAAGGTATAGAAATAAATCAAAATTTAAATCAAATATCGAAATTACCTTTAAATTTAAATAGTGATTTCAAATCCTTAATTAAAACTGTAGCCAAGTTTCCTGGATATGAAAAATATATCATTGAGACTGAAAAAAGTGGAATCATCGTTTTTCCTGGAAATTGGGCGCCGGGTTGGAAGGCCTATTTAAATAAAAGAAAAATTGATATATTCCCAGCCAATCTTTTTTCTAAGGGTATTTTCCTACCTGAAGGCAGGCATTTAGTTATTCTTAAATATTCCCCAAATAGTTTTGTTTATGGCTATGTTTTAAGTATCATAGGAATCCTTACTTGTATAATAATTTCGAAATTATCAATTAGATTCTAAACTTCCTAAACGACGACCGTTTTCTGGAAGGAGGGCTGAATAATTTAAAAAATAGTAGCTATGTTTCTGATGCCAAAACTTTGCTAGCAGAGATAGAGAAGCCATAAAATTTTCTGGGCAGGTAAGCTATCCCAATCGAGGCGCCAACAAACGTAGGAAATGATTTCAAACAAGCAGGCGAACTAACCGAGAAAAAGAGTACGAGACATTAGGGAGGCCTGTGAAGCGTTTAGCCCACCAAACTATCTTTTATTAAAAGGACACTCGGACCACCAGATAGTCGATACTGAAGTTGAATAATTTAGAGAAAATTATCGCCCCCTGGCGGATTGGTTTCGACATCGTTAAACCCATTCGGTTAACCATAAAAGAATCCAAAAAGGGCAAAGAGACAATACAGATTATGCCAAGAGAAATGTCCAAGGCGAAAAGGCCTGAGATAAAGGTGAAAAATTTTTTCAAAAAACTCTGACTCAAAAATGAATAAAAAAGAGGTGTATTTACTAGATCAATTCAAAATTGGTAGAATTGTTATGATAATTTTTGATGGATTTACTTGAAATTCTTAAATTTCTGGAAAATTTTTTTAGATTTAAATACATTAAATTTAACACCAATGGAAAAATTTAATTTTGCTTCAGCCTCTTTTTGTTTCTTAATATTTCTTTTTATTTCCATCCCTTTTCTTATAACGACCTTTCCACCTATTACTGATCTTCCTCAACATATGGCCCAGGTCAGACTTTTTGGAGAAGCAATAAGCGGACAAAATGACGTTTACCGAATCAACTGGCTTACTCCCTACAGTCTTCCTTATATTCTCATTGGGATTGGCTGGACAAGCTTCGGTGCTCTTAACTCTGGTCGATTTACCCTTATTATACTCGCCACTCTCTTTATTCTTTTTTTATTGCTTCTTATTGTTAAAAGAAAAAGACCTCTTGAGGGCTTAGCCATAGCCACTGTATTCTTTTTTTCCCACATTCTCTATTGGGGCTTTCTCCAGTTCTTACTTGGTTGGATTATTTTCCTCCTTTGGTTTTATTTCTTTACATATAATAAAAATCAATCAGTAACCAAAGCCATAAGTTTTTCTTTTTCAATTTCTGCTTTGCTCTATTTTACTCACATTCTCTGGCTTATTATGGCCGCAATTTGGTCTGTCACAATTTCTTTAATAAAAAGACAATTTAAAAAAAATATGCCAAAGTTTGCGGGACTTATACCATTTATTTTTTTGGGGTTAATCTGGTATCCATCTCTTGCCTCTTATGGATTTAAGTCTGAGACAATTTGGGCCACCACCCCTTTTCAAAGGCTTTCTTTTGCCTGGCTATCAGACGCAGCGCTCGGGGGATTACGGGGGACTACCGAGCCAGTAATCCTGTTAACAATTTTAGCTTATCTATTATTAGCCCTTTGGCAGAATAGAAAAAAATTATCATCGGATATTGACTTGGAATTACTATATACGGCCTTTTTATTTTTCTTCATTGCTCTAACTTTGCCAGATAAGCACACTAACACTATTCGGTTCTGCCAACGGTGGATACCCCCTGCCTTTGTATTTTTTATAATTAGCCTGCCGGAAATACGTTTAGAAAAAAATTTACGAAAAGTCCTTTCTTTCTCTATATTTATTTTTTTAATTATCACCACTTCTTTCAATTGGAAAGCCTTTGAACATCTTGAATTATCTGGCTTAAAAGATAGTTTAAAAGAAATTTCTCCAAAGACAAAATTACTTGGCCTTAGCTTCACAAAGGAAAGTGAATTTTTTAAAGGTCGACCCTTTATCCAGACCTTCGCTTATGCTCAAGTTTTAAAAGGAGGCGAATTAAATTTTTCTTTTGCCGATTTTGGCCCAAGCTTAGTAATATATAAAAATAAACGGCGACCTCCATGGACAATCGGCCTTGAATGGTTCCCAGAACTGGTTAAAAGGTCAGACTTTCCTTTTTTTGATTATGTTCTGGTTAATGGGGATGATAAAATTCACCAGATTTTCCAAGCCGAAACATCTTTATATCCTTTAACCAATCAAGGAAGATGGCGTCTTTATAAAGTGAAAAATAAATAATGTCTAATTTTCGCTCTTTTTTCCAAGAGAAACCACCCTCATCAAAATTAGCAGTTCTTCTTATTTCGTTCATCGCTTTGACTGGACTTCTGTGTCTTTCTTTTTTAGAGCCGAATTATTTAACCTTAAGTGGATATCCTCTTGATGATGCTTGGATTCATGCTGTTTATGGTAGAGAATTAGCTCGTTCGGGTTTACTTGCTTACAACCCAGGAATCCCTTCAAACGGATGTACTTCTCCCTTGTGGGCTCTCTTCCTAAGCTTACCTCATTTAATTTCTACTGATGTTGATTTGATAATAATTATGACTAAAACAATTGGCTTCATACTCCATTTATTAACAGCCATTTGTCTTTATTTTGCCCTTATTAAGGTTTTAAAATGGGAAGCGTCGGTTCTTGCGGCGGCTATTGTTGCTTTTAATCCTGATCTTATTGCTGCTAGTGTAAGCGGGATGGAAATCTCATTATCTACTTTAATTGCGGCTTTACTTTTATTAACTGTTCAGAAAGGCAAATATCTTTTCGCCCTTTTTTCTCTAGTGGCCGTCCTCGCAAGACCTGAATTGACAATTTTGATCGCCGCTCTTCCTATTATGATCCATGTACCTTTTAAGAAAAAATGCTTGTTTCTTCTTGCTGGCGGAATCGGTTCAAGTATAAGTTGGGCTTGGAGCATTTTTAGAAACATTAATCTATCCGGGAGACCTTTACCTGCAACTTATTATGCTAAAGTTGGAACATCTTCAATTCCCATAACCTGGTCTTTAACCAAGGGATTCAGTGAATTGTTAGAAAAACTTGTTATTATAAATTCATCTATCCTCTTGACTTTAATTTTGATCATCTCTTTATGGCTAATTATAAATCAACGAAGCCCATTAAAATGGAGAATCCCATCAGCTGCCTTTTTAAGTGGCCTCCTTTACTGTACCATCTCTTTTATTCTAATTCCCCCTATTGATCCAGAAGCTTTCTATCATCAAAGGTATATTTTCCCTGCCGTTCCCTTGTTGATCATAAGCTTTATAGGAGTTATAGAGGTACTGATAACAAAACTAAACTTTTCTGGGAAAAAGGCAAAAATGTTTCTTTTGGTTTTTTTATTTTTAGCTTTTTTTTCAATGTTTATTCATCTACCCACCCGTTTCCATCGTTTAGCTAACGATACTCGCAACATTGACGATGTCCAAGTTGCCGTTGGAAAATATCTAAGCCAAGCTCAAGCTAAAGAAGTAGCTTGGGTAGTCGACGCCGGCGCCTCTAGATACTTTGGAAACGCTTTCATTGTTGATTTAATGGGCCTTAATAACTATCAACTTTTAGGACCCAAAGCCCAAGCTTTCCTTGACCAATATTCACCAACTTATATTGAAGTTGTCCCTGGTTGGAATGCGCTCGATGAGACTAGCCAAAAAATTCTCCGCTATATTGTATTTAAACCATCCACTCCTTACACAGTAACCTCGTTTAAACCCATGCAGGTTCATCTATTGTATCAGGGGAAACCTAGTCATAGGGGGGTTATTTTCTTTAGGGGAAAGTCTTTTAATTTTTCTTTCGCTCGAACGAATATTCAAAACTAAAATAAAATTTAATAAATTAAAATTTTGCCTGACTTCTAATTATACTTTTTTTTATGGCATTTTATGAATATTGTTTGACAATTCTTTTCAACAAAAAAATATTGCAACAAAAATTTTTTTTTATTAAAGTAATAAAGATGAAAATAAAAAAACTTTATTTTTTTACCATTTTATCGGCGACAATTTTAGGTCTTTATTGGCAGTCTCTCAATTATCCTTTAATCTGGGATGATCGAGGGCTTTTTGAAAACAATCCTCTTTTTGAGGAAAACCAGTCTTTAATTGCCGCTTTAAAAGCCAGTTACTTTCGCCAACAAATTGGAATCGAAAACGTTGATTTTTATTATCGGCCAATTCTAATGGCCTCATTCTGGTTAGAAGATAAACTCTGGGGTATTCACCCTATAAGCATGAGGTTGATAAATGTAATCCTATTCATAAGCGGCATTTCTGTTTGGTATCTCTTTTTAAAAGCCAGGTATGATTTTTCTTCTTTTCCAGAAATCGCGACTTTCCTTTTCGCTCTTTTTCCGCTCCATGTCGATAACATAGTTTGGATTGTTGGACGCAGCGACCTTTTGCTTATTCTTTTTTCTGGACTTTGCCTACTTTTTCTAGATCGCTACACGAAGAAAGGAAAGAAATTTTTTCTTTTGGTTGCTTCTATATCCTATGCTTTTGGTATGTTCTCCAAGGAGTCTTTTTTATTCTTGGCGCCAATATTAATGCTAGCTGAATATTCATTCCATAAAAAAATTAATATTTTCTTTCACCTCGGGAATGGATTAATTACTGCATCTTATTTTCTAATTAAGGGCCCCCTCCTTCATATTCGTAACATTCCTATGCTCTGGCCTAAACAGATATCATCTATCCTATCAAGCTTACTTGGAGCAATAGGCTATTATATAAAAGCAATTATTTTTCCTTTCGGCGGTCCTCGTTTTCTTAGTGCAGCCGACCTAGAAATGGCTGTTTATATCTTTTTAGGCACCTTAGGGGTCTTTGTTCTATTGTTCCTGATTCTTCTTTCAAAAAAGAAAAGCGATATTTTACTTCCAGCCTCATTAATTGTTTTTTTTCTTGTCGGACATTCTCTTCTTATTTTCAGCCGTCTCTTTCCCTATCGGGCATATTCGCGATACATGATCATGCCGGCTCTTGGATTTATATGGATTTTATCTCTATACCTAATTAAGCTTAAAGAAAAAAGTAGACCTATACTTATTTTTATTTTGCTAATAGCATTTATCCCCCACATTGTGTTTTTAAATAGAGAATATCGCCATGAAATAATCTTCTGGCAAAAGGCAGTTTCTCGAGCCCCAAATGACGCTTATGCCAGATGTGAATTAGCGAATGCCTATTTTAAGTCTAAAAATTATTTAGATGCTGAACTCGTTCTTAATAGAATTCTTTCAATGAAAATGCCTCGTGATGTTGCTCTTTTAGTAAGTTTGCAGTATGCTGATTTAGAATTAATTCGCGCCAATTATCCTTATGTTTTCCGTTGGCTTGATAGTATAGATTCTCTATGTAAACAAATGGGCATGCAGTTAGTCCCTTATATGCAAGTTATTCTTAGAGGCAAAAAAGCCCTGGCAGAACTTTCCCTTGGACGATGGGAAGAGGCCGAGAAGCTTTTGCTTGAAAACATCAAAGTTTCACCCGAAATGATGGATAGTTATAGAGAGCTTTATTTCCTTTATATCGGAACAGAGCAATGGGATAAAGCAGCTTCGCTAGAAGAGAAAATGAAAGAAAGGTATCCTAGGTCTTTTAAATGGATAGATACTGAAAAAGTTAAGAAAGAATTATCAAACTTCAATTTAACTGAGAAGATAGCTTTTTATGAAAGGTATCGTAATTATAATAAAGCTATAGAGATTTTAGAGGCTGAGCATGATTCAATTAACCAAGAAAACAATAATTTTCTAATTTTCCAGTTGGTAAGATTGTACTTAAAGAGCGGACTTATTGATAAAACTCATGAAATTATCTCTAATTATCTTAAAAATAATTTGCCTCAAACTGAATTTTTAAATAAAATTGCTATTATATTTATTTACGAATTTAACCGAATAAAAGAAGGTTTAAGCTATTTGCAAAAATCGTTAGAATTAGACAAAAATCAGCCCGAAATAAAATTTTTGGTTTTTACTTTGACTCAAAAATATTTAAACCAGCTTAAACCTGTTTGGCCCGACGAAAAATCTAATTAATTCTTTTCTTAATTATTTCTTCTATTTTAAGAAAAAAATTCTTATTTTTCCTATTTGGGAAGAGATCATAATTTTTCTTTGCATATTCGAGAGCTTTATCATATTCTTTGATTAAAATATAAAAATTCGCTGCATGGATTAAGACAAGATGATTTTGGGGAAATAGCTGGATAATTTCCTTCACATATTTCTCTCCTTTTTCTCTTTGTCCCTGTTTCGCTAAAAAATAAGCATAGTTAAAATAGGTATATAAAGAATGGACAGGACGCCGTTGAAAGATTAATTCAAAATATTTCTC
>JAOAFQ010000094.1 GCA_026416195.1 Candidatus Aminicenantota bacterium | reverse complement strand
CCGCAGGATAATACCAAGGGTGGATTTCTGATTCTTTAAATGGTCGATTATTTTCAAAATGGGAAGCAATATGACGAGCCGCCCTTGTCCCCCAGACAAGTCCTTCAAGAAGAGAGGTTGAGGCTAAACGATTAGCCCCATGGACTCCTGTACAAGCTACTTCGCCCACAGCATATAAGCCCTTTAATGAAGATCGACCCCAGCCATCGACAAGAACACCCCCACAACAATAATGAGCTGCCGGAACTACTGGGATCGGCTCTTTGGTAATATCGATTCCGTATCTAAGACAGGTTTGGTAGATATGCGGAAATCTTTCTTTGATATCACATTTCGCATAAGAGGCAAGATCAAGTAGGACATAATTGGAATTGGTGTTAATTATTTCCTCATAAATAGCTCGAGTAACTTCATCTCGAGGGGCTAAATCGCCCTTATCACTATATTTTTCCATAAAGGTTCGACCATCCTTTGTTTTTAATCGAGCTCCTTCACCTCTCACTGTTTCGGAAATTAAAAAGCCTTCAGCATCACGATGATACAGAGAAGTCGGGTGAAATTGAATGTATTCCATATTAATTAATCTCGCGCCAGCTCGAGCAGCCATAGCATAGCCGGCGCCGATCGCGCCTTTGGGGTTAGAAGTGTAAAGGAAAAGGGCCCCACAGCCACCTGTAGCCAAAATAGTATAATGGGCAAAAATGCTCTTAACTAGACCAGTTTGATTATCTAAAACATAAGCTCCAATGCACTGCGGCTCTCGATAATTAGCCAAGGGATTCTTAGAATGATGGGGGATGGTCAAAAGATCAACGGCGGTGTGGTCAGGAAAAAAGCGAATATTGGGAAATTTTTTAAGAGCGGCAATAAAGGCTTCTTCGATCGTTTTCCCAGTGGTATCTTTAACATGAAGAATTCGGCGTCGCGAATGCCCAGCCTCCTGAGCATAATCAAGGGCATCAGCACTGCTTCGGGTGAAAGGAATTTTTAGCTCTTTAATTAGAATTTCATCAATAAGCTTCTTCCCTTCCCTAGTTAAAATATCCACTGCCTCTGGATTATTAATTCCATCGCCTGTTTTAATAATATCCTCCTTAAGGATCTCAGGATGATCATCTTTACCTAATGAAACAATACCTCCCTGAGCATAATAAGTATTGGATTCTTCAAGTCGCGAATACCGCGTAACGACAATAACTTGGAAACCGTGTTTAGCAGCCTCTAAAGCGGCACTCGCCCCGGCAATTCCACAGCCAAGGATTAAAATGTCAGCTTGTTCTTTTAGATTAGGATTCAACCTACTCCTCCTCTATTTCTAGACTTAAGTCAATTGATTGGTAAGAATGAGTTAACCGTCCTACAGAAATGTAGTCAATCCCAAGACTAGCAATCTGACGAACTTGGCGAAGATTAATCTTACCCGAAGCTTCAAGAGGAATTCGGCCCTTGACTAAATTTACTACCCTTTTCATTTCCTTTAAAGACATATTATCAAGAAGAAGGCACGAAGCCCCTGCCTCAAGAGCTTCTTGGGCCTCCTTAAAAGAAGTTACTTCCACTTCAATTGGCGTTCCAGGGGGCAAAGCCTGTTTAGCCCTGGCCATAGCTTCTTTTATTGAGCCGATAATCTTTAAATGATTGTCTTTGATTAAAACTGCCTCTGACAGATTAAGCCGATGATTCTTACCTCCACCTTGTCGGACCGCATATTTTTCAAACCAACGAAGGGTGGGCGTCGTTTTTCGGGTATCAAGAATTCGAGTTTTAGTTCCTGCAACGGCCGATACAAAACGCGCGGTCATCGTGGCGATTCCACACAAACGCTGTAGAAAATTGAGGGCGGTTCTTTCACCCTTTAAGATCGCCTGGGCCGGACCGACTATTCGAGCTAGGATATCTCCTGACTTAAAAGCTTGACCATCTTCCTTCAATTTTAAAAACTGAATAGAGGGATCAATCAATTCAAATACTCGACCGGCGAAATCAATTCCAGCCAGAACTCCAGATTCTTTAGCCACAATTATGGCTCTAGTCTTAAGATTGGGTGGAATGATGGTTTCAGTAGTCAAATCTCCAGCAGGCATATCTTCAGCTAAAGCTTGCTTTATAATTCGATCAATTTCCTCTTTTACCATAGCTTATCATTATACTCCTAAAAACTACGGACACAAACATATGGACTCTTTTAGCCAAGCCCTTCCTCTTCTATTCTTATATTCTTATGTTTAATCTAAAAATCGCCCTTATAATCTTAAGTTTTGAATTGGTCTTGAAAATTTAAAACACAGCGAAAACTCGAGCTGGGGCACCGGTTCCGTTTTTTATAAGCATTGGAATAACATAAAGAATCGCTCCTTTTTCTGGCAACTGATCAAGATTAGCTATATTCTCCAAAGCTAGCTTTTCTGCCCCACAAAGAATCTGATGAACCTTAAAATCTTTAGATTGACCGAAATCGATTGAGGGGGTATCAATGGCTAATCCCTTAATTTTTCTTTCTTTAATTAAAAATTCGGTAACTTCAGGACTATAAGCTGGAAAGCTTAATTCAGGCAAGGCTTCCTGACCAACTTTATCTGTTCCCAGAACCGCTTTTTTATCAGGATAATTGACCGTTCCTATTCCGGTATACATTATTACCCACGAGTCTGGTTCAATTTGACCGTTCTTTTTTTCCCATTCAAGAATATCTTCAATTTGGAGAAGATAATTTCTATTGGCTAAACATTCAGAGGTAACATCAATTTTAACGGCTTGGCCAATCCATTCTTCTAAAGGTATTTGATCAATGGTGCGACCGCCCTCAGCAAAATGAATAGGCGCATCAACATGGGTGCCGCCATGTTCGGAAGCTGAAAACTCATTAGAAGCATACCAATAACCAGCCTCAGTTCGACCCCAAAATACCCTGGTCTGCTGAAAGGGCTTGGCGGTTGGCCAATAAATCGAGTTTTCATCAAAAGGATAGGTCAAATCAAGGATTTTTTCTTTTTTCTGGACTGGCGATTCGTGGACAGATTGTTTGCAAGTCAGGAAGATTAGACCCATGAAAAACAATAGTAACGACCAAGAAAGAAGAGGTCTCGCTTTTAAGAAATAATTGTTTTTTTTCACCTTAACCTCCCTTTTTTATTTTTAACTACCTTTAATTATAAAATTCAAATAGATTCAACCACTCCTTTGTCAAGAATTAATTCTAGCTATTATAAGAGGACGCTATTAGTAGGAAAAAATGGAAGATAATTTTTCCTTCTTTATCCTAAGAAAGAAAAATTTTTAGTGAATTATAGTCGTCTAAAAAATTCTATTTATCTATGGTCGACAAAAAGATAAAAAAAAAGGGGGAAGCAGCAACCCGCTTCCCCCTTTAAATTTAAATTCTTAGAATTCGTAGCGGAAGCCGAGCCGGAAAATTCGAGGATCAGTAATGGCCGTCAAATCACCAAACTGGACAATCTTGTTATTAACAAGACCGGTGCTGCTCGATCTAGTCCAAACTGAGGTGGGAATGGCCACATTGAACACATTGAAAATATCCACAAATAGTCCAATGGAACCAACCTTAGCCGGCAAATTAACTCTCTTCTCCAAACGCAAATCCAACATCGAAAGAGGCGGCATTTTGCGGGAACCACGAGGCTCAGCATAAATCGTCGTTGTCCCTTGAGCTAGGCTCACTCCTAAATCAACACTTCGGATTACCCTCGTCCAGCGCTGGCCATCAAGATAACGATAATAACCACTGATGAGAATACCCCAAGGACCAAGCCATACTCCCTGAATCTTCAGCTGATGCTCTCTCTCATAGGGAAAACGACCTTCAGCGTAAATATGGGCATTGGGATTATCAAAATAGGAAGTACCACTCCAGCTATCATCAAAGTCAGTCCCAAT
Source organism: Candidatus Aminicenantota bacterium (assembly GCA_026416195.1). Lineage (GTDB taxonomy): Bacteria > Acidobacteriota > Aminicenantia > Aminicenantales > CALLJL01 > CALLJL01. The sequence goes on along the minus strand of JAOAFQ010000094.1, from coordinate 322 downwards.
AAGACCCCTTGATTTCTGCCAAACAAAGGAAGCCGATAAGGACCAGCGATTAGAAAATCGCTTATCTAACGTTATTTCAACCCCGTCATAGTCTCTCTTGGCCCCAGGAGGATTGGTATAAAAAGATCTCGTGGGTAAAGCAGTATTGATCTGGTTCCAGAAGGTAACTGGTCTATTATAATAGGGATCAATGGCGGTCACAGGCGTAAAATTTAGCCAGATGCTCGGATCAAGAATATTGTACTTTCCAGTCTTATACTTCTCATAATCAAGAGCATTCAGATTCCCCCCTTCAAGAAGATCCCGATCCCATTTCCGAATA
>JAOAFQ010000091.1 GCA_026416195.1 Candidatus Aminicenantota bacterium | reverse complement strand
ATCGTTGAACCGCCTCCACTTTACCCACCCATTGGATTACATGCTGTTAAGAGATTTAACACGTTGGCCGGGCTTGTTGAATTTTTTGTTGTCCTTACCTGGAAAGATCATTTTCTTAACAAAAAGGTAAAAGGCTACCGGGTTTATATGAGAGAACCAGAAGGTCGTTGGGTTTTTCTGGTTGAATTACCAAAACAGCAAAAGGGTTTTATTATTGACAAGATTTCTTTCGACACTCCCTGGGTCTTTGGAGTGAGCACCGTCGATCAAAAGCACAGGGAAAGCGAAAAAGCGATAGTTATAATAAAATAATTAATTCGTTATAGGATTAACTTATAGCCAATTTCTGGGGCTTGAGCAAAGAGAAGGGGAAAATAGAAAATTCCTAAAGAAAATGGCAAAATGGAGTTTGGGCCTTGATATTGGCTCAGTGGCTATAAAATTAGCTCTTTTCAATTCAGGCAAGCTTGAAACGACGAATTATAAGTTTCATTATGGCGATATTCTCGGTTGTTTAAGAACAATTTTATCCCCTTGGTCTGATCTAGAGGCCCAAGTAGCCATAACTGGTAAGGGCGCAAGAAATTTTCCCGAGGAATTACAGGTAGATGAGGTTGTAGCTGCCATCGAGGGAACGAAATGGGTCCTGGGTCAGAATTTTTACTCGCTTTTGGTCATCGGTGGAGAAAAAATCCGTTTGATTGAACTCGACCAAGAGGGATTTTATCGTCGCCACCTCACGAACAGTGATTGTGCTTCCGGAACTGGTTCTTTTCTTGAGCAACAGGCAGCTCGCCTTGGTCTAAGTTTACAAGAATTTGAGGAATTGGCTTATAAGTATCAAGGAGAAATTCCGAGTATCGCCACTCGTTGTGCAGTTTTGGCTCGCACTGACCTTATCCATCGGCAACAAGAAGGTTACTCTCTTGCTAGTTTGGCTGCTGGCCTAAGTCGAGGAATGGCCCGAGTTATCGTTGACGCCGTGATTAAGGGAGGAAAAATTGAATCGCCTCTTTATGTTGCCGGAGGAGGTTCAATTCATCGCCGTCTCCTCTCCTTTCTGGCAGAGATCTTGCGAATTGAGGTTAAACCAGTGCCCTCGGGCGAGTTAGTAACTGCCTTTGGGGCTGCTCGCCTCGCTTCAATTGAGAGAAATCTTCGAGAGCTCCTTTCTATAAGAACAAAAATAAATTATTTCCAACTGCCGTTAAATCCACCTCTTAAACTTGCAAAATCCAAGTTGCCTGATTTGAGTCAAATTGAAACTTGGGAAGAAGAGGGAATCGAAATCAATTTATTTAAACTGCCTCAAGTTGGCTCTATTATAAAGGGTTATCTAGGACTTGATATTGGTTCGACCAGTACTAAGTTAGTTTTGATGGATGAAACTAGGTCCCTTATTCTTGGTCTATATACTCGAACTGCTGCCGCCCCTGTAGTTGCGGTACAGCGCCTTTTTCGCTGGCTTGATCAATTTGGGCAAAAAAGAGATTTAGCTTGGTATTGGCTAGGTGTAGCCACGACTGGTTCAGGTCGAACTTTAATTGGTCAGCTAATTGGAGCTGATTTAATTATCAATGAAATTACAGCCCAGGCTCGGGCAGCGGTTCATCATTTGCCTGAGGTCGATACAATTATTGAAATCGGTGGCCAAGATTCAAAATTTATTCGCCTTCAGGATGGGGCAGTAGTTCAATCGCTAATGAATACCATCTGTGCCGCCGGCACAGGTGCCTTTTTAGAAGAACAAGCTCAAAAGTTAGGAGTTCCTCTTCATGCCTATGATGAATTGATTCGGGGTTTTTCAGGGCCAGCCATTTCTGACCGGTGCACTGTTTATATGGAAAGAGACTTAAGTCGACTTTTGGCTGAAGGCTGGTCTAAAGAGGAGCTTTTGGCTTCGGCCCTTCATTCAGTCAGAGATAATTATTTAATTCGTCTGGTCGGCCAAACCAAAATTGGTGAAAAAATATCTTTTCAAGGAGCAACCGCACGCAATCGAGGTCTGGTGGCGGCTTTTGAAGTAGCTTTAAATAAAACTATTTATGTCCCACCATATCCTCATTTGGCCGGGGCCTATGGGGCTTCGCTTTTAGTAAAAGAATTAAAAATAGAGAAAACGCAATTTACTGGCTTACGTTTTGGTCACCAACCTATAGAGCAATGGATCGAAATCTGCGAGGTCTGTCCCAATAGTTGTCGTCTCACCGTGGTCAAGGTCGGCCAATCCTTGGCCATATGGGGCTCTCAGTGCGGTCGGGAATATGAAGAGAAAAGAAGAAAACGCCCAGCTCGGTCAATTTCGTTTATAAATAATGTTTCTCCTGACCTTGAACATTCAAAAAAAGATTCTTTAAAGCAAAAGAAGGCTGGGTCAATTGGTTTACCTAATGTTTTACCTTTGAGTGAAATGGAGTTATTCTGGTGGCATTTTTTTCATCAGCTTGGTTTCGCCTTAGTTCTTCCAGGAAATGAAGAAGAACTACTTGTTCGAGGCCAAAACCTAGCCAGGGCTGAGTTTTGTGCTCCTGTTTATCTTGGACATGGTCAAGTGGAAAAACTTTTCTCTGCCGATTGTGACTTTATCTTTTTCCCGATAATGCTTGAAGGACCAGACAGGGGAAAGATTTCAGCTTGGCCTCGCTTTTATTGCTATTATACAGTCTATTTACCCATTATTCTTCGGGAGACCTTCGCTCTGGGACAAAAGAAGCTTCTTTCTCCAATGATCAATTTCCGCTGGCCTGATCAAAGAAACATCGTTTCTCTCCAAAATGTCCTGGAGAAAAAATTGGGCTTACCAAGAAAAGAGATTGCCGCAGCATGGAAGGAAGCTAAAGCAGCCTGGGAAAAAGAAAGACAAAAAAAGATTGAGCAAAATGAAGCTTTTCTTAAATCTTTGAAGGAAAAAGAATGGGCGATTGTCCTTCTGGGCCGTCCCTATAATCTTAATAGTCCGCTTCTTAGCCAAAACTTGCCGGAAGTTATCGAAAGCTATGGAGTAAAAGTTTTACGAGCTGAACAGTTGGCTTTTAGGCAAGAGAATCAAGGGGAAGGAAATTTTCTTCATTGGTATTATGGCCAGATGATTATGTCGGCGGCTCGTCGAGTTGTTGAGGATGATCGTCTTTTTCCAGTTTTTATCACCAATTTTCGTTGTAGCCCTGATTCTTTTATCTTGACTTATTTTCGTGATTTAATGGAACGAGCTCATAAGCCCTATCTTATCCTCCAACTTGACGGTCTTAATTCAGACATCGGCTATCGTACTCGAATTGAAGCTGCTTTAGAAAGTTTCCGCCATTGGAGGCCGAAGAAAAAAGAAAAATCATTTCGCGTCTATTTTATTCCTCTTCAAAAAAATAAATACTGGATTGTGCCTCATGTGGATAATACCGCGTCAATTTTAGCCGTAGCTACCCTTGAGCGCTTTGGTTATGAAGCTTTGTTAGCCCATGAAAACCAAAAAACGATTCATCGAGGACTTAG
>JAOAFQ010000084.1 GCA_026416195.1 Candidatus Aminicenantota bacterium | reverse complement strand
CCGCCATAAATTTTCCGACCAATCACTCTTTTCGCATAAGAGACAGGAATTCGACGCTGTCCCCTTTCGACAAAAACAATAATGGCAATTACAGCAAGCATCAGAGCCAGTAAGAAAATGAGTCGTAGAGGATCCATATTGCCGGTTCTTAATCCCATTAAAACATCGTTCAAACCGCTAGGGAAATTAACCACGATGCCAGCGAAAATAATTAGCGAAATTCCATTGCCAATACCTCTTTCTGAGATCTGTTCTCCCAGCCACATTAAAAAGACAGTTCCCGTGGTTAATGTTAAAACAGTCAATAATTGAAAGCCTATACCTGGATGGGGAACAATGGGCGCACCGCCAGGACTTCTTAAACCTTGGAGAAAAAGGGCAATGGCCCAACTTTGGATAACGCAAATAACAATAGTTCCATAGCGGGTATATTGATTTATTTTCCGCCGTCCAAGTTCACCTTCCTTAGATAATCTTTCTAAATATGGCCAAACGACTGTTAATAACTGAAGGATAATTGAAGCGCTTATATAGGGCATTATACCCAAAGCAAATATAGTCATTCGGCTCATAAAGCGACCGGAAAAAAGGTCAACAAAGCCAAAAATTGTCCCGCGTTGAGTCTGCCAAAATTCAGCCAAAGCGCTCGAACTTATTCCAGGATTTGGAATTTGACCCCCAATACGATATATCGCTAATAACATTAAGGTAAAAAGAACCCTCTTTCTAAGATCAGGAATGCTAAAAATGTTTCGAATTGCCTCGATCATGTTTAACTTCCGATTATTATGGCCTGGCCACCAATGGCCTCAATTTTTCCCCTGGCCGAGGCTGAAAATTTATGCCCATGAATTATCTTCGGCGATTTAATTTCGCCTCGACCAAGAATTTTAACCAGCTCATTTTCATTCTTGATTAATCCTTTCTCCACCAGAGTTTTTATAGTAATTTCCTTTTCCTCAAGTTTTTCTAATTGATCCAAATTAATTGGAGTGTATTCCTGCCTGAACTTGTTGGTAAAACCTCTCTTTGGCAGACGGCGGTGGAGGGGCATTTGGCCGCCCTCAAACCCTCTCATTTGGGAAAAACCAGTAATACTTTTCTGGCCTTTATGACCCCGACCAGAAGTTTTGCCATGTCCAGAACCAGGTCCACGGCCTACCCTTTTTCTGTTTTTCCTTGAGCCCCTAGCCGGTTGCAACTGATTTAGCATTACTTATCCTCCACAATCTCGACTTTTACCAGATGGGGTATTTTTTTGATCATTCCCCAGATTTCAGGGCGATCAGGTTTAATCACTTCCGAATTAAGTCGCCTCAACCCTAATCCTCGGGCTGTAGCCCTTTGATCTTTCGGAAAGCCAATTGGACTTCGAATTAGCTTAATTTTCAACCATTTCTGGGGAAAAGGAACTTCTTTCTTTTTCTTCACGACCGTAACTCCTCGACAACTTTGCCTCGATTCTTAGCCACTTCCTCTGGGCTTTTAAGTTTTTTGATAGCTTTAATCGTGGCATTAGCCACGCTAAAAGGATTATTGCTTCTAATAGATTTCGTTAAAATATCCTTTACGCCAGCTAGCTCCATAATAACTCTGACCGCGCCTCCAGCTATAACTCCTGTCCCAGGAGAGGCTGGGCGGAGAACAACCGTCCCGGCGCCATCCTCACCTTTAACCGGATGAGGAATAGTTGTACCTACTAGAGGCACCCTGATTAAATTTTTCTTGGCATTCTCAACAGCCTTGGCAATTGCTTGCGGAACCTCCCTAGCTTTGCCTTTTCCTACGCCAACAAGACCCCGACCATTGCCAACTGCAGCTAAAACTGAAAAACTCAAGTTCTTTCCTCCCTTAACTACTTTGGTCACCCGACGAATAGAAATTACCTGGTCTTTAAATTCAGCTTCAATCGGTCCTGTTTCAGTTTCCCTTAAAATCTCATCATCCACTTTTTCCCTCCTCTGGCTTAAAAAGACAAACCATGCTGACGGAGCGTTTCAGCTAGAACTTTCACCCGGCCATGAAAGGGATATGTTCCCCTATCAAAAACAATCTTAGAAATATTCTTTTCTTTAAGCCTCTGGGCCAACCGCTCCGCCACGAGTTGGCAAATTTCTTTATTTTTGGTGCTTGGACTTGATTCCCGCAGTTCTTTCTCAAGAGACGAAGCCGAAGCAATGACGGTACCATTTAAGTCATTGATGGCCTGAAGATAAACATAGCGATTGCTCTTAAAAACAAAAACTCGAGGCCTTTCGGCCGTTCCTTTAATTTTTTTTCGGATTCTTTTACGAATCCTTGTTTTTCTTTCTTTTTTTAGAAGAGCCTTATCTTTAAGCACCGCCCACCCCCGCCCGACGCTCTTTCCTGATTAATCTTTCACCTACATATCTTATTCCCTTCAAGGTATAAGGATCTGGTGGCCGGAAACTTCTAATTTTTTGAGCTACTTGACCAACTTTTTGTTTATCTATACCTCGAACAGTGATCAACGTTTGCTTCTCCACCGTGATTTCAATACCTTCAGGTATTTGATATTGAACCGGACGAGCATATCCTAAACTTAACTCAAGGATATTTTTATCTACTCGAGCCCGGTAGCCAACCCCGGAAATTTCGAGCTGCTTAACAAATCCTTGAGTAAGCCCAACGATGGCATTATTAGCTAGGGTGCGACACAGCCCGTGAAAGGCCCTAACTTGTCTTGAATCATTCTCCCTTTCAAAAATAAGCTTGGAGCCATCAAGTCGAGCTTTGATGCCTGGATAAATTGGTGAGATGACCTTCCCTTTAGAAGATTCAAATTCCAAATGATCAGGGAAAATGGCCACTTTCACTCCTTCAGGAATGATAACCGGTTTTTTACCAACCCGAGACATGACTTAACCTCTCTCCTTATTTTTACCAAATCTTACAAAGGACTTCACCGCCAAGACCTAATTCCCGACATTTTTTGTCAGTGAGAATTCCTTTAGACGTAGAAATAATTGCAATTCCCAATCCATTCATCACTTTGGGCACCGTCTCCTTAGTACAATATATTCGACAACCAGGTCGGCTAACTCTCTCAAGACCGGAAATGACATTTTGATTGTCTTCTGTATACTTGAGCCAAATCTGTAAAAGTCCTTGTTTGTTATCATCGATAACTTTAAAATTTTTGATAAAACCTTCTTCTTTAAGAATTTTGGCAATTTCAACTTTTATCCTGGAGGAGGGGACAGTTACCTCCTTCTTCTTTGCCATTATGGCATTTCGTATACAGGTCAGCATATCAGCAATGGGATCAGTTACACTCATGGCTCCTTCCTCTCAAGATTACCAAGCGGCTTTTACTAGACCAGGAATCTCGCCTTTAAGGGCAAGTTCCCGGAGGCAAAGCCGGCATAATTCAAATTTACGATAGGTACCACGGGGACGACCACAAATTCGACAACGCCTTCGCCAACGGACTTTAAATTTTGGTTTCTTTCTTTCCTTAACTATCTTGGCAATAGTAGCCACTTCATTTTCCTCCTTTATGGTTCCCTAAAGGGCATCCCAAGCTTTTTTAACAAAAGATAAGCTTCCTGGTCATTTTTTGCTGTGGTCACAAAGGTAATATTCATTCCTTTTGGTTTCTCAACCTTAGTATAATCAATTTCCGGGAAAACAAGCTGGTCCCTCATTCCGAGAGTATAATTTCCTCGCCCATCAAAAGAAGAAGGCGAGACACCTTTAAAATCCCTAACGCGGGGAAGAACAATATTGACTAAACGATCAAAAAATTCATACATCCTTTTCCCCCGCAGAGTAACAAAACAAGCGATGGGTTGTCCTTTCCTAACTTTAAAGGCTGAAATTGATTTTTTAGCTCGGGCTGTGGCTGGCCATTGCCCAGAAATTAAACTGAGCTCAACCTTGGCAGCATCAAGAAGTTTGATGTTTTGAGTAGCTTCCCCCACGCCCATATTGATGACGATCTTTTCTAGGCGAGGAACAGCCATCTTATTTTTAATTCCCAGTTCTTTTTGTAATTCAGGAACTATTTGTTTAATATATTTTTCATATAGCCGACTCATGGCTTATCCCTTCATTTCAGCGCAATCGATCGAGACTAGACTCACAGCGATGGCAAACTCTGATTTTACTGCCATCATCGAGAATTTTATTTTTAATGCGAACTCCACGATTACATTCACTACAAAAGAGCAAAACATTGGAAACATGAATAGGGGCCTCTTTTTCCATTATTCCACCCTGAATATTGCGGCTCCGGTCTCGACGAATAAATTCCTTAACAAAATTAACTTTCTCAACAATTAATCTCTCTTCTTCTGGAATTACCCGCAAAACTTTTCCTATTTTACCTTTATCCTTTCCTCGAATAACAATAACGGTATCGCCTTTTTTAATTCGAACTTTGGCCATTAAAGTACCTCCGGAGCTAAGGAAACAATCTTCATAAATTTCTTTTCCCGCAATTCCCGAGCTACAGGCCCAAAAACCCTGGTCCCTACAGGTTCACCGGCTTTATCAATTATAACGGCCGCATTATCGTCAAAGCGAATGTAGGAACCATCTTTACGTCTAACTTCTTTTCTTGTTCGGACAATAACTGCCCTAACCACTTTTCCTTTAGGAATTTTACTATCAGGTTCAGCTTCTTTTACGGTGGCAGAAATGACATCGCCGACAGTAGCGGTCCGCCCTACTCCGCCTCCTTGGGGCGTTATACACATGATCTTCTTCGCCCCAGAATTATCAGCTACTTTTAAAATGGTTCTCATCTGGATCATGGCTGCCCTTCCTCAGTCTCAGTTTCTCCCAAGATCGTTATTTCTTGGGGAGCAACACCAAGAATTTCAACAACTCGCCATCTTTTCCGGGCGCTTAAAGGACGGGTTTCAACAATTCTAACCACATCCCCCACTTGGCACCTCTCTTGTTCATCATGAGCCAGGAATTTTTTTCTTTTTTTGATAATTTTTTTGTAAAGAGGATGAGGAACGCGCCTTTCAACCAAAACAGTTACCGTTTTGGCCATCTTCTTAGAAATAACTACCCCTATCTTGGTAGCTTTCCGTTTTGGACTGACTGGGGACGAGATATTTTCAGTCATGGTTTTTCCTTCCTTAGCTCACGCTCCCTTAAAATTGTTTTTAGGCGAGCGATCTCACGACGGATATTTTTCAATTTGGCTGTATTTTCAAGCTGTCCGATAGCATGTTGAGCCCGAAGCTTAAAAAGCTGATCTTTTAACTCCTCTTCTCGACGCTTAAGTTCGTCGTCCGATAATTCTTGCAATTCTCTGGCTTTCATCTTAGCTCCCTTGCTTCTCGAGAAATTATCCTGGTCTTTATAGGCATTTTAAAAGCGGCCAGACGGAGAGCTTCTTTAGCCACGTCTTCGGGCAGGCCTTCAAGCTCATAGATTATTTTCCCTGGTTTGATAACATCAACCCAATATTCAGGGTCTCCTTTACCTTTACCCATTCGCGACTCGGTAGGTTTTTTAGTCACCGGTTTCCAAGGGAAAACTCTAACCCATAACTTTCCACGACGACGTAAAAAATGAGTAATGGCAATTCGTCCAGCTTCAATCTGCCTGGCCGTTAGCCAACAAGGCTCGAGAGCTTGAAGACCAAATTCACCAAAGGCCAAAGAATTGCCTCGTGAGGCTTTACCCTTCATGCGGCCACGTTGTTGCTTTCGATATTTAACTTTTTTAGGCATCAACATGATTAAATCTCCTCAGCCTCAGTAGCTTGCCAGGTTACCCTTGGTTTATCAATATCGCTTCGATAAATCCAGACCTTAACGCCAATCTGACCGTAAGTTGTAAAAGCTTGGGTGAAAGCATAATCAATATCAGCTCTAAGGGTTTGGAGGGGCAGCCGCCCTTTGAGATACCATTCTGAACGAGCAATTTCGACCCCACCTAGCCGGCCTGAACACATAACTTTAATTCCTTTGGCCCCCATTTTCAAAGCAGCATCAACCGCTTTTTTCATCGCCCGACGATAAGCAATCCTTTTTTCGAGCTGCAAAGCAATGCCCTCTGCTGCTAAGGTAGCATCAAGTTCGGGCTTGTCCACTTCTCTTATATCGATATAGACTTCCTTTTTAGTCCGCTCTTCCAAAAAAGTCTTCAACCCTTCGATTTCCTTACCACCTCGACCAATGATTATTCCTGGTCGCGCCGTGAAAATTATAACTCTAATTTTTGGGCCAATTCTTTCCACGACGACCCGAGAAATACCCGCATGATAATATCTTTTCTTGACCTCCTTCTTTATGTCTAAATCTTCATGAAGAAGGCGAGAAAATTCTTTTCCCTTAGCAAACCAGCGAGAGGTCCATTCTTTATTGAAGCCTAAACGAAAGCCTATAGGATGCGTCTTCTGACCCACTTTTTATCTCCCTTTTCTTTCTTCCAAATAAATGTGAATATGACAGGTTCTTTTTAAAACTCGATAGGCCCGACCCATCGGAGCCGGTCTTATTCTTTTCCAGCTTGGTCCAGGATCGACATAAATTTTAGCAATATAAAGGTTATCCACATCGACTTCTGGTGAACGTTGCTGAGCATTAGCAATGGCCGAGCGGAGAACTTTTTCGATGATCGCTGAGGCTTTCTTCTTTTTGGAAAAGCGGAGGATGGTCAAAGCCTCACCCACATAACGATGACGAATAAGATCAGCCACCAAGCGGCCCTTCTGGGGAGAAATTCGGATATAGCGACCTATGGCCTTTGAAATTATATTCGGCTCACCCATTTTATTTACCTATTTTTATGGTTTTGGCTGTTTTTGAAGTATGACCTTTAAAAGTTCGAGTTGGTGAAAATTCACCCAATTTATGGCCAACCATTTGTTCGGTAATAAAAACAGGGATGAATTTGCGACCATTATGAACAGCAATGGTTAAGCCTACCATTTCTGGAATTATTGTTGATCGCCGGGACCAGGTTTTGATAACCTTTTTTTCCCTTTGCGACAACATAGCAAGAATTTTTTCCTTTAATTTAGGATCAACATAGGGACCTTTTTTGAGCGACCTGCCCATCGTCATTTACTCCTTCTTCGAACAATGAAGGCATCAGTTCTTTTATTTCTCCTTGTTTTATAACCTTTAGTTGGCAATCCTTCTGGACTCACGGGATGACGCCCACCCTTGGACCGACCTTCACCGCCACCATGCGGATGGTCAATGGGATTCATGGCAGTTCCTCGCACATGGGGACGACGACCAAGCCATCTTTTTCGACCAGCTTTACCAATAGAAATATTTTGATGGTCCAGATTACCTACTTGGCCAATCGTTGCTCGGCAATTGAGGTTAATGAGCCTTATTTCTGAGGAAGGCATTCTAATATGAGCGTAATCACCTTCTTTAGCCAAAACCTGAGCCCCTGCGCCAGCTGCCCTGGCAATTTGACCTCCCTTTCCTGGAATTAACTCTATATTATGAATAATCGTCCCGAGTGGAATATATTTTAAGGGCATAGCATTACCAGGAAGAATGTCGGCTGGACCGTTCGTAGAAATTATCTTTTGCCCAACTTGAAGACCAACTGGAGCTAGAATATATCTTCTTTCACCATCAGCATATTTAATCAAAGCAATAAAAGCCGACCTATTAGGGTCATATTCAATCGTTTCCACCTCCCCAGGAATATCAATTTTATCTCGCTTAAAATCTATAATTCGATATAAACGTTTATGGCCACCGCCACGATGGCGGATGGAAATTCTCCCTCGATTAGTTCGACCACCTGATTTAGGCAATGGTCGAAGCAATGGCTTATAGGGCTCAGTGGCTGTAATTTCCTCAAAAGTTAATCCAGTCCTATGCCTAAGACCAGGAGTTACCGGTTTATAAGCTTTAATACCCATGGCTCACACTGCCTCAAAAAATTCAATCATTTTTTCTCCTTCGCGGAGTTTTACATAAGCCTTTTTTCGCGATTTGGTTTCACCAAGATGACGACCCACTCGCCGCTTTTTTCCTTTTAAATTAACTATCCTAATTCTTTCCACTTTAACTTTAAACAATTTTTCCACTGCTTTTTTTATTTCTGATTTATTGGCTTCAGGATGAACCTCGAAACAAACCTCCCGATTATTTTCCTTTAGAGCTGTTGATTTTTCCGTAATTAGTGGCCTCAAAATAATCTGGTATGGATCTTTCATGACTCGAACCTCGACATCAGGGTATCAAAGGCGCGCTGGCTAAAAATCAGCCAATTAAATTTTAAAATATCATAGACATTTAGAGTGCGAACATCAACGGCCTTGGCTTGAGGAAGATTTCGCATGGCCAAAAAGAGATTGCGATTTGAAGCTAAGTCGACAACCAAGGCTGAGTCTACCTTTAACTGCTTTAAGAGCTGAAGAGCGTCCTTGGTTTTGGGCTGTTTTAAGTGAAGTTCATCCACCAGAAGCAATTTCTTTTCTCGATAACGAAGAGCCAAAGCTGATTTCAGGGCATTTTTCTTAACCTGTTTGGGAATTTCATATCTGTAATCTCTAGGTTTCGGTCCAAAGACTGTTCCTCCTTTTCTCCATAAAGGTGAACGAATACTGCCAGCTCTGGCCCGACCTGTTCCTTTTTGCCGCCAAGGCTTTCGATTGCTTCCGCTAACCTCGCCTCTCGTCTTGGTCGAAGCTGTTCCTTGACGTTGATTAGCTAAAAAATTAACCACCGTTTCATACAAGATATGTTTTTTTATGGGATAGGAGAAAATGGCTTCGGGCAGATTAACTTCCCCATTAACCTTGCCTTCTTGAGTAACAATCGGCAATTTCAGCATAGCTTATCTTCCTAATTTAAGTTTTGATCCGGGCAAAACCATTTTTTCGAACAAGAACATAGCCGCCCCTTGGACCTGGCACTGCGCCTTTAACCAACAAAAGATTGTTCTCTCTATCAACTTTGACGACCAAGAGATTGCGAATTGTTAATTTATCTTGTCCCATGTGGCCACCCATACGCATTCCTTTCCAGACGTGAGAAGGAAAAGAAGAGGCGCCTATAGACCCAGGGCGACGATGAAACATAGAACCATGAGAAGCTGGACCACCATGGAAACCCCATCGTTTAACTACCCCTTGAAAGCCTTTGCCTTTGGTGGTGCCAGTTACCCGGACTTTTTCTCCTTCTTTAAAGATATCCACAAAAAATCTATCTCCTTCTTTAACTTCTAATCCAGGAGATAAACGAAATTCCCTAATTATTCGACAGGGCGAAAGACCTGATTTTCGAAAATGTCCCTTAGTTGGCCGATTAGGTCTTTTTACAGGTTTGTCTTCTAAGAAACCAAGTTGAACTGCATCATAGCCATCCTTATCTTTAGTTTTTTTCTGAATAACCGCACAAGGACCTACCTTCAGAATAGTAACCGGAATAACATTGCCCTCTTTATCATAAACTTGGGTCATGCCAATTTTCTGCCCAATTAGTCCCTCAATCATAGCTAATCTCCTCCACCAAAAGCCTGAATTTCTACATCAATGCCAGCTGGCAGGTCCAATTTTTGCAACTCTTCAATAGTTTCATTGTTATAATCGCTGATATCGATCAACCGTTTATGAATTCGCATCTCAAAATGTTCTCTTGAACGTTTATCGACGTGGGGAGATCGAAGGACACAAAAGCGATGGACGGAAGTCGGTAATGGTACTGGTCCAGAAACTTTGGCTCCTGTCCTTTTAGCTTTAACCACAATCTCCCTCACTGATTGATCTAAAAGTCGATGATCAAAGGATTTCAATTTAATTCTGATTTTTTCCATCGCTCGCCCTCGATTCTCCTAATTTATAATTAAGCTCGCTCTTTCAATCAGCCTCCGAGCTTCTTTTCCCTCCTATTCTAAGATTTCAGTGATGGTGCCAGCGCCGACTGTTCGGCCGCCCTCTCGTATGGCAAACCGCATCGCCCGCTCCATCGCCACATCCGTTATCAACTCCACCTCTATCTCTACACTATCCCCTGGCATCACCATCTCTACCCCAGCCGGTAACTTAACCGTCCCCGTCACATCCGTCGTCCGAAAATAAAACTGC
>JAOAFQ010000071.1 GCA_026416195.1 Candidatus Aminicenantota bacterium | reverse complement strand
TGGTCTCGTGGGCTCGGAGATGTGTATAAGAGACAGGACCTCGAAGATTACCTGCCACCACGAAGAAAAGAAAGAAAGGAAGAGTGAAAGGCATAACCAGACAAAAGATTAAAGGCCAGCTAGTAGGCCGCAGAGCAGATTATGGATCTATGGCCAATAAACAAACTTTGCTTGATTAATTAAAAAAGGAGGGAAAAATGGCTCAGAAGAAATATGTTTCGTTCTTTTTCATCTGCTTAATGATTGCCATTATAAGCCATGGCCGGCCTGAAGGGCTGATAAGCCGATTCTCCCTAGCGGAACAGGAGGCAAGGTTCATTCAAGCCCTAGAAGAGGCCAAGGCTAAATTTTATTTTATACGCCCGAAGCTTATGGCGGCGGAGTCGATAAAGCCATCGCTTCTTTAGAGAAAGCCGTGGCTTTATTTGAGGAAGAAAAAATAAAAGAGTGACTCAGGCGATCCTGGGGGAGAGTAGAAGCCTATACCTTTTCTTTTTCTTTTTCGAACCTTTGCCAGCTTATATTCTGGAGGTAACTACGGGGGATATAGGCTGTTCAGCCGATAGCAGCGGCCATTTTAAATTGATTCTTCAGAGTTCGAAGGCCATTGAAACTTTCAAATTTTTTATCTGGATTGTTGGTTATAAAAAAAAGGAAATAGAAGCCAAGGCTGGCCAGTTTTTGATTATTGAGCTTGAACTTGAGCCTGTCCGCACTCAGGAAGTGGTGGTGACTGCCGACAGCGTCGTTTCTGAAAGTACCAGCTTACTCAGAATGACGATTTTGGAATTGTTTCCAACAATAAAATTGGAGCTCTCTCCTGGACATTATTGTCAGCTAAAAGTTTTATGAGCCAGTTGATTCTTTCTTGGACCTGCAACAAGGTCAATTTAGACATCAAGCCATCTTTAAAAATTAAAACGGAAGAAGAGGCCTGGCAAGCCAGATGGGAGGTGACCTTGGATCTCGGAACTTGTCTTTTTGATTTTGGCATTCACGGCCAGTTTAGAATTATAAAGACTAATGTTTATAAAAATCATAATGAATCTTACCAAGTTGAAGGATTAAGAAAAGGTTTCTATTTCAATGATAAATTGAAAATTAATGATCGTCTTTTTGCGACCATAGGAGCCAGGTTTTTTCCCCTTAATTTGCTTGATAATAGATGGTCAAGATGATATTTTCCGGTTTTCCCTAGGAAATATGTGCAATTCGGCGACTATTTCGTTTTAAAAGGAAATTCAACCTTGAGACCGAAAACAGCTTTTCATTAAGCCCTAAGTTACGACCGGATTAAAGAAAAGACTGAACTTCGAGTGACATTTTATGATAAAGAATATCGTAATCTCCTAGTTCATGAAGACAAGGTCATCCTTAGCCAAAATGGATATGGCTATGCCCGAGGTATGGAATTCTTTTTGAAAAAAAAGAAAGAAAATCTGAGGCTATTTTTGTCTATAATTTTTTCCTTCGAGATACCTCATTCTTTAATTGCAATTTGGAATTAGGTTTTCTTTTGCTTCGGGTCGTCCCTTTACACCGCTTCGGGAGCGCGAATGGGACAATGAGAGCTATACCTATAAACCAATCTGGGGATTGCCTTATAGCGAGCGATACCCAGCTTATAAGAGGCTAGATATAAATCGAAAGATCACATAGATCGGCCGCTTCACCCAGGCTTACCTTTGGGTGCTTTCATCTTTGCTTCGGCTTCTGTCTTCATCAGCCAGTTAAAGACCTCCTCCCTGACTGCTTTTGAACTTTTAGCTTGGCAAATCTTTTTCCCTTCAGTCGAGGGTTCATCTTCTTTTAAAAATTATCCCAAGATCGGCGGGGAAACTATCATGCGGGGCTATTATTCTGGCCGATATCGGGACAAATATCTTTTAGCTTTTCAAGGCGAATATCGCCTGCCTTGGTGGTGGAGATAATGCTTTTTACAGATGGTTATAGCTAGAATCTTAATTGAAAGAAATTCAAGGAATAATCCTTTCCTTTGATCTTAACTTTAATTTCAGATTCAGTTTGGTCTATTCCAATGAGATCTGAAGGTGGCGAATAAGCGATGAGATAATAGCTTTCTGAATTTTTTAAGATCTTTTCAAGTTGAGCCGAAGGTTGATTAGTTGTTTCGACCATTCCCCCAGTTGATCGAGCCACTCGGGAGTAAAGTTCGTACATATCTTGAGAAAGTTCTTTGAGCTGAATTTCAGGTCTCGGCCTGGGATTAGTTCTGAAATAAAGGAAGTCGACTCTGATCCTGGCGTCAATTAACTCCTGAATTAATAAGTCTAGGTCAGGTTCTTCTAGGGTCTCGACCGACCGAAAAAGTTCACTAGCCTGGAACATTGTGTTGGGGTTACTCAAGAGTCTTTCCATCGTCTCGGCATTGGGAATAGGAAGAAACTCCTGCTGATAGATTACAATATAATGTTTAAGCCCTTTTATATTAGCAAAATGCTCAGTGGCGCGGCGAAGGGTGGTTTGATTAAAACTGCGAAAAGCTTTCAGATTCTGAAGATTTTGTTTGTAATGAGTTAAAACATCTCGAGGTGAGGTAGCCTGCGGTAATTCAAGAACTAAACGAGTCATTTCCTGAGTAATTTCATTGTAGGATCGACCCATGGCCGAGATATCTCTTTTCAAAATTGTTATTCCAGCATTAATTAATTCATCGGGTGAATAATTCTTAAGGGTGTTAGAGGAAAAGCCATAAGGTTTAACTGAGGTCACAATCGAGATTATGTCCTCAGAGGTATATGGCCTTAGGAAAAGAAGCTCAATTATCCGACCGAGTTTTTGGTCGTAATCATTAGCCTTAAACTCAATAATTATAACTCGCGGGATAATTGGTGAGGGAATCTTTTCTCCTTCTGACCTGATTACCTTCAGGCCTTTGACTAGAGTTACTCCTGAAATTTTACTTTCTTGGCCATTAACCTTAATTGCTAGGTCAGCCGAGGTCAAAGTCTCAACAAACTTATCCTTGTCGAAAACCTGAAGGAACAAGAGATGATCGTATTCTCCGGGCCATAAGAAATTAGACAGGGTTATCATAAAAAAAGTAGCCGCTAAAGCTATAGTCATTTTTAAGCAATTTCCCCTTTCAATTTTCATTTTTTTAATTTGGTTTATTTTTATGTTAATCTAATCTTAAATTAATTTAAAGACCTTCTTTACTCTTAACTACCAAAATCAACAAAGAATAATTCAAACCGATTAAAATAGCTTTAACCCTGCCTTTATAAAAGACTCAAAGAAATTTAACCAAGCTCAACTTTATACTCTAACTATTTTTTTTAGAGCAGCTTTACTCTAAATATTTTTCAAAGGGCGAGGTTGCCTGGTTAAGAACCATAAGTTAATTCAAAAAATTGACAGGCATAAGGAAGGGTGATATATGAACGCTAAATTGCCAATGGAGCCTTAAGGATGCAACTTGGCCTATGGGATTTTATTATTATTGGGGTTTATCTTCTGATTAGTTTAGGTTTAGGCATATATTTTCGGCGCTTAGCGACTCGCAGTGTTTCTGACTTTTTTGTTTCTGGTCGAAACATTCCATGGTGGTTGGCTGGCACCTCAATGGTGGCCACGACCTTTGCTGCGGATACGCCTTTGGCCGTTACGGGCATTGTGGCCCGCAATGGGGTTGCGGGCAACTGGATCTGGTGGAGTATGGCCTTTAGTGGTCTTTTAACGGTTTTCTTCTTTGCCCGTTTATGGCGACGTTCTCAAGTCTTAACGGATGTGGAATTTGTAGCCATAAGATACAGCGGCGCGCCAGCTCGATTTCTTCGCGGCTTCCGTGCGTTTTATCTTGGCCTTCTAGTTAACATTATTGTTATGGGCTGGGTGAATCTAGCTATGGTCAAAATCTTTATGCTTCTTTTTGGCATTTCTAAATTTCAGGCGACCTTACTAACTTTGGGAGTTATGCTAATAACCGCGGTCATTTCGACTTTAGCTGGCTTATGGGGAGTTTTAGTGACCGATTTCTTTCAATTTCTTTTGATGATGAGTATGGTCATTATTTTGGCGGTTTATGCGGTTCAATCAGTTGGGGGAATGTCCAATTTAACCTTTCAAATTAACCTTATCAACCAAAAATCCGGGGAGACAGGTTCCTTACTTTCTTTCTGGCCAGCAATCAATTCGACTTGGATGCCTTGGCTAACCCTCTTCGTTTATCTTTTTGTCAATTGGTGGGCTTCCTGGTATCCTGGAGCTGAACCGGGTGGAGGGGGCTTTATCGCTCAAAGGATTCTCTGTGCTCGCGATGAGCGCCATTCACTTTTAGCTACTCTCTGGTTTAATCTGGCTCACTATGCTCTCCGACCTTGGCCTTGGATTTTGGTGGCTTTAGTAGCCATGGTCAAATTTCAAGGAGATCCTTCTTTTACCGCTGATCCGGAATCAGGCTATATCCGAATTATGCTTCTGACGCTGCCTGGCCTTTTCAGAGGCTTGATGGTCGCTGGTTTTTTAGCTGCCTATATGTCAACGATAGCAACGGAACTTAATTGGGGAGCGAGTTACTTGATCAATGACCTCTATCGTCCTTTTATGGCTCGGCAAAAGAGCGAGCGACACTATGTTATCGCTTCCCAATTAGCGACAATGATTTTAATGATTTTGGCTAGCTTGGTTTGTTTCTTCATGCAATCAATTGCTGAAGCTTGGAAATTTCTGATTGCCTTAGGGGCTGGGACAGGCCTGGTTTATTTACTTCGGTGGTTTTGGTGGCGAATCAATGCTTGGAGCGAAATTTCAGCTATGGCCGCTGCCTTTATAAGTTCCTTAACTTATCAGCGGCTCTTTGGCTGGCAGGAAAGTCGACCTCTTGATTTTGCCTATCTTGTTCTGGCTACGACAGCGACAACGACAATTATCTGGTTAACAACGACTCTTTTAACCCGTCCTGAATCTCAGGAGATTTTACTTAATTTTTATCGTCGCATAAGGCCGGCGCCGACTTTTTGGCGACCCATCGCCCAATTAGCTCCAGAAGTTGTTCCTGACAAATATGTCCTGCGTAATTTTATCGATTGGCTGATGGGCGTGGCCATGATCTATGCCCTTCTTTTTGGTCTTGGCCATCTTTTATTTTCTCGGTGGATCGAGGCAACAGGATTTATTATTTTCGGAATAGGCTGTGCTTATTTTATTTATTGGGATCTTTCTCGCCGGGGTTTCGAGACAGTTTTAAAATAAGCTGATTAATTTCAACGCTTTTTGAAAAAATCTTCATAATTAAAAGCTTATCTCAAAGTTTTATATCTAAATAGTTAGAAAGAACAGGAATATTTGCTAGGTGAGCTTATCAAAATTAAAAAGAGATAAACAAGGTCATCATGTAGGCTAATTTAATAGTTAAATAAGAAATGATTGACAACTAAGGGAGGTTATGATATTTAAATTGAGTAACACTTTATTGAAATAGGTGTTACCAAAATAAATTAAAATTAAAAGAAATCAAAAAGATAAATACATAGAGAAAGATCAAGTTACAATGAATGAAAATCTGAAAAGAAGAAGGATGAATTTATTGGGTTTTTTTTATTATTTTTCGATAGTTTTTTTAATTCAGGTTGATCGACCAATTTTGGCCTTTAATAAAGACGAAGAAGCCAAAAAAGTTGCCTTTTCCCAAGAAACAGAAATTAATTACCCATTACCTGAAATCTCAAGCGATTCGAGAGAAAACGAAGATGAACAAAATGGTCAATTAAATCAGCCAAGGGACAAAAAATTAGTGGCCGAGGAAAAGAAAGAACAGAAGCCAAATATTCTTTTCCGATTCCACGAGGAAATTGTCGTTACAGCCACCTCGACACCAATCAGCCTAAAAAATTGCCCGGTTTCAGCTACAGTGGTTGGTCAGGAGATATTGAAGTCCCAAAATGTTTCCAATGCGATCAACGCCCTTCTGTTCGAACCTGGGGTTTTTATAATGAAGACAGGTGATTTTGGTCGAGCCGATTTAGAGATCCGAGGTCTTGGCCAAAGAGGTCAAAGAATAGGTCTCATGATTGATGGCCGACCAGAAAAGATGGCCCTATTTGGCTGTGTTGTTACCCAAACATTTCCTTTAGATAATGTTGAAAAAATAGAAATAATTCGAGGCCCAGCCTCCATTTTTTACGGCTCTGATGCTCTCGGTGGGGTAGTTAATATCATTACGCGAACACCTCAAAGAGGATTTGAGACAGAAGCAGTCGTTTCCTTGGGCTCTTATGATACCCGGCGATTAAGTCTTCATCATGGAGCCGGTTTTAAAAAAATTACCTATTATTTTACTTTTGATCACAGCCAAAGTGATGGTCATTTAGATAATTCGGCTTATTCAGCGAACAATTTTACCGGCAAAATTGATGCTCAAATTTTCCCAAATTGGAGGTTAACTCTAGGGGGTAAATACTACGACGGGATTAAACATGAACCAATCATAAATTTTCCAATTCCTCCCCTGGCCAACTGGTTTAAATATAAACGGGGAGCTACTGATCTTAATCTTCGTGGCCAGTTTAATCGGTTAAATCTTAATGTAAAATTTTATTCCACTTTTGGTCGCCATCGTTTCGCTAATGGCTGGGATTCGGCGGATTATATTTATGGAGGAATTTTTAAAACGAACTTTTCTTTAGGATCGAATAATTCTTTCACCTTAGGCGGTGATCTTCGTTCTCTTGAAGGCGAAAGTTTTAATCACCCCCGAGGAAAATGGAGTCGGCGAGAGGGCGGTTTTTTTATTTATAACGAGCACTTTTTCCAGAGAAGAGTTATGGCTTCGGCTGGTTTTCGGTTGAATTTTGATTCAGTTTATGGACTAGAGGTGGCGCCAGGAGCGGCCTTGATTGTTTCCCCTCATTCTAGGACTACTTTTCGAGCTCTGGTGAATAAGGGCTTTCGTTCCCCTCAACTTAATGAGCTCTATTTATTTCCAGCTTCCAACCCATCTCTTAAGCCTGAAAAAATTTGGAATTATGAGATTGGCTTAAATTATAATTTGATGAACTTGGCTGATCTTAACTTAAATTTCTTTATAATGAATGGTTTTGATTTTATCGAAACCCGAAAAAATCCTACGCCGCCGCCCGCATTCAAAATGATTAATGTAGGTCGCTATCGAGCAAAAGGGCTGGAATCGGCTCTTTATGTTTATTTTGGTGATTGTTGGCTGAGCCGAGTCTCCTTTACTTATCTTAATCCTGGAGAAAATACTCAGGGCAAAGCCGGGCAGAAATATGACTTTTCCCTTATTTTTAAACAAGATAAAGTCTTCTCAGCTCTCAACGCTCAATATGTAACCGATTATTATGCTGATAACAATAAAAATAATCGCCTGCCTTCATTTTTTCTCTTAAATTTCAAAGTCGAATGGCCTCTAACTAAATATTTTTTTGGGTTTCTAAGCATCGATAATCTTTTAAATGAAAAATATAGTCTTTATGTAAATTTGCCTGAGGGGGCTGGAATTTTTCCCATGCCTGGCCGAGCAATTTATTTCGGCTTAAGAATAAAGCCTTGAAAAAGCTAAAGTTATGATCAATTGGTTAGCCTGGCCGAATAGAGATAAAATTATGATTTAAAAGACAAACGAGTTTTAGGCTTATTTTAACAAGTTTAATGCCACTTATGATTAATTAGACAAAATAGACCCTATGGGAAAAGAAATCTTGAGATTAAAGAAAGAGGCTCAACTCATTTTGGGCGGCATCATGCTAGCTCTGGCCTTAGCCTTGCCCATAGCTTTTCATTTAGTTGGCCTTGGCAGTTCTTTTTTACCCATGTTTTATCCAATAATTCTTGCTGGTTTGCTCCTAGAATTAAAAGTAGCTAGCCTCGTTGGTTCTCTTGCTCCTTTAATTTCCTCCTGGTTAACTGGAATGCCGCCTCTTTTTCCACCTATAGCTTTTGTTATGATGGTAGAAGGTTTAGTGATGACGAGTGTGGCTTTTTTGACCTATCAAAAAAAGAAGATGAATATTTATTTATCTCTTATTTTTATTGTTCTGGCGGAAAGAATCACCCTTTTAATTTTAGTTCTCTTCATTTCTTCGTGGCTTGAACTTCCTAGTCTTGTTCTTGGGCCGGCAAGTCTGTTGAAAGGTCTTCCAGGAATAATCATTATTTTTCTTTTAATTCCTCCTTTAACTAAAAAAATAGAAGAAAGGATAGGTCAATCTCCCTTTTTAACAGTTCCTGGAGGTAGGGAGAATGATAAAATTTAGTGATGTTCTGGTCGAGCAGGCTTATGCTCAAGAGATTAAAGCCAGAAGAGAATTTTTTAATGCTCTTGCTCTTCGCTGGGAAAATGAGTTCGATCAAGGGGAAGGAAAATCTGTTTGGGCTGAAATAATTGACTTGTTTGATCTTAAACCAGGACAAGTTGTTCTGGATGCGGGCTGTGGTTCAGGTTGTCTTATCCCTTATATTTTAGAAAGAATAGGGGAGGAAGGGAAACTAATTGCCGTAGATATTTCAGAAAAAATGCTGGCTTTAGCCCGAAAAAAATGGTCAGGCCCTCATGTTTTTTTTATCCAAGCAGATGTCAGCCAGTTAGGGCTGATCAGGCTTATTGATCGGCTCATCTGTTTCCGTCTTTTTCCTCATCTTCCTGATAAAAGGAAAGCCTTACTTTCTTTTTGCCAATATTTGAAAAGGGAGGGTCAGCTTTTTATCGTCCATCCAGCTTCTCGTAAGCAGGTTAATGATTTTCATGCGAATCTTCCGACTCCTCTTTGTCGAGATAAACTTCCTGATAAAAACGAAATGATGGTTCTTTTTAGGATGGCTGGATTAAACATTATTGACTTTTGGGAAAGAGAGAATTTTTATTTTATCAGAGCCAAAATAGCTTGAGATAACAAGACGGATAATTTTATAAATTGACAGGAAGTCAATTGGGCAAAAAGATCAATCTGCCGACTCGTCTGGTTTCCCTTTTTTTAGTTTTAATCGTTCTTTGCTTTTTGCCTTTTAAGAAAGCTTGGATTCGCCTAGCCTTGCTTGCCACATTTCTATTTTTTATTAATATTTTCTTCAATAAAAATGTAAAAAAAAATTGGCTAAACTTAGGTCGTTTTGGGTTTTTTTCTCTTCCTTTTACTTTGTTTTTATTTATCATTAATTGGTTATTTTCGTCACTAAGTTTTTTTGAGTCGTTCTTAGCGGCGATTGATATTGGTAGTCGGTTATTCCTTGGATTATTGACCTCTTGGATTTTTATTCTAAATCAGCCAGCTGAGGAAATTGTTATTGCGGTTAACCAGATTGTTCCTTTTCCGCTTATAGCTAATTTAATTTCCCTGGGGCTTCGCTATATGCAGATTTTTTTGATGGAAACTCTCTCTGCTTTAAGAGCAAAAAAGGCCAGACAGATTACCCAAACTTCTATTAAGGAAAATATAAGGCTTTTGGTTTTAGTGGTGGAGAAAATAATTTTAAGAAGCTTCGATCGAGCTGAATTTATTTATGCCGCTATGACAAGTCGAGGTTACACTGGGCGGTTCTATTTTCTAGAAAAATTCCCTTGGTCTTTTACTGACTTCATTTTCCTTTTAGTTTTGAGTTCAACCTTACTTATATTGATATTGCTATGACAAAAAATATTTTCTCCCAAAATTATTTTAAAGTAATTAATGTATTTGAATTGAAGGTTACCAGGATTACTTCCTATAAATTTTAAAAACCCAGATTTGGCCGAGCAAAGGAGCAAATAAAAAACTATAAAGAATAAGTTTGAAGAATTAAAAGGCCTAATGAAAGCGATCGAAATCGAAGGACTTACTTATACTTTCCCCGATGGAACTTTAGCTTTGGAAAATATTACTTTTTCCCTCGATGAAGGTAAGAAAATGGTGATTATTGGGCCAAATGGTTCAGGGAAGACCACCCTTCTCCTTAATTTAAGGGGGCTTCTTAGAGGCCAGGGGACGATCCGGTTTTTTGGTGAAGAATTAAACGACAGAAACATTCAATTACTCGGGAAAAAAATTGGTCTTATTTTTCAAAATCCCGATGATCAATTGTTCATGCCAACTGTCTTTGATGATGTCGCTTTTGGCCTCACCCTGTCTTTAAAAGGAAAATCGTCTTTTAAAAAGATTAAGCGAATAAGAGAAACTGAACCTGAAGAGATTCAACTTGATCAGGAAACACAAAGAATTGTTAACCGAGTAAAAAATATTTTGAGAGAACTTAAGGCAGCCCATTTACTTACCCGTTCAACTCTTAAATTGAGTTTAGGCGAAAAGAAAAAAGTAGCTTTAGCTGGAGTTTTGGTTCTAGAACCGGAAGTTTTACTTTTAGATGAACCGACTCTAGGTCTTGATCCAGGTACAAGGCGCTGGTTAATAAATTATTTGCGGGATTCGAAAAAAACTATTATTGCCACCACCCAAGATATGGAGTTCGCATGGGAATTGGCCGAGCAGGTTGTTCTAATAAATCAAGGCAAAATTATCGCTTTAGGTTCAAAGGAAGAAATTTTGAGTGACCAAGATTTGCTCGAAGCCCATGGCCTCGAACTTCCATTAAATTATTTACTAGCCCAACTAAAAAATAATTAAATGCAAAATTTCGCAGGATTTTCGCTTATAATGATTTTAAAATTTGGGGTGGCAAACAGACAAATAAAAGGTGGCTAAATTCCAAGAAAAACTTAATGTGTAAGATTTTTTAAGAGAGAAGAACCCAAACTACTTCGATTTAAAATTTAATCGAAGATGGAAAAAGCTAAAATTTAATTCTAAGGAAATTTAGTCGCCGGCTTAGCTTTCGGTGGTATGCCATATTTATCATTGTAGCGGTGAAAAGCATCAAGAGGCAGGTGGTGACTTATTGGATAAACCCGACTTAAAAGCTCATAGAGCCCCGGATCATAGCTTCTTAGGTCTCCAGGTGAATAAAATAATTTTATCCCCATTTTTATAGGCATAATTTGACCAAAACCAAAATTGAGTACCTTCCGCCCAATATTCGCCAGAATTGGTGGAAGCATAATGACCTCGCCATAAACCGAGGGCCATAGCCTCGAGATAGGCTCAAGGGCGAGCCTCACCGGAGGTTTTGTTATCAAAAAAATTTTTCACTCGATTTCCCTCCCCCCCATTCTAAGAAAAAGCATTCAAGAGTAAAAATTAATATAAAATTAATCTTTGATTTAATTGAAAGTT
Organism: Candidatus Aminicenantota bacterium; assembly: GCA_026416195.1. Taxonomy (GTDB): domain Bacteria; phylum Acidobacteriota; class Aminicenantia; order Aminicenantales; family CALLJL01; genus CALLJL01. Next base: position 7,760 of record JAOAFQ010000071.1, on the reverse strand, counting down.
CTTCTTTTTTGACGTGATCTTAATTGATAATAATTAATTCCAGTTAAAAAAGCTGAAGATTGTTAGGCCTTAGTGGCTAGGAAAATCTGCAAGCCCATCTGGTTAATTTGATCTAAAGTTTCTTCAATTTCGTCAATATGTTTATCTTCGTCTTGAAGAATTGATTCCAGAAGTTCTCTAGTGGCAAAGTCACTAACTTCACCGGCCAGTTTGATGGCTTCGTTATAGGCTTTAATAGCCTCAAATTCAGCTTTGTGGTCATGGGCAAACATTTTGGGGACATCTTCACCAATGTTGATCTTGCGGAGTTCACTGACAATAGGCTTACCTTCTAGGAAAAGAATACGAGCTATCAATTTCTCAGCGTGGCGCATTTCTTGAATTGCCCTAGATTCAATGACTTTGGCTAATTTCTCATAGCCCCAACTCTCGCACATTTCGGCATGGACCATATATTGATTGATAGCCGTAAGCTCATCGGCTAATAGAGAGTTAAGGGTCTCGATTAATTTTTGATTGCCTTGCATCTCTTAACTCCTTTAAAAAATTTTCCCTCAATGGAATAATTCATTTTAAATAATTTATGACAAAAAGCAAGTGGATTTTAGGTTGATATAGATATTATTTGCAAATTATAAATCAATCTTCATAAAATGATATTTATTAAATAAGCTTTTCTTTTTTTATTTCAGCGCAGGCGATGCCTCGGGGGTTGAAGCATTTATTACAAGAAATGCATTGAGAAGCAGAGACTTCTTTTCTTTTAAATTTAATGATGAGATCTGGCTCCCGAATAAAAGGTCGACTCATTGAGACTAGGTCAATCTCTCCTGAGGCGACTAGTCTTTCCATGACTCTAAAAGTTCGTAAACCACCAAGGCCAATAACTGGAATTTTAATTATCTTCTTTATGAATTTAGCTGCCGGTACAAAATAGCCTTCTTCTTCCTCAGGTCGGACACCTGGCCACATTGAGCCTTTTCCTGCTTCGGCTGAACCTCCACTAACTTCAATAGCCGCTAGACCTTCAGCTTCGAGCATTTGAGCCACTTTTGCCGCCTCTTCCACTTCTAAGCCATTGGGAAGATAATCACTTGAATTGAGCTTGACGATAATGGGAAAATCATGATTGATTTTTTTCTTTATTCCTCTCAAAATTTCAAGGATTACTTTAGCTCTATTTTCTAAGGAACCGCCCCATTCATCCTGACGTCGGTTAGTGTAAGGTGATAAAAAACTGGACAGAAGGTAACCATGAGCGCAATGGAGTTGAAGCCCATCGAAGCCAGCTTCTTTGGCTCGTTTAGCTGCTTGGATGAATGCTTCAATAACTTGTTCAATTTCCTCTATAGTTATCTCGCGAGGCATGACTTGATAAACGGGCTCATAAACCGCTGAAGGGGCAAGAGGCTGGCAGCCGCATATTTTTTCTTTGGTTTGGCGACCTGCATGGCTCAATTGAAGAAAAAGACGACTTTCTGTCTGATGGACCACTTTAACCAACTCTTTTAAGCCAGGGATGAACTTATCATCATATATGGCGATTTGCCTGGGACTGGCTTTTCCCGAAGGCAAGACATAAGCATGTCCACTAATTATAAGGCCAACTTCTCCTTGGGCCAATTGACGATAAAGAGCTAATTGTCTTTCTGAGATCGAGCCATCTTCTTCAGCCATAAAATCATGAGTGGCTGAGCGGACAAATCTATTTTTTATTTCAACTGAACCTATTTTGATGGGTGAGAAAAGAATGGAAGTACTCATGGGTTCTAATCCTCAATTTTTTTTAATATTACCATTAAATTCATAATCTTTTATCAAAAAAAACTTTATATCCCCTCTTTAAGATTAAATTGAATTCGCTCGTTTAAATTAAAATTATAGTCTAGTCTTCAAGCTTAGCTTGGTTAAGAAGCCACAAAAGGCGACATGTTTAATTCCATATTATGGATTGGTCCAAGGACACCTTCGTATCCCATATCACAATTATAATTTGATTTTCTTTTGGATTTGGTCTATTTCCTCGTTGATTTTGATAATTCGATATCGAATATAGCCTAAACGATCAAAAATAAAGGCATAGCGGTAGCCCTGTTGGTTAAGACCGTAGAAATCTCCAATTAGTACATCTCTTTGTTTTTTAAGCTCCTCAAGCTTTTTTTCTAGTTCCGCTCTTTCTTCCTCTGATAAAAGCCATTCAGGCTCAATCTTTTTTGAAATCTCTTTTTCTTTTGAAGCTGAGAGCAACTCTTCGAGTTCAGGCGAAATTATTCCTATGAAAATAACTTTTCCTGGCTTTAACGACGGAACTTTAATTTTTAACTGAGTCTGGCCAAAATTATCTTTAGTCTGAGGGTGAATTGAAATCAAGCATAAATAAGTGCAAGTAGATAAAAAGAAGATAACTTTAAAAATTTTAGAGGAAACCAGCTTTAATTTCATCGCTCCTTCAAAGATTATATTTTGTCTTTTTCTCTTAATCAATAGAGGGCCTAAGCTAGGAAGTTCTTTAAATAACAGATTTGCTTTAAAAAAGGATGGACTTTTATTTTATCTTGCGGAAGACGATTTTTAGCCATATAATCACCAAAAAAGTTATTATGAGGAGGAAACTAGAATGGGACAAAGGTTTCATTTAAGTTCAAAAATCATAATTGTTTTGCTTTGGGTAGTTATTTTCACTTGGGTTGCCTATGCTCTTTTTTCCCAGGATTTTAACTGGGAGATGTCTTGTGTTGGCGACATAAACAACATTCTTTCGCCTCAAAAACAGGCAGAAATATATAATCAGATTCTCGTTTGGAGATTGGATAATATTCTCCCGACAATTATGAGGCGGGAAGGACTCGAACTATGGCTGATTATTTGCTTTGAGTATGCTGAAGACCCGATATATAGGACCCTTGTGGTTCAGCCGATCATGAGTGCTCGTCGTCTTTCCATTCTACTTTTTCATGACGATCCTCAGGAAGGCTTTAAAAAACTTACGGCTAATTGGCATGGAACTTCGACTTGCGGGCCCATTTATACCAATATTTTTACTGAAGAATACCGAAAAAAGGGGGCCGAGGGTCAATTGCTAGCGGTGGCAGATTATATAAAAAAGAAAAAGCCTAAAAATATTGGCCTTAATACAGCTTTTCATTGGGAGTACTTTGATGATTTTTCTCATGGTTTGGGCTTAAGTGCCTTTTTCAAGGCTAAACTCGAACAAACGCTTGGTCCTGAGCTTAATCGGAAAATTGTCTCGGCGGAGAAAGTTTGCATAGGTTGGCTCGAAACCCGGAGCCCTCAAGAAATAAGCCTTTATCGCCATGTGGTTGGTCTTGGTCATGATCTTATTAGAGAATTTTTTTCTAACCAAGTTATCATTCCAGACGTGACGACGACCGAGGAGGTGGTTTGGTGGATTAGAAAAAGATTAGTTAGCTTGGGTTTAGAGGCTTGGTTTCAGCCATCGATTGAAATCATTCGCTCCCCTGAAAAGGCTAGGCAATTTGATCCCCGAGATAAAGTTATCCGCCGCGGCGACGTTCTCCATTGCGATGTTGGTTTTCGTTATCTCGGCTTGGCTACCGATATGCAACATCTAGCTTATGTTTGTGAGTTAGGTGAAGAGGATGCTCCAGCCGGACTTAAAGAATTATTGAGAAAAGGGAATCGGCTTCAAGAAATTCTCATGAGTGAATTTAAGGAAGGGCGAACTGGCAATGAGATTCTTCGCTCAGCTTTGAAAAAAGGCCAAGAGGAAGGTCTAAATCCCCGAATATACAGTCATGCCATTGGCTTTTATGGACATGGCTCAGGCATGACCATTGGGATGGTGGATAAACAAGAATATGTTCCTGGAACTGGGAACCATCCCCTTTATCCAAATACCGTTTACTCCATTGAATTAAGCGTCACTGGAGAAATCCCTGAATGGAATATGGCCAAGATTACTTTCGGTCTTGAGGATGAGGCCGTTTTTACCAAGGAAGGGTGTCGCTGGATCGATGGCTATCCCCGCACTTTTTATTTAATCAAATAAACCGAAAGGGATAATTTTATTTTCGCTATGAGTTTTTTTACTTGGCGGAAAGAGCATGGCCTTTACAACTGCCTAGTCAAGGTTTGTTGATGAGAATTATTTCAAGAGTTGACGCGATCATTCCTTGAGCCGATTTAAGCTAGGTTAGTAGCAAAATAAAGGGTATATAGTTTAGAAAAGTTAGGTAAAGATAGAGCTGGCTAGGGATAAATATTTACAACACTTGAATTTTTTAATAAATATGGTATTATTTAGACAATAACCTTGCTTTGCTGGCTGGGCAAGGTTAGACCCTCCTTCAATTCCCCCTTTGCTAATTTCCCCTAACCCCAAAACAGCCAGCACCTTTTCTTTTATGGTCGAGGAAAGGATATTGGCAAAAATCTAGCAAAAGACTAAAATACGAAAAAATAGATGTTAATTAAGGAGGCAAAGATGGAAATAAAAATAGTTAAAATTGAGAAACCTGATGAGATGAATTTTATTTTGGGCCAAGCTCATTTTATTAAAACAGTTGAAGACATTCATGAAGCTATCGTTACGACGGCTCCTCATCTTAAATTTGGTCTAGCTTTTTGTGAATCTTCAGGAAAGGCTCTGGTTCGTTATTCGGGTAATGATGAAAAGCTAATTGAGCTAGCTAAAAAAAATGCTCTTAATCTTGCTGCTGGGCATAGTTTTATCATTTTTATGGAAAATGGATATCCGATAAATATCCTTAACGCCATAAAAAATGTTCCAGAGGTTTGTCAAATTTTTTGTGCTACGGCCAATCCAGTTGAGGTCATTTTGGCAGAAACAGAAAATGGTCGAGGCATATTGGGAATAATTGATGGTCTAAAGACCAGGGGGGTTGAAGGAGAAGAAGATATCAAATATCGTCATGATTTTTTAAGGAAAATAGGCTATAAATTCTAAAAGAGGCTGAATTTAGCCAATTAAAGGCCAAGCACCCAAATCAGAATATAAATTGTCAGGTTAGAAATTTATTTATTCTCCTGCCAAAATATTGAGGCGAAAGACCAAGTCAGCTAGAATTTAATAACATAATTTTTTTTATCATTTGAATTAGTGAGGCTGATGCAGAAATGGTTGATAAAAGTGAATCTTTATGGAGCCGACCCTTTCTGGTGGCCCTTCTTGGTTATTTTTTCCTGTTTATGAGCGTTAGCCTTTTCTTTCTATTGCCCCTTTTCCTTCAGCAATTTAAGCCTTCGAAAAGTCAGATTGGCTTAATTATGGGCATTCATAGTGTTATGGCAATTGGCGTTAGACCAATTTTCGGCCGTCTCATTGATGAGAAAGGAAGGCGCCTAGTCTCTTTAGGGGGCCTAATTTTGCTTATGATTACCATCCCTTTATTTCATTTAGTTCGAGACGCCGGAGTTTTTCCCTTGGTTTTGAGAGCTTTAACCGGGCTGGGCTGGGGAATAAGCATGACAGCCACAATTACGATGTGTTCTGATCTGGCTCCAGTTGAGAGACTAGCTCATTCCATGGGGATTGTCGGCATTGCTGGCTTAGTGGCCAGCGCCCTTGGGCCCCTTCTGGCCGAAGAAGTCGTTAAATCCTTAGGATTTAGTTGGCTTTTTAATTTGAGTTTCCTTTTTCTTTTGGCTTCCCTTATCTGTATTATTTTAACTAAAGAAACAATTAGAGCAGGTAACTCAGGGAATGGAAATGGCGATGCCTTTTCTAAATTACAGAATTTAACTCCTCTAGTGATTTTCTTAATGGCTTCTTTACCTATAGTCCATGGGGCTATTAGGGGGGCAATGGTCAATTTCATTGCTCTTTTTAGTTGGTCAATTGGCTTGACCCATGTTGGACCCTTTTTTGTAACTTTTTCTTTGGCCGCTATTTTAACTCGCTTTTGGGGAGGGGGTCTTTCAGATCGGTATGGTCGGAAAAAAGTTATTTTCCCCGCAGCCACAATTATAGGTCTTAATGTCCTTTTTCTTTCCCAGATAAGAAGTTTTTGGATGCTTCTTTTAGGCGGTTTCCTGGGGGGATTCGGACAAGGACTTATTTTCCCCGCTCTGAGTACTTATGTTATTGATACTCTTGGTCGAGAAAATAAAGGTTTTGCTCTCAGTCTTTATCTTTCTCTTTTTGATGCGGGCATGGGGTTAGGTTCACCTTTTTTTGGTTGGCTTTCTGATCTTTTTGGTTATCGAGCCATGTATGTTTTAGCCGGATTAACTCTGCTCATTTTTAATGTTATTTTTTCTTTAAAAGCTCCTGAACCTTTAAGGTCAACACCATCGAATTATTAGCTTTTTTATATTTTCCACCAATTGGGCCTTCAGCTAATAATATTTTGTGATAACTATTGAATGGATAGAATTTCGTTTACAAAGCAAGAGAAAAAAGGAGCCATGGGAAAGATAAATTAGAAATGTTAAAATAGGTGAATAAAATAAAGGTATTTCAAGTGATTTAGGTTAAGGAGGATAGAAATGAGTTTAAAGGGGAAAAAATTGAAGAGACGGGATTTCATTCGTCTTTCAGCGGCGGCCATGGCTACTGTTCCTTTAGCTGGTTTTGATCGTCTTCAGCGAGTAGAGATTGGGTCGGTCCATAACAAAAGCCTCAGCTCTAAAATTAAAAAAGCAACTGTAGCTTTAATTAAAACTAAAGATAGAAAAGATGGCGTAACCAAATCCTTCGATTTGCTGACTATCACCTCTTTTAAGGGAACGCCAATTTTTATTAAGCCCAATTTTAATACTTCGGATCCAGCCCCAGGCTCGACCCATAATGATACTCTCATAGCCATAATAAATGAGGTTCGAAAAAGACAGGCCGGTCCGATAACTTTAGGCGAAAGAAGTGGCCCTCCACCAACGGCTAAAGTCATGCAGGAAAAGGGAATTTTTGATTTGGCTAAAGAGCTTGATTTCCAAGTTATCAATTTTGAAGAGCTCGCTGAGGAAGATTGGGTCTGGTTTAAGCCTGAAGGAATTCATTGGTCTGAAGGTTTTGCTATTCCGAAGGTAGTAGTTGAGGCCCCTTATATTATTTCTACTTGTTGTCTTAAGACTCATGGCTTTGGAGGAATCTTTACAATGTCGCTTAAATTAGCGGTTGGGCTAACGCCTAAGAGGCTTATGCGGGAACTTCACCGCTCGCCTGACATGAGGCGAATGATCGCTGAAATTAACTTAGGTTATAAGCCTCAATTAATAATTCTTGATGGGGTAGAAGCCTTTGTCAATGGAGGACCAAGCACTGGCCAAAGAGTTCAAGCTGATATTTTTATTGCGGGAACGGATCGGGTAGCTGTAGACATGGTAGGTTTAGCCGTTCTCAAAGAGCTTGGGTCCAATGAAGCGATTATGGGCAAAAAAATAACTGAGCAAGAACAAATTGCTAGAGCTATTGAGCTTGGTCTTGGAATTTCTGAACCTCGGTCAATTGAACTAATAACGCCGAATGAGGAAAGTCGTCTTTATGCTGAAAAAATAAAATCAATCCTTGAGCAGGGATGAGCGATGACTACTTATGAACTAATTATTAATCGTCGGACTATTCGCCAATTTAAGCCGGAGCCATTATCTCGCGATTTGTTGGTGAAGATAGTTAATGCTGGGCGATTGGCTCCCTCAGCGGCTAATAAGCAGCCGCTGGAATTTTTAGTCGTCGATGAACCTCAACTTTGCCACCGGCTTTTTCCTCATTTGAATTGGGCTGCCTATATTAGTCCCAAAGGGAATCCCAAACCTGGTCA
>JAOAFQ010000019.1 GCA_026416195.1 Candidatus Aminicenantota bacterium | reverse complement strand
ATTGGGGCTGGTTGCAGCACATGCTTGCCTCGCTCAATGAGCGCGGGCGCATGGCGGTTGTGCTCGACACGGGTGCCGTTTCGCGCGGCAGCGGCAACCAGGGCTCCAACCGCGAGCGCAACATCCGTAAAGCGGTCGTGGAAGCCGATCTCATCGAGGCGGTCATCTTGCTCCCGGAGAACCTCTTCTACAACACTACCGCGCCGGGCGTGATCATCGTCGTCAACCGCCGCAAGCGCTACCCAGGCCAAATCTTGCTCATCAACGCCAGCCAGCTCTTCGCTAAGGGCAGACCCAAGAACTACCTGACGGAGGAGCACATCGAGACCATTGCCAGCATCTACCATGCGTGGGGCGATCCCGCGGGGGCAAATCGTGATGCGCCCCTCCATGCCATCATCACCCGCGAGGAGGCGGCGCGCAATGACTACAACCTCTTGCCCAGCCGCTATGTGAGCATCAATGGCAGCGAAGAAGTGCTGCCGTTGGAGTAAGCACTCGTAGGACTGGAGGAAGCGGAAGAAGAACGCGCCGAAGCTGAATGCGCGTTACGGGAAGTGTTGTTTCAACTCGGGCTTAAGACGGAGGAGGCAGAATGAAGCCTGCCATTGCTCTCCCGGAGACAGAATTGAAAGACTTTTGCCGCCGCTATCGGGTGCGGCAACTCTCCCTGTTCGGCTCCGTGCTTCGGGAGGATTTCAATCCGCAGAGCGACGTAGACGTCTTGGTGGAGTTCGAGCCTGATGTCACCGTGGGGTTCCTGACGCTTGCCCGGATGGCACGCGAACTCTCTGCCCTCTTGGGGCGCGCGGTGGACCTCATGCCGCGCAGCGGCCTCAAACCCGCGATTCGGGAAGCCGTGCTGAAGGAAGAGAAGGTGATCTATGCGGCCTGAGCGCCTGTATGTGCTTTGTGGGAGAGATTTACGATGAACCAAGACGCTGCCCTCCTACCCAACGGTTACCGCATGACCGAACTCGGACCATTGCCCGAGGATTGGCAAGTGGTGCGGTTGGGGGAAGTATTTGAGATTCAGCAAGGCAAATCGCTATCGCCAAAGTCGCGTGCTGGCTCGAGGAAGCGCCCATTTCTACGTACTGCTAACGTGTTCTGGGGGCGAATAGACTTATCCTCGATTGATGAAATGCACTTTGAGGAACCAGAAGAAAAGCGACTAGCCCTAAAACCAGGTGACTTGCTGGTTTGCGAAGGTGGTGATATTGGCCGAACTGCCATTTGGGAAGGTCAGCTTCCAGTTTGCCTCTACCAAAACCATCTCCATCGATTGCGGAGCAGCCGTGAGGACGCCTTTCCTCTGTTCTACATGTACTGGATGCAGTGTGCTTGGAGGCTCTTGGGAGTGTATGGCGGTGCAGGGAACAAGACGACCATCCCCAATTTGTCTCGGTCGAGGTTGTCTTCTTTTTTTATCCCCCTCCCCCCTCTCCCCGAGCAGAAGGAGATTGCGAGAATTCTGAGAACGGTGGACCAGCGCATCTCGGCAGAAGAGGCATACGCCCGGGCGCTCAGCGATCTATTCAAGACTCTGCTTCATGAATTGATGACCGGACGGAGGAGGTTATATGTGCAATACATAGCCAATGCTGAAGGCGATATTACAGATTAGACAAGGAGACAAGCATGTCTGAGGTGCTATTCAAAAAGGTGGATTACACAGTGAATAAACTGCTTGAGGACATCGAAATGGGCAACATCGGCCTACCGGATATTCAACGGCCCTTCGTTTGGAAAACCTCCAAAGTACGTGACCTGTTCGATTCGATGTACCGTGGCTTCCCCATCGGCTACCTACTCTTTTGGGAAAATGGCCTGCCTGGTGAACACCGCCTCATTGGTGCTAACCTCAAGCAAAAAGCACCGATTCTGCTGATTGTTGATGGTCAGCAAAGGTTAACTTCCCTGTACGCCGTGATGAAAGGAGTGCCGATTATTGATGAAAATTTCCGCTCTATCCGGCTGCGATTAGCCTTTAATCCCTTTGAAAGGCGCTTCGAGGTTACCAATCCAGCGATCGAACGTGATCCGGAGTGGTTGTCCGACATCAGCGTTTTATGGCAGCCAACAACAAACCTGCTCACCTTTGTTAACCGTTTTATCGAGAAAATAGCAGAAAAGCGGCCGTTTTCTGACGCCGAACGAGAGCAACTTTATCAAGCAATTGACCGCTTGGTTGACTTAAAAAAATACCCTCTGACGGCTCTCGAAGTCTCCTCCAGCGTCACAGAAGAGGAGGTGGCAGAAATTTTCGTGCGAATCAACAGCCGGGGAACGCCCCTGAACCAAGCCGACTTCATCCTAACCTTAATGTCTGTATTCTGGGACGATGGCCGCAAACAATTGGAAAAATTTTGCCGAGAAGCAAAAACTCCGCCAGCCGATAAGCGACCATCCCCTTATAATCCGTACTTCCAGCCGAGCCCCGACCAGATGCTGCGAGTCAGTGTGGCGCTTGGATTCAGGCGCGCTCGCTTGGAACACGTCTATTCTCTTCTGCGGGGCAAAGATTTGCAGACTGGTGAGTTCTCCACGCAACGGCGCGACGAGCAATTTGAAGTTCTGCGCCGGGCACAGGCCGAAGTCTGTGACCTTTCCAACTGGCATGAATTCTTTAAGGTATTGCAGCGGGCTGGTTTTCTTCACCAAAGTATGATTACCTCTGAGACCACGATACTATACACCTACGCCTTATGGTTGATCGGAAAGTGCGATTTTCATATAGATTCATTTACCCTGCGCGAAGTCATGGCCCAGTGGTTTTTCATGTCGTCATTAACAGGCCGCTATACCAGTTCTCCAGAAGCGCGCATGGAACAAGACCTGGCCTTGCTACGTAATCTTTCCACTCCGAAAGAGTTCGTCCAGACTTGGCAGGGACAAATCTCTGCGGTATTAACGGATGACTACTGGAACACGACCCTGCCTAATGAGCTGGCAACAGCTTCCGCGCAGAGTACCAGCCAATCTGCCTTCTATGCCGCCTTGTGCCTGCTAGATGCGCCTGTCTTGTACTCGAAGATGATGATAAAAGAATTATTTAATCCGGCGATAAGGCCCCCAAAAGAGCCACTGGAAAGGCATCACCTGTTCCCCCGCGGTTATCTGAAAAAGATCGGGATCAAAGATCGCCGTGACGTCAATCAAATCGCTAACTACGCTCTTATCGAATGGAAAGACAACATTGAAATCAGCAACAGCCCGCCGTCAGAGTACGCTCCGATTAAAGAGAACCTATTCACAGCTGACGAGCTCGCCCTTATGTATGAGATGCATGGGCTGCCAGAGCAATGGTACCTGATGCCTTATGCAGAGTTCTTAGCCGAACGACGCAAACGAATCGCGGCTATTATTAGAAAAGGGTTCGAGCGCCTGCACAGTCATCTTCAGCCTTATTAACTAGGCCATGGTGCTTATAAAAAAGAAGCTAAGAATACTGGAATCCGAAGGCTTCGCTGCTTTAATAAGTGCCAGAAAAACCGCGGCTATAAAGCAAAATATTAAGAAGAGAGTTAGAGCATCATATGATAAATTCAATTATACCAAATAAAAACGGCGGGATTTTATATTAGCTCTTTATAAACTAATTGGGATCAATAACATGAGTTTACAATCAGAAAGAGCAACGGTTCAAAATCCGTTGGTTAGGTACGCTACAGAGGCCGGATGGGAATACGTTGAACCCCATGAAGCCCTAAGATTAAGGCGGGGCGAAGGCGGGGTAATCTTTCATGAGATTCTGAGTAATCAGCTCAAAAGATTGAATCCCGGCATTGTGGATCAGATCAAAGCTGAGGAAATAATCAGGCGAATGCTCAGTGTGCGGCCAAATATTGAAGGGAATTTAGAGGCCTGGGAATATTTAAGAGGATTAAAGACAGTATTCGTCGAAGCTGAAAAAAGGGAAAAAAATGTACGCCTTATTGACGCAGAACACCCCGAGACCAATGTTTTTCAGGTAACTGATGAATTTAAGTTTGTAAGCGGAAATTACTCGATCAGGCCAGATGTGGTGTTTCTGATAAATGGGATTCCTGTTATCGTCCTTGAGACAAAATCCGCCACTAAAATTGAAGGCATTGCCGAAGCATTTGACCAGATAAAACGTTACCACCGAGAAGGGCCTGAACTGATAGCTCAGGTGCAGCTATTTGCTCTTACCCATTTAATACAATTTTTCTATGGCGCCACCTGGAACTTAAATAGAAGGTTGCTTTTTAACTGGAGAGATGAACAGGCCGGAGATTTTGAAACCCTGATTAAATCATTTGTGGCTCCGAGAAGGGTCCTTAGAGTCTTAACAGATTACGTTATATTTGTACGAAAAGACGGGGAATTGAATAAAGCTGTTCTTAGACCTCACCAAATAAGAGCTTCAGAGAGAGCACTACTCCGGGCCAGAGATGTCCAAAAACATCGGGGGCTAATTTGGCACACCCAGGGATCTGGCAAAACCTACACGATGATAACCATAGCAAAAAAGCTATTGACTGAGCCGGCCTTTGAGAACCCGACGGTCCTGATGATCGTCGACCGAAATGAGCTTCAACAGCAGCTGTTCCAAAATCTGGAATCGGTAAATTTTGAAAGGGCTATCATTGCTACCAGCAAAAGAGAACTGCGTGAACTCTTAGAAAGAGATACCAGAGGCCTCATTGTCTCCATGATTCATAAGTTCGATGACATGCCCTCGAATATATGCACAAGAAAAAACGTTTTTGTGCTTATAGACGAGGCTCACCGGTCTACAGGGGCAGACCTTGGGAACTATCTGATGGGGGCCTTGCCCAACGCGACTTTCATCGGCTTTACTGGAACGCCAATTGATAAGACAGCATATGGCAAGGGAACCTTTAAGACCTTTGGGCTGGAGGATAAAACTGGTTACCTCGATAAATATTCCATAAAAGAATCGATTGAAGACGGCACGACAGTCCCACTCCATTATCAGCTGGCACCGACCGATTTGATGGTGGACAAACAAACCATGGAGGAAGAATTCTGGAAAGCGGCTGAGCTTGAGGGCGTCTCGGACGTGGAGGAGCTGGATAGAGTGTTGGACAGAGCCGTTACCCTAAAAAATATGCTAAAAAACCCGGAGCGAGTCCGAAAGATAGCCCAATTTGTATCCAATCATTACAAAGAATACGTGGAACCTATGGGATATAAAGCATTCTTAGTTGCTGTGGACCGAGAAGCCTGTTGCCTTTATAAAGAAGAATTGGACAAGCATATGAAGCCGGAAGAGAGCGCCGTAGTCATGAGCCCATTTTACAATGACCCACCTCATCTCAAGAAATACCATCTTTCAGAAGAAAAAGAAAAATTCATACGAAAAGAATTCAAAAAACCAGAGGCTAATCCTAAAATTCTAATAGTCACAGAGAAACTTCTAACTGGATATGACGCCCCAATCCTTTACTGCATGTATCTCGATAAACCTATGAGAGACCATGTTTTGTTGCAAGCTATTGCCCGGGTAAACAGACCATACGAGACCAACGAAGGCCAAAGGAAAATTTCCGGCCTGATAATTGACTTCGTGGGGATTTTTGAAAATCTGGAAAAAGCCCTGGCTTTCGATTCCAAGGACGTGGAAGGAGTTATCGAAGATCTCGATGTTTTGAGGGAAAGGTTTAAGGGGTTAATGGAAGAAGGCCAAAGGGAATATTTGAGCATAGGCAAAGGATTGAAAGAAGATAAAAAAGCTGAAGCGATACTAGAATACTTCAGAGAGAAAGACTTGAGGCACAAATTTTATAAGTTCTTCAGAGAATTGGAAGAGGTTTATGAAATTCTTTCTCCTGATATATTTTTACGGCCTTTTATGGGCGACTACGACCAGCTGGTGCAGGTTTATAGGCTGGTAAGAAGCGCCTATGAACCAGGCGTGCCAGTGGATAAGAGCTTCTTGAGAAAAACCGCAGAAATTGTTCAGAGACATACTCACACCACAGGAATAGAGAGCCCTCTCGATTTTTATGAAATAGGTATTGAAGCACTTGAAGCAATCGCCAGGAAAGAAGGATCGACTACAGTCAAGGTTTTTAATTTGCTCAAAAACATTTATGCTTTAATTGAGGAGAGGGGCAAAGAAAATCCTTACCTGATATCAATCGGGGAAAGAGCTGATTTGATAAGGCAGTTGTATGAGGAGAGAAAGGCCTCAGCTGAACAGGCCCTAAAAGAGCTTCTTGAATTGATCAAAAAATTAAAAGAGGCTGAAGAAGAAATGAGCACAACCGGGCTGTCCAAAATTGCTTTTGCCGCTAAATGGTGGTTTGAAACACAAAACATTGAGGCAGCCAAGGCGGAAATGATAGCTAACGAACTTGATCATGCCTTCAATCAGTTCCCCCATTGGTCAACAAGCGAGCGGCAGGCAAGAGAGTTCAGACGAAAATTGTATAAGGCCATGATAGAGGGAGGGATAAAAGAAGGAGAGGTCGTAAGCTGGGGCGAGCGTTTAATTGGACTATTGAAAAAGGCCATTTAGGCGTGATTAAAGACGAGGGCGGTATCGTAAAAGCATCGGGGCTAGAAAGATAAAATGGTAGAAAAATCAGAGCTGAAACCGTGGAAAACACTGGAAGAGGCCATCCCGGTCGATATTTTCAAGGCTGAAGTATTAGCTTGGGCCAAGAGAATTAAAGTTCAACCGGCTGATATCCATATCCGGCCGATGAAACGGAAATGGGCCAGCTGTTCTTCAAAGGGGAGGCTAACCTTTGACACAGAATTATTGAAACAGTCAGCCAAGTTCCGGGCTGAGGTCATCGTTCACGAGCTATTACACCTAAAAATCCCAAACCACGGCCCCCTATTCCGTAATCTTATGAAATCATATCTTTCTTCTAGATAATCTAATTTAAAAAATACCTATTTAAGTCCTATCTTGTCGGGGCAGCCCTGCCTGAACTTTTTTCGTAATTAGAATAGCATTATATAAGGCTTCTTTAAGGCGAAGACAACTTTTTTCATCGGTTATAAGTGGTCTTACTGGGTGCATCACCTGGTTGCGAATTTCGGGCAAGCATCCTGTGATCTTCTCAAGCTCATTTTTAGATTTAAATCCAAGTTCCGCATAAAGATATTTAGCAGCAATTCTTAATAACTCTGATAACATGGCTCCGGTCAAAGGCCCTGTGTCTACGTTTTTTCTCCTGGCTAGTTCCCAATAACCAAGAATTCTAGCTTGGCTATCTTCATTCAGCAATTCGATCAAAGAAAAGGTATCAATATTCTTTGAATTTATATACTCAGCTAAAGTTATTTCGAGCTTGGCTAGAATCTCATATATAATTTTTCTAACCGGTGGCTTATTTAAATCAGATTTATTTACTATCCCGTACACTCCATATAAAGAGTGTCCTTCTGCTTCGATATCATGAGATACAATTCTCGTGGGAACCTCTGCCAAACGTTCGAGTACATAATCTAAGTTTGTCATTACGGGGACTTCCGCAAGTATAATTCCCTTGTCTTCCCTAGTTAATTCTTTATTTTCTTTAAGAAGGCTTTCAAGCCTTTGGCGAGATACCAATCCGAGTATTGGACTGTTTGAAGCATCCGATAACGACACAGGCGCATAGTCATATCGTTTTTCAATCATTTTCTTAACTAACACTTCTGATATTGGCCCAATAGTTATTCTCAAGCAATTTTCCCAAGGAACGAGTATTTCCTCCAAATCAATAACAGGAAATGAAACATGAATCGTTTCGTTTTCCATTCATCTACCCCTTTAGTATGTTCTCACCTAATCTAAGAGATAATCACCTCAAAAATGATAAATTATCTGATATCAATTTTATCAAAATAATTTTCTCTATTACCTTTATTATAAAATTAATAAATCCAAATCAACTCTGTCAATTTTTCCCCTGGCTTTAAGGTCTATCTTGCTAATCTCATACTTTCCTTGACAACAAATTATCAAACTTTTTACTATTTAATTAAAAAATGAAACTTTTTATTGCTGTTACCGATAATGAATGGTATCGGTTTCTGGCAAGCCGAATAACGCAACCGGGAGACGAAGTAAATTTCTGGTTGCCCTCTCCAGAGCCGATAAGAATATTACAAAAAGGTGACCTTTTCTTATTCAAACTTCATAGATCTCAAGAGACAGGCCAAAGGGATATCATCGCTGGAGGCGGAATTTTTATTTCCTACTCGGAGCTGCCCATTAGCCTTGCCTGGGAGACTTTTGGTGAAAGAAATGGGTGTGCCACTTACCATGAAATGCGACAGAAAATCGCAAAGTACCGAAGAAAGCCAGACAACCCCAGGGAAGATTTTCATATAGGATGTGTGATATTAAGTGAGGTCTTCTTTTTGTCAAGAGAACTCTGGTTCGAAATTCCCGGGTGGCATAGATCAATCGTTCGTGGAAAAACTTTTGGCCTAAATTCAGAAGAATGGCGATATATTCTTAACAAACTTCAGGTTGCATGGAAATTGCAGCAATATGATTATTTAAGCAGAGAAGCTGCCCGTATAGAAGAAGAAAGAGCAAGATACGGCAAGGAAATACAGATCAAACCGAGGTTGGGCCAGCGCTCCTTCCGGATAGCCGTCACTGAAAGCTATAAGCGGGCCTGCGCCATAACCAGTGAACATTCTCTGCCAGCACTCGAGGCCGCCCACATAAAACCATTTAGCGAAAATGGACCTCACGAAGTCTACAACGGCATCCTGCTGAGAAGCGATTTCCACCGCTTAATGGATACCGGTTATATAACGATAACCCCTGAATACAGGATTGAAGTAAGCCGAAAGCTAAAAGAAGACTTCGAAAACGGTAAAAGTTATTATCCTTATCACGGTAAACCGCTGATTGTTCTCCCCGACCAACCTGAGGAAAGGCCAGACCGAAAGCTGCTCCTCTGGCATAATGAAAATATTTTTAAAGGATAACTCTCAGCTTATATATTTTTACTCATAAAAAAATTAAGTTTCTATTCTTGATGAATTAATATATATTTATTTCTAATTTTTCTCCTCCGGTTTTGCAATCAATATGATATAAAAAAGATTAAGGATTGCAATTTCCTCTTCCGTATCATATAAGGTAACCTAATAAAGGTCAGAAAACTTGGATCTAAAGGAGACCGTGTATATCTTAAAAAAAGGAGAAACGATAGAATGAGAAAAATTTTTATACTCCTATTCATTGGCGTTATAGCCATCTGGGTAGCGGGGTGTAAGAAGGCGCCGGAAAAGGCGAAGGAGACGGCAGCTAAGGCCCAGGCCAAGCAGGCGTTTAAGTGGCAGGTGGACCAGTTTGCCGATATCAGGATTCTGCGCTACCAGGTCCCAGGGTTTGAGGAGCTGTCGCCGCGCCAGAAAGAGCTCATCTACTACCTGAGCGAAGCCGCTCTCTGGGGACGGGACATCATCTTCGACCAGAATTACAAGCACAACCTCAAGGTCCGCAAGACGCTGGACGCCATCGTCGAGGGCTACCAGGGCGACCGGACCACTCCGGACTGGGAAAAATTCATGGTCTATGCC